>CAVTDA010000012.1:0-17145 GCA_963733285.1 uncultured Acidobacteriota bacterium
CCCAATCCTTTGCGCTCGATTGCACCTGGTCAACGATGCAGCCGTTTACAGGGTACGATTCTGCAGGATCACCAAGACAGTGGGCAGTCTTCCAGAAGCAATGATTTGGCTTCTTCCAACTTTCATCTTGATAACGCTATCTGACAACGGCCAGGAGCACGTCGCGAGAATTTACGGTTCAAGGTTCGGGCTACTGCGCTCCCCGTGGCAGCAGAGCCCGATTCATACAGGCACCAACATTAGGCACTCACGATTGGGTTTTTCAACATCCAGCGGAGGCAGGGAGAACACAACCAATGCAATCGACAATTGTGCGAATGGCGATGATTCTGTTGCTTCTAGGAGCGATGTCTTGGCCAAGTCATGGTCAAGAAGGTAAGAAGCTTGCGACCGGTACGGTACAGTCTCTCGAAGTCTCTGGCGCAGTGACGATGGCCCAGCCACCACAGAACGACGCACCGTCTTACGAGGACACGGTGCATTACATCCAGGAACGGCTGCGCTTTGGACTGGAAGAGAAAAGCCATGGTCATTTCGTCTACCATGTGAACGGCAGTGATTATTATTTTGACACGGGAGACCTGTCACCGCATGTCAGCTGGGCTAACGACAACTTGACCGGCACGATAAATTGTTCTGGTGGGGCAAAATGTGTTCATATCACAACAACAAGTAATGGCGATGGGGCGATGGACACGTGGGAATTCTACCTCAAACCTGATACCGATAAATCGAAGATGGAAAAAGCTCTGCTCCACCTCCTAGATCTTTGTGGTGTACGTCCGGCAAAGCCTGATCTGTTCTGAATTGCCACGACCTTTCGGCGACCACCGGCATCGTCGCTGTTATAAAACGTCCAGCGACGCTCGGTAAGCATGGATTACGGTCGTGGAATAGTTGTCTAGAACACAACGCAAATGTCTGGCGTAAGAGAGGACACATCTCACGGAAATCCCTATCCGTGCGAATGGCGATGGGTTTGTTACTCCTAGGAGCGATGCCGTGGGGTGGTCACGGTCAAACCAAGAAAGAGCCGACACCGAGCACAGCCCCGTCTTTACAAGAAACGATGGATTTTATCGTCAGGAAGCTGGATGGGTTGACCTCCGCCACTGTCGGGCATATGACAATAAATGGTGGTGACTTCCTTGTTACTGACTTCCAGGACGTGCGCAACCCAAAGGCTGCAGGGTGTAAGCTTACGTATGACATTCGTGACGTTACTCACAGCGTCTGCGACCATCCATGTTCTTATGAGGGAATACTTAGGTGGAGAACATCTCTCTTGTTGTCTGAACTCTCGCCGACTGTCAATGTTAGACCGTGGTTTACTGCTGATAATAAACCCGAACAAAATGCGTACGTCTTGGCTTTACAGGCCATCCGAGACCAGCAAGTCATTATGGACCGTTTCGACGATGCTGGAATGTTTGATGATGGCTCTTGGAACAACGCCTTCAGTCGCTTCGATCAACTACGCTTGAAAGAGAGTGAACCGCGCCCCTCGAAAGATGTGGGCATCTTGTTTCAGGACCGCGACCTGGCGGATCGCGTTGCTAAGGCTTTCGAACATGCTATTGATTTATGTGGAGGGAAAAAGGAGCCTTTCTAATAGCTAGGCAGCCTCATGATGCCAGGAACCGCAGCAACAACGTCGACGCCGGGAGCGCAACGCGAGTGTCAGGTAGAGGAGGACTGTAATGAGATCAACCGGGTTTGCGAAGTTAATGGGCGCGGCTGGGCTGGCTCTGGGCTTGCCCTGGCTCCTGGCACTATCTTCAACTGCGGGTTCCGCACAGCAAGCGCCAAAGAAGGCTCCCGGTGCCCAGAAAGTCGGCGACCTTGACCCCAGAGCAACGGGAAGCTCAAAACACTTCCGAATTGCGTTAGAGGCTCTGAAAAACAACGATCTGAGTATCGCACTTAGCGAGCTGAATTCTGCCGCTGAAAAAAGTCCCACCCGAGGAATGCAGTGATTTGGTACAACATCGCGGTGGTTGAGTCGAAGAAGGGTCATCCCGGCCCCGCGCTGGAACACTTAAGAAGGCTGAAGGTCTGGGACTCCCCAGGAATTTGGGGCACGAGGCCGAACAACTTGATGCGGACTCCTCCTACGCCGCCGAGAAGGATACGAAGAAAGAGGCACTTTCAGCTACGCTCTCTGGAACTGCAGAAGGAGATCAACGAGGGCGCTCACCTCGGCTCCACTAGCTGGTGCGCAGGCACGCCAACAGTGGGAGGGAATTATAGTTATAACCTCATGTTGAAGGGTGAGAGTGGTAGCAGTGTTGTCCTCAAAATCCAACTGGATCATATCTATTACGACTCAGGAGGAAGCGAGGTAATTTATGAGGAGGCCACATTGGATCTGGCTGACTTCATGCCGGATGTCACGGTTAAGGAGGTGGAGTCTGAATATTGTAATCCGAAGGAGTATGACGTGATGATCAAGACCGTAAGCTCGAAGTCGTTTCATCTGTCTAGAAATGATTCAATTATCGAGGGTAAGACAGGACGTCGTGTGGATACTCCTTATCAAGGAGATGAAACCCAGCTTGACATATTGTTTCCTCGTAGGGACCTTGCCGCGGCAGCTGCCAAAACCCTATCGGAAGCCATCCGAATGCGGACAGAAATAAATTGATGTTTGGCTCAGTGCAAAAGGTCGGCGTCCCCTGAGCGGATTTACCAAAACCAAGGGTGTGCGCCCTCCCCGGGGAGTGTCATTAAAGGATCCCACTCCGTACCTCCGACAGAATTCTCGATGGGACTTGCTGCGGACTAAACCTAGCAAATTGAGGAGACGAGCATGATGAAGATATTGGCCATCGCTGTGGCGCTGACCTGTTTTGCCGGCGCGAATTTCGAAGCCTGGGCGCTTGCCCGAAATCCCGGCAGTAACGATAGCGCGATCGTGGTAAACAAAAGCACTAAAGATGCTGCGGCCCACGACGCCGTGCTGGCATGTGGAAGTAATTGCGAAGTGCTCTTCACTTTCCAGAACGCGTGCGTCGCGTACGCCGCCTTATCATCGAGAAGGCAGCACCCAATACGGTAAACGACTGGCGCGGGAAAATTCCTGATCAAGCAAGCGAAGAGGCGCTGGACCGCTGCCAAAAAGGGGCCGCTAGCTGCACCGTTATGTCCTCAGGCTGCGATGGGCAATAGCCAGAGCAGCGCTGGGCTGCCTCGTGAATTAGGGACTTTTCGCGGGTGGCACAGACATCGTTTCCTTACAACTGCTCGATCAATTCATGGGTGGCGCAGACATTGAATTCCATATCTGCGACCCAACGTCCCCTTACAATCCATCGACCACCTGCTGGAAGTTGTCAATGTGGTGCAGACATCCAGAGCAATGTCTGCGCCACCCGGAATTCACGATTCCCGCCCCCAATTCCCTTTACCGCTTGCTTCGGATCATCCCCCGTGCCATGGATTACCATTCAATCCAAGGATGACGCATCCACAAAAATCACTCTATGCGCAATCTGCGTTCGGGGTCCTCTCCCCAGTGCCGTGCGATGACGACTCGCATTGCATTCCGTCCGCCAAGCCTCCACGAGGTCTTGACACAGAAACCTCCAGGGTCCCTTTGCCTCCTCGACCGTAGCGAACCAGTGGCGTCCAGGTATTCTGTGAGGCGGCCACAGTATCCTCTGCTCCAACCGCAATTGTTTGAGGATCTGTCGCCGTACGAAGGTCAAGTTCCAAGGCTGCCCTATACTTAACTTATTATCATTAATAAATCGATGTATATTTACCGATTTATATTGACAATAAAAGTAAACTCGAATAGTCTTAAGTCGAGGCTAAACCTCTCTCCTCTCACCATCCAGATCATCTGAGCCGAGTCAGGTCATCCGTTCACGCTCTCTTGCCGGTGACACGGAGTCCGTGCCGGAGAAAAACCAAGGATTCCAGGAGGCGAGCGGCTTTGCGACGGGCACAAAGCAAAGACGACGTGAATTCGTAACACCCAGATTTTCAGCCCGAAAAGACTTTTCTTAAGGAGACCCACCATGAAATTTCAACCACTCCACGATCGAATCCTGATTAAACGGATTGAAGAGAAGGAAACCGCGAAGGGTGGAATCATCATTCCCGACTCGGCCAAGGAAAAGCAGCAGGAAGGCCAAGTCATTGCTGTTGGACATGGAAGAAAGACGGAAGAGGGGAAGATCATCCCCCTGGACGTGAAGGCGGGCGATCGCATCCTCTTTGGCAAGTACTCCGGCACGGAGATCAAGATCGACAACGAAGACGTTCTGATCTTGAAAGAAGAAGAAGTGCTGGGCGTAATTGAGGGCAAGGCCGCCACCGCCGGCGGGAAAAAATAATCGGGCGCGCACGTTGCGGCAACCCGGCGGGCAATCCACGACGGCGATCCGTCACTACTCAACCCACGCAAGGCAACCCAACGAATTTCAGGAGGAATTGACTATGGCAAATGCAAAACAAATTATTCATGGCGAGGAAAGCCGCCACGCGATTCTCCGCGGAGTGAATCAGCTCGCCGACGTTGTGAAGGTCACGTTGGGACCCAAGGGTCGCAACGTGGTTCTGGACGCAGTTTGGTTCTCCGACGATTACCAAGGACGGGGTCACGGTGGCGAAAGAGATTGAGTTGCAAGACCCGCTCGAAAACATGGGCGCACAAATGGTGCGTGAAGTCGCTTCCCAGACTTCGGACATCGCCGGCGATGGCACCACCACGGCGACCGTGCTGGCGCAGGCGATTTTCCGCGTGGGAGCGAAGACAGTGGCCGCGGGCGCCAATCCCATGGCCGTAAAGCGCGGCATCGAAAAGGCGGTTCGCGCCATCTGTGGTTACGATGAGACCGGCAAGAATGGAAAGAAGCACGTGAACGGCGAGCTGGACAGGATCTCCAAGCCGGTTGAGGGCGATATGATCGCGCAAGTGGGCACGATTTCCGCCAACAACGACCGCACCATCGGCAACATCATCGCCGCCGCCATGAAGAAAGTGGGCAAGGACGGCGTGATCACCGTGGAAGAATCCAAGACCATGGACACTTCGCTGGAAGTCGTGGAAGGGATGCGATTCGATCGCGGTTATCTCTCCCCCTACTTCGTCACCGACCCGGATCGGATGGAGTGCGTGCTGGAGAATGCGCTGATCCTGATTCACGAGAAGAAGATCAGCTCGATGAAAGATCTGCTGCCGCTGCTGGAGCAGGTCGCCAAGGCGGGCAAGCCGCTGCTGATTCTGGCGGAGGATATTGACGGCGAGGCCATGGCCACTCTGGTGGTCAACAAGCTGCGCGGAACCATTCATGTCTGTGCGGTGAAGGCTCCGGGATTTGGCGACCGCCGCAAGGCCATGCTGGAGGACATCGCCATTCTGACCGGCGGCAAGGCCATTTCCGAAGACCTGGGCATCAAGCTGGAGAACGTGAAGCTTGAGGATCTGGGCCGCGCCAAGAAAATTACCATCGATAAGGACAACACCACGATCATCGAAGGCGCCGGCAAGAGTTCGGACATCGAAGGCCGCGTCAAGCAACTTCGCACCCAGGTGGAGGATACGACCTCCGATTACGATCGGGAAAAGTTGCAGGAGCGCTTGGCCAAGCTGGTGGGCGGCGTCGCTCAGATCAAGGTGGGCGCGGCAACCGAAACCGAGATGAAGGAAAAGAAAGCTCGCGTCGAAGATGCCATGCACGCCACCAAAGCTGCCGTCGAGGAAGGCATCGTGCCCGGAGGCGGTGTGGCGCTGGTGCGCTGCATTCCCGCTCTCAGCAAACTGAAGGGCGAGGAAGATGAGCAGATCGGCATCGACATCGTGAAGCGCGCTCTGGAAGAGCCGTTGCGCATGATCGTTGCCAACGCCGGCCATGAAGGCGCGGTGGTGGTGGAGAAGGTCATGTCACACAGCAGCCAGAACTACGGCTTCAATGCGGAGACGGAGACCTTCGGCGACCTCGTCGCGGAAGGTGTAATTGATCCCACCAAGGTCACGCGCGCCGCGCTGCAAAACGCTGCGTCAATCGCTTCGCTGTTGCTCACCACCGAAGTGTCCATTAACGATTTCCCGGACAAGACGGAAAAAGCGGCGGCGGGATCACCGGAAGGCATGGGCGGGGGAATGTACTGACGCGCATCTGACAATGATCGGGCGGTGCCACCAACCTCTTTGAATGGTTTCAATTGAGGTTGGTGGCGGCCTGAACCGAAGTCATCAGTTTGCAGAGGAGGGGATTATGTCGGTAAGAAATGGTGACAAATCGAGATTCGGCCGCTTACGAAGGCAGAAGATTCTGCTGCGGAAGCGCATGCGCGAAATGCGGGACGCAACGAAAAACAAGACCGCGGCGCCGGCAACTTCCGGGGCCTAATAGCACGACACAATTTCGCTCACTATCAAGCTGAAGTCCGGGAGCGGGATTTGGAGAAGTCGAAACAGGTCTCGCACTTTAGCATTCAGCCACGGTGCGAGCGAGTAACGCGGTAGGGCACTCAGGAGAATGAAATATGCTTATCCAGTTTGCAGGGTACGACGTTGGGGCTAAATCCCGAATCTATAAATTTAACGTAATGGACCCTCCCCGGGATGCGCGCGAATTTTCTGTGGAAATTGAGTCCAATGCGTCTCGTTGGGGCACCTTGCAACTTCAGGACGGGCCGAGCATCTGTTTCAATCGATTGCGGAGCGAACTGGAACGGGAGACCCCCGAGCTAGGGGCAAAGTCCCACCTGCGTATTGGGGAGCAGGATGTTCAGGAATACCTGGCGCATCAGCATCCGAAAAAAAAGACCTTCGGGCACAAATTGGAGCTGGCCAATCCCATGAATCCGCAGCAAACGAGGGAATTTCCTGCGCCCGGCAGGCTTTCCGCGGGTTATCGCCCCTGAAAGCCCGTCCCATGAAGGAAGAAAGTTCGCCGCTCCTGCTGCACAACCTGCGCAGTCATAGCGCACACGGAAACTGACGCTGGAAGGCCGATGGATCAACGTCAGTTAGGTTGGATATTGCCGGGACGCTTTGCCGCTTCTCAGGGTGGTGGATACACGACACCACGTTTTTACGCGGATAGCGCCCCGATGCATCGGGGCGCCACCCACAATTCACGATTCACTCCCTCACCTCCCCTTACCTATTGTTTCGGATCATCCCCCTGCAATGGAAAATCATTCCTTCCACTGATGACAAATCCATAAAAACCAATGCATGCGCCACCGCAGTTTGCAAGACCAAGCCGCGGGTGTATAGTTCTTTCAGTTCAACGGGTCGCACGCATTGGAAAACGATGTCTGCGCCACCCGCGAAGAGGCGAATATGCGCGAAAGAATGATTAAATCCTTCCATCCAAACCGGAGCTTAAAGGCATTCGGCGAGAATATGAATGGATCAAGGGGGAAATGAATGAGGCGAGCGACAATCTTTCTCATGGTCGCGTTTGCAGCACAATTGTTTGGTCAGAGCGAAGATTTCAAAGTTAAAAGCATTGTTATTGATCATACCAAACCATATGTTTATTTAAAGTTTGATCACATTGGGCCTCGAGTACCTATTCAAGATGGCGAAAGTAATGTCGGGCTTTGGCTCCGAGTAGTGAACAATTGCCGTATTCCGATTGTTTTTAGGACCTTTAGTATGCCTCCCGGCAATCCCGGTGTGGGGCTGGATGATGAAATTGTTGAGGAATCGCCGATGACGCGATTCGTTTTGTCAGAAGCTGAAGTTGAGGAATATGATCGACAGGAGCAGTTGCGGAAACTGAACTTACGACATAAGCCCACTGGTTATTCCAGCGAAACGGGGGGGATTAGGAGTCTCCAACCAGGCGACGATCTCTTGTTCAGTGTCCCGCGAAATCATGTTGGGAAGGATTGGTACATACGCGTTTGGTTCACGCTTGATCTAACCCCATCATCACTTGGGGACGGCCCATTCACTTACCTCTCTTTTCATCAGTCAGATATACCTAAGTAGGCCGCGGGTGGCGCAGACATTGAATTCCATATCTGCGATCCCATGTGCATTATAGATGCGACCCAACCATCCCCTTATAGGCCGTCGACATTCTGCTGGAAGTCGTCGGTATGACGCAGACATACAGATCAATGTCTGCGCCACCCAGAATTCACGATTCCCGCCCGCAATTGCCTTTTCCGCTTGCTTCGGATCATCCCCCTGCCATAGAAAACCACTCAATCCACGGATGACGCCTGCACAAAAATCAATGCATGCGGCGCCCAAGATTGCAAATGGAAGCGTTGGGTGTAGAATTCTTTTACTTCAACGGGTCGTGCCGATTGGTAAACGATGTCTGCGCCACCCGCGGCACAAGGAGAGATCGATGAGGCACATTTCGAGGCGGAGTTTCCTGGGCAGTGCGAGTGCTGTTTCGGCGTTGGGCTTTCTCAATAATTCATCGGGCCTAGGGGAAACAACCTCAGCCGCATGGCCGGGCGGGATCGTGGAGAATGCGACATTTCGGTTGGCGCTTTCGCCGCGCGAGGGGCTGCGCAGAACTCAAATCACGCATTTGCCGAGCGGACTGGCGCTGGCCGACGGCGACTACAGTTATTCCTTTGGCGCGCCGGAATTCAAAGAGACCCGTGTGGTCGAGTCCAGCGACGGCGCGCGCACCGTCACGCTTTCGGGCGGAGCGCTGGGAGGGCAACTGGATATGTTGCACGAATTTCGCGTGCCGCACGGCCAGCCCTGGTTCGAGGAACAGATCACGCTCGCGAACCGCAGCGCACATCCGCTCGACCTGACCGCCGCGAGCTGCGGGTTCCTGCTTCCGCTGAGCTTGACGGAAAAGCAAGTGTCCGGCCCATGGTCGAAATTCAAGTTGACCGCCATTCCGTATCGGCGCGGTTTGGGTGGGCCCCGGACCCAATACAATGACTTCTCACTCGGCGAGGTTCTGACGCAGGAGTTCTCCTTCGAGCCCATGTGGATGGATGTGACGGTGACTCCGAACTATGGCTCGGAAGCGTGGGCCTTGACCAATGGTGAGCAGGGCTTCCTCCTGTTGAAATACAGCCAAACCGGGATGGAATGGTCGGTGGTGGACCGCGTCACGCTCCCCAACGGCCAACTGGCGTTGCGCTGGGGCGGCTATGGGATGCACTACGGTGAGCCTGCCCATGGTGCGTGGCTGCTACCCGGCGAGTCGCACCAGTTCGGCGTCACCCGAGTGATCGCCTATTCCGGAGGAATCACCGAAGGCTTTTACGCCTTCCGGCAGGAGATGGAAGCGCGGGGGCACGGTTGCCCCAAGGGTTTCGACCCGCCCGTTCACTGGAACGAGCTTTACGATAACAAGCTGTGGTCGCTTCCCGGCGAGCAGCAGGGCGATCCGGCGATGCGCAAGAAATACTACACGCTTGACGACATGAAGGCCGAAGCTGCGAAGGCCAAGGCGATTGGATGTGAAGCGCTTTACCTGGATCCGGGTTGGGATACGAAATTTGCCTCGAAGATTTGGGATGAGGCGCGGCTCGGCCCGCATCGTGACTTTGTCGCCATGCTCAAGCGCGATTACGGGTTGAAAAATTCATTGCACACTCCGCTGACCGGGTGGTGCGACCCGAGTGCTTACCCTCCGGACATGTATCGGATGGACCGCTCCGGAAGGCGCCTGGAATGGGAACCGCGCCGCGGCTTTAATACGTCTCCCCTCTGTCAGGCGTCGCGTCAATACCAGGAGGAGACGGCGCGGCGGCTGAAGGTGCTGGCCCGCGATGGCGCGACGTTTTTCATGTTCGATGGAAACAATTATCACGGAGAATGCTGGGACCCGCAACACGGTCACCAGATTCCCGCGCGGCGCGAAGAACACGTCCAAGGTACCCGTCGCCTGGCGCGGATGGTCCACCAGGAGTATCCCAACGTGCTGATCGAAATGCACAGCCCCGACCCTGTGTACTACGGCCACGGGCGCGCTTCCGCCGATGCGGGGTACTCGGATGCGCTGGGATTCGACTCGGTGTGGGGCTTCGAATTGATGTGGGAGCCTCTGGACGATCTGCTCAGCGGGAGGTCGATGGCGCTTTATTATTATAGCCTCGCGTATTCCTTGCCATTGTATCTCCACATTGATCTGCGCACGGATAACGAGAACGCGCTGGTGTTCTGGTGGACTGCTTCCACGTGCCGGCATCTGGGAATCGGGGGAACGCACTCGAATCCCGTGGTGCAGCAGGCGCACAAGTCCGCCATGACCACCTACCGGAGGCTGAAGCCGTATTATGCGGCGGGCACATTTTATGGCCTGGATGAAATGACCCACGCGCACCGCCATCCGAGCGCGGCTTCCGCAGTAATCAACTGCTTCAATCTGGAAGACCACGATGTGAGGCGGAAAGTCGAGTTCGATCTAGCCCGCGTTGGCCTTGACCCAGGAAAGGAATACCGAGTGGAGGGGGCGGTAGGCAGGCCATTGGGCGCAATGTGCAGGTTCGAGGTCGACATTCCTTCTCAAGGACACAGACTTATTCTCATAGAATAGAAACGTAAACAAGGCGCCCCGAGCCCCCATTACAAGCCGTCGATATGCTGCTGGTGGCCGCCGATGTGACCCCTCGACCCATCGGGGCGCCACCCGCAAATCAAAATGGTCTGTGCAATTAAGTCGCGAGAGTGTAGCGGATTCGCCCAATCAGGCTCTGCACGGAAGGATCTGCAAATCTCAAAGTTGCGAGGCATTCCATGAAGAAGCCGGGGATTGCGTTTGTTCTCAACTTTCTTTTTGCTGGGGCGGGGCTGGCATATTTGGGGCTATGGCTGTGGGCGGTAATCGATCTGGCGGCCACCCTTGGCATCGCCTTTCTGTTTGTGGAGTACGGGCCGGACCAATTGGGGCTCGCTGGGACGATCGTGCCAATCATCAACGGCGTTTTGGCGATGACGATTGCCCGTTCGCGGAATGCAGCTTAGGAAAGCCGGGGAGCGGGGT
The DNA here is from genome assembly GCA_963733285.1 of uncultured Acidobacteriota bacterium. Taxonomy (GTDB): domain Bacteria; phylum Acidobacteriota; class Terriglobia; order UBA7540; family UBA7540; genus Bog-366. The sequence goes on from CAVTDA010000012.1 coordinate 10,935, forward strand.
GGCGCAACCTTTCTTCCCGCCATTGCGCTCGGAGGTAGTTCGGGATAATCTAAGTATGGGCCAAAAATCCGACAAGGGAATTCCGCCTAGAGTGGCATCCGTGATGGGGAAAAGGGGACCGATTCTTGCGTTTTTATCGATGGTTAGGGCCAGCAATTGTATTCCTAGCGGCTATTGCTTTCTTGCCGGGCGCATGGGCTCAGAATCCGTATCCGCCCTTCATGCCGACGGGCGCTCCCCCACGCATAACTTTTCGGCCTGACCTGACTACCGAATGGGCGACATTTCCGTCTGCTGATCCGCAAAACCAGCAGCAAAATCCGCCGCCACCCACTGCGCAGCAAGGGGCCGATCCCACCTCGCCCGCCCAGGATAGCCGGCGGCTGGCGGTGAATCCCGTGACCGGCTTGGTCACAACCTCGGCTACGGATTACAGTCCACTGACGGCAGAAGAGCGCTGGAAGGTGTACTGGAAGGGAACCTACTTCTCCTACGGAGCCTATTTTAAGCCCGTCTTCTTTGCTCTCATCCTCGATCAAGCCACCGGCTCGCCCAAGCAGTGGGGCGGCGGGTTTGCCGGGTTTGGACGCCGCGTCGCCTCGCGCACGGCGAGCAACATAGTCCAGGGGACCATCCGGGCGCCGCTCGCCGCGGCCTTGCATGAAGACGTCCGCTTTATCTACTCGGGCCAGCATGGAGCCGTGCGCCGCACCTGGCACGCTGTCGAGTACAGTTTTCTCACTTTCAACAACCAGGGCGCCCCGACTCCGAACATCTCGAAGCTCGTTGGGTACTACAGTTCAACCGCGATTTCCACTATGTGGCATCCCCCCTCCAAGACCTCCTTGCTGCGCTACACGTTTATCAACGGCAGTGAGCAAGTGGGACTCAGCGTCCCCATCAACATCCTGCAGGAATACTGGCCCGATCTGATCCACACCTTCCGGCGCCTTTGACGGACGCCTTCGTTGCCGGCGACGATGGCCCCGAAGCGATGATTAAATGGGGGACCAACTATGGGTCGGGCATTTAACCGGGGGTTGGCCGAGTTAAGGCTGGCGTTCCCCGGCCGTCTGGGAAAATCCGGGCGACCTCGGAATAATTCACGAAGCTGAAAACGAAGAACTCGCAGTCCTCTTCGTCGGCAAATTTCTGGGCTTGCAATTTGGCCGTTGCAAGTTCATGGAAGAACCCCCTCCAAACAGGTCCGTCGTGAGTCTTTTTGTCGTCCTTAAACACGCCGAACTGGTCTTCCAGCGGCACAGTTATACCCGCCACGGCTAAACCCACTAGATTTGCCTAGAGGCTACATCGTATATCTTAGCTAATAAAGAAATCATAAAGCCTTTATAAAGATTTGGTTTGGGTCGGAAGTCGAGAAACCAGACAAACTCCCAGGGGGGGAATTTCTGCAAGAGGTTGAATTTATTTGTTAGTCCTCAAGATCTACTTACGCTTCTTCTTTACTGGTGCAGGGGCGGGGGGAGTTGCTGGTGTCTGCAAGGATTCGCCCAGTCCGGACTGAAGCACGTAGTGCAGCCCGGCGGTAAAATTCGCGCCGCGAGGATTCTTTCGCAACCACCGGACCTGAAGGAGCGTGGGGATACTGGCCTGCGTTCCGGGGACGGCAATCTCACCCACCAGCATTTCCGACACCCTCAATGGCGCCTGGGCCAGCAGGCACAAGCCGCCCGAACTGACGTTTTGCACCCTTCCTTCAACCACCCGCGACTTGGCCGTGGGCTGGGCAATCAGAGGTAAATTCCATCCGTGCAGGCTCACCGAATCCTGCAACTCGAATCGTGGCTCGGCGCGGCGTTCCTTGCTGGTGGCTTGGTTGTTGATCATGGCTCCGAGCATACGCTTCCGTCCGCTTTTCCGCCTATCACCCAAATGGATTAGACCACATAGCGAATTGTGGCGAACCCCCGCGAAGGCGCATATTTACAGTAGTTCAGCGCATGAAGAGTTTGGGTGAGCAAGGATCGGTAACCTGGGTTTGGGGGCGGTCAGGGGCGGCGAACGACCCATTGGAGAATTAAGCTTCGATGAGATTGAAGAGCGCAATTACGATGGTCCTGATTTGGTTCGCGTCGGCCAGCATGGCGGCGGGGGCCAATGAGACGGCTGCGATGAATGACTCGTTCCGCGAGCCTTCTCTCCTCAGCCAGGACCAAGGCGTTACTTCCGTCGCCGCTCCAGACCCGAATCTAAACTCCACCCGCTATGAAGGCGCGAAGTGGAATACTGGCACAGCAATTACGTGGAGCATCGCCAAGTCTCAGGGGACGGCCGAGGCTCCATTTAGCGGCTATATGGGGCAGGAATACGAAGGGCTGATTGCCCGCGCATTCCAAACCTGGTCGGCGGCTTCGGGCCTGACTTTTCAAGAAGTTGCAGATTCTCCCGCGGTCGATATCCGGCTCGGTTGGGGCCAGTTCCATACCGCTTCCTCCGGCGTCGTAGGCCATACGGTTTGCCAGGCGATCGACGGCGTGATGCTCCCGAACGGCATCGTGCGACTCGAAGACCCCTCGGAAGAGCCGCTGGTGGCAGGGAATGGCGCCGTATTGACGTATTCGGGCACCACCGCGAGCTTCTACCAGGTGACGCTCCACGAAATCGGCCACGCGCTGGGCCTCGCCGATAACGACGATCCGAGTTCGATTATGTACTTCGAGGCGATCGGGTCAAAGACCGGTCCGAGCACGAGTGACACGGCAGGAATCCGCGCGCTCTATGTTCCAGCGCAAGTTTCAGAGCCGACTCTGCAAGCCTCAGCAAGGGAGATTCCTCAACCTTCGGCAATTGCCAGGAACGAAACGGTTCGCAGACCCGGAACATACCTACACGGCAATGTGAGGGTAGGGACGGCGAAAGCTGCCATCTCCGTGGCAAGCCACTCCACTTCAACCTCCGCTTTAAATCCTCTACACTAAATATGAGTAAGGAAACAGCGTTGCCGCCAAGCCTTCCCTCTCTTTCAGAGATTGCCCTCCTGATAAATATCCGACTACAAACCCGTTGGTTTGGGGCGTCCAGTACCTGCGGTCGTTTGTTTTCCCTGGGAGGTATGAAATGATGACCGACCAGGAGCAGGGTGACGCGGGCGTTCTGAAAGAAAAAGCTGCGCCCCGGCATGGCCGCGAAACGGCGCATCCGCATCCAACCAAAGCGGCCGGCTCGATTGAATTCAAGCCCGCTTGGGTGTACATTACTTACACGCTGATTTCTGACAAGGGTTCTTCTAATAAGTAGTGGAAAGTTGAGGCCGGCGGGGCCTATGTTCTCCCAATTGGAATCTAGCGCTGAAACGCGCCGGCGGCGACGGGCGGGTTTGTTTTTCGGCGTCATCACCCAGATCGTGGTGATTGGAACGGCCATTCTAATCAGCGTGCTCTTCCCCCAGACGCTGCCGAACACCAAGCACTATATGCTGGCCTGGCTGCCCCCGATTGAGCCTCCCAAGCCGCCCGAACCACCGATCAAGCCTCCGAAAATTGTCCGCGTGCTTCCGCCCCTGAAAATTGTGACTCCGGAAGTGCCCAAGCTCGTCGCACCGCCCCTGCCGGAGGTCAAGCCTCCGAAGATTCAGCCACCCCCGGAGAAGACGGTAACTCTGCCCGTGCCTCCGCCCCCACCGCAGCCGACGTTTGCGCAGGTAACTCCGGTGCCGGTAAAGCCCAAGGAAAACGTAGTGGTGAAGACGGGGGGGGTTTGGCGGAGCGCCCGAAAAGCCCACGGTAAACAAACCGATTAATCAGGTTCAGACCGGCGGGTTCGGGAGTCCGGAAGGATTCAAGGGCAAAGCGAAGGGTGACAGTCTGGGCAATGTTCCCATGCTCGGATCGTTTGGTCTGCCCGAAGGTCCCGGCTATGGAAATGGAACGGGCGGCAAGAAAGGTGTCCCAGGAATCGTAGCCAGTGCTGGATTTGGCAGTGGGGTCGCGGGTCCGGGAGGACGCGGGGGCGCAGGTGGACCGGTTGCAGTCGGCAAGTTTGAGCAGGAGCGCCAAACCGCGCCCGCTCCGGCAAAAGTCGCCGCACGCTCCCTCGGAAGAGGAAATGCAAGCGGTCGAAATCATCTTCAAGCCCACTCCGGTTTATACGGACGAGGCTCGCCGCCTGGGCATCCAGGGTGACGTTGGTCTTTCCGTGATCTTCAAAGCGGATGGAACGATTCGGGTCCTCGGAGTCGTCAAATCGCTGGGACACGGACTTGACCAGGAAGCATTGCGCATCGCCCCGCAAATTCGCTTCAAACCGGCAAAACAGGGCGGGCACCCAGCCGATTTTCCCGCCACCCTCCGCATCGAATTCCGCCTGGCTGGGCAGTCAGCAGGCTAGGGGCAACCAAAGCCCCGAGAAAACCTCGAATTTCTCCAAAGAACCCCTCTAAATTCCCCTCCATTTTTCCAAGCACATACTTCGGAAAATAGACGCGGTTGGAGCACCCGGCATCGCTGCTGGTCCCTGCGGGGCGCGTACCGAGTTTCACCCTCACGTTTGTGGATGCAGTTTCAATCGGCTTTGACTCGGCTTAAGGAATCTGCCAAGCCATAGGGGTGGAGGTCCTGCTGGAGCTGCTCGACGGACTTGAAGACGATGCCGGTGATCCCCAAGTTGCGCGCGGCGGCAACGTTGACTTCGCGGTCGTCGATAAAGAGCGCTTGGGCAGGGGAGTGGCTCATCTTCGAAAGGCACGTGTGGTAGATTGCGGGGTCGGGCTTCAAGAGTTTCAGTTCACCGGAGAAGCAAACCGGGTCGCAGTGCGATATCCAGGCGGCCGTGCGGCGCAGGTAGTTGCCGATGTGCATCGACATATTGGAAATGAGCGCAACCTTCAGACCCTCGGCAGGCAATCGGCCCAGCCAATTGATCATGACGGGGTTCGGCCGGCTCCAAATTTGGCAATCGATATTTGCGAGGGTCATCGCCTCCTCTGCCGTTAACTCGCGGCCCGCAAGCTGCCCGACACCCTGCCAATAGACCTCAGTCCTCATGTGATCGAGGTCATAAGCATCGCGATTGCGCCAGTAGACGTCATGAAACGTCTCAGCATCCACGCCCAATGCCTCGCGAATGGGTTCAAAATCCGCGGGCTCGGGCACTCGACTGAGCACGCAGCCAAAATCGAAAATGACGCTGGTGATTTTCATCAGGAGATATTCGTGGGGGGTGGGCTCGCCTCCCCTTATTTGCCGATTGCACACAATCGGCCTGGGTAGAGCAAGCCCTACCCCTACATGACCTGCGGCCACTTCATTAGGCGACGCTTCTACGCTTCAAACAGCGACTGCACAAATTCCTGTGGATTGAAGGGCAGCAGGTCGTCAATTTTCTCTCCCACCCCCACAAACTGAATCGGCAGCCCCAATTCGCGCGCGATGGCGATCACCACGCCGCCCTTGGCCGTGCCATCGAGCTTGGTCAGGATGATCCCCGTGGCGCCGCCGTGATCGACAAACTGCCGCGCCTGCTGAAGACCGTTCTGCCCGGTCGTCGCATCGATCACCAGCAGAACCTCATGGGGGGCATTGGGAACCTCGCGCGCCGCAATCCGGCACATCTTGCTGAGTTCCGCCATCAGGTTGGTCTTGGTGTGGAGACGGCCGGCGGTATCGACAATCACGAGATCGGAGTGCCGGCTTTTGGCGGCAGCGAGAGCGTCGAAGAGCACGGCGGCGGGATCGGCCCCGGATTTCTGTTTGATCATCTCGATGCCCAGGCGTCCCGCCCAGATTTCAACTGCTCATTGGCGGCGGCGCGGAAGGTATCGGCGGCGCAGAGCAGGGTGCTGCGGTCCCTGCTGCTTGAAGTAATGCGCCAGCTTGGCGATGCTGGTGGTCTTGCCCACCCCATTGACCCCCACCATGAAAATGACCGTGGGCATCCCGGGTGGCGGTTCCGTGGCCTTGGGCGCGGTGGAGCTTCGCGCGGGATTTTGCAGGATATCGCGGATCGCTTCCTCCACCGCGGGCCGAAGCTGTGCGACGTCTCGCGCAGATTGCCCCTGATTGATTTGCTGTTCAAGCCGCCCAGGATTTCCTGCGTGGTGGGCACGCCAAGGTCGGCGGTGATCAGGGTTGATTCCAAGTCGTCGAGGACGGAGAGCGTCGAGAGTGGGCTTCTTCTCGACAATCTCTTCGATACGCTCCACAAGCTGGGCCTTGGTGGAGGCCACAGCCTGCTTAAGGCGGTCGAGAAATCC
>CAVTDA010000013.1:0-43034 GCA_963733285.1 uncultured Acidobacteriota bacterium
GCCTGTGGTCACAATAAAAGTCGAGTCTTTTAAACGGAAGTTAATAGCGCGCTCAAATGCGGGTATAGGATTGATCGCGTGCTGGAATGCGCGTGGGTCAATATCAAGTACAAGGTCATCATCTGACAATTTGACGCCAAAATTACCGGATGGAAAGTCTTGAGCAGTTGCAAGCGGATTATATATGGGGCGACGATGCACCTCCTTCGCCATGCTGGAAAGAGTATAGCGGCAGAAATATAAAAGTCTATCTCCGGGGTATTATCTGTCAAAACCTTTTGTGGGGCCATGTGGGGATAGCATTTCCTTTATTGTGTTTTCATCAATCCGGTATGTGCCGCCAACTTTAACATAGGCGATCCGGCCTTCCTGAATATAACTTCGGTAAACCGGCATGCAGGCCGTGGTCTCGACCAGGGCGGCGGCCAGATCAGGGCGGCGCAAGTCGCGCGCGTAACGATCCTGTTCCGCGAGCAAGGCCAGGTAGTGGCCCAGCGAGCGCATCTCCACGGCGAGAAGGCTTTGCATTACCTCTTTCTTTTTTTCGTAAACAAGGTCTTCAAACTTCGTCGTCGGGCCGAGGAAAGACGCGTAGATTTCATCCAATTGCTTGCGGCCGGCGGGATCGATGAAGAGCCCGTTAATGACATTGAGGGCGGCGTAACCGGTGGTGCCGCGGATCGGGCCATTCGCCCGGCAGACTCTTCTCCCTTGGCGCGAATCTTCTCGACAACGACAAAGAACGGCGGATGGCTTCCGTTGACAGCCGCGCCGCTCACGCGTTCTTGCAGCCTGCGCAAGTAGGCGTGCGGATCGCGCAGGCCGTCGATGTGGTCGATCCTCAATCCGGTCACCAATCCCACGTTCGACCCAACGCAGGATGACGGCGTGGGTGGCTTCAAACACCAGGGGATCCTCCACCCGGACGCCCACAAGATTGTTGATGGTGAAGAACCGGCGGTAATTGATTTCCGCATTGGAGGAGAACCAGTAGGAAAGAATGTAGGGCTGATCGGCCAGCAGACGGTCGAGCAGGACAAAACTGCCGGGCTCTTTTTGCGCCCGTCAAAGATTCTGACGTTTTCGTCCACGAAGGCCCGGACTTCCGGCGAGGACTGATAGAGGTTCCACAGCCGCTCCTTCAGCGCCTCCCGTTGCAGTCTCCTTTCCCCTGCCCGCTCGCTGGGAAGCGCGACGCGGTCGGGGAGATTTGTGGCTGCGGCAAAGAGGCCTTTCAATTCGCGCACGGCGGGGTGATCCGGTCCCATGGCGCTTTCGAGATCGCCGAAGCCGTGCTGAAGAATCAGGAGATACGACAGGGGGGCGACGGGCAGCTTGATGTCGTCATACGCCAGGATATGGAACCCGGTCTGCTCGTAGGTCAACTTGATTTGCTGCGACTCCAGGGTCTCGGCGTAGGGGCGCCGGAGGATGGGCAGCAGCACTTTATTCTGGAGCATCTTGCGGGGTGGGTGCCAGTCAATATCAAAGAACGAGGCGTAGGCCGAGGCCGGCCCGTCTTCCAGAACGTCCATCCACCAGGGATTTTCGCTGTCCGCCGCCATGTGGTTGGGGACGATATCGAGCAGGAATCCCATTTGACGTTTCTGCAAATTGCCCGCGAGGGCCTCAAGGTCCTGTTCAGCATCCGATTTCGCTGTTGAGATGGGTGGGATCGGTGCAGTCGTAGCCGTGCAGGCTGCCCTTCTGCGCTTGCAGCAGCGGGGAAGAGTAGAGATCGCTGATGCCCAACTGGTCAAAGTAATCCACCTGCTCCAGCGCGTGCTCCAGACGAAACTCCGCGTTGAACTGCAGCCGGTATGTCGCCAGGGGAATCCGCAGGTTTGTCATCGCTCTTGACCCCGCCAGTCGCAACGCCGGATCAAATCCCCGGCAGCGTCGGCATTCCAAGTAAGATTACTTCCTGTCGCGATTAAGCCACCCGCAGGGAGAGCTTTTCGGCAAGGGCGCGAAAGCGTTCTGCCCATGCGGCGGCATCTTTGTCTCCTTCCCCGCTTCTTTGCACCAACTTCGGATAATGAGTTTGCAGCAGGTCGTAACAGATGTTCTCGATCTTGGCCAGGTTGACCTCCAGCGGAAGCGACCGGGCCAGGCCAACGGCCAGATCGAGCGCTGCGAGAAGTTTGAAATCGTCGGGATTCGAATGAAAGTGGTCCGCCATCAGCTCGAGCCTTTGCCGCAGCGTGAATTCCAGGGTCGTCTCGTCGAGCGCGACATTGGCCTCCTTCGCGTCGCGGATCAGATCGTGAATGACGTCGAAATCCAGCGGGTCGCCATCCAGCGCGCGCCGCAGACGCGAATTCAGGACAAATTCGGCGGCGGCGGAAAAGGCCCGGGGAATCATCAACGATCCCCCCACGCGCGCGAGGGTGCGCAGGGTGGAAACCAGATTGGGATACAGATTTGCAAATGCCGCGTCGGCGTCAGCCCACTCCGCCTCAATGATTCGTTTGAGAATGTGCTCCTGCTCTTCGCGGAAGATCACGGTCAGCGCATAGGGCTCGCCGTCGAGGTTCTGGGCCAGCGCCTGGCCGGCCGCCTGGATGTCGCCGCGCGAGAACGGCTCCTTCAGAGCATTGCTGACCGCCTCAAACGACTCCGGAGTGTTGGCGCTAAGGACGCCGCCCGTCGGGTTGTAATCCCCCCGTTCGATTGCGGCAAATCCGTAGACGCCGGATTCCTGCGTAACCTCCGAGGTAAAGCGGGCCAGCCCGGCCGCGAGCATGGCGGAACGGTGGTTGGACTGTTCGAGATTGAATCCGGGCTGCCGCTCAACTTTGTAGCAGTAGACGCGCGCGTCGGACTCGTAGGGCTCGAAGAGCGACCGGATGGCATAGTGGGCCGCCAGTTTCCGCAGATCGACAAAGGCCGGCTGGACGAATTTCTTGTAGATCCTGCCGCCGTCCCGGTGCTCGGGAATGTTGCTCCTGGCCGCGCTCAGCTTTTCGATCAACTGGCTTTGCAGCGGATTCCCGAAGAGCTCCTCGGCCAGTTGCGCCGCGCGCCCCGCATACTGCATGACCTGGACGGTTTCGATTCCCGAGAGTTCGTCAAAGAACCAGCCGCAGCTTGTGTACATCAGCATGGCGTGGCGCTGGAGCTCCAGCAGCTTCCAGACCGCCGTTTTCTCCTGATCGTCAAGCGGCCGCACGGCATGCTGGGCGAGAAATTTTTCCCGCTGCTCGGCGGAACGGTTCAGGATGACTTCAATGTACTCATTGCGCGCCAGCCACGGATCCTTCAACCACTGCCCGGCTTTGGCTTCGTAAAGCGGCGCCAGCGCGTCGCGCAGCCAATCGAGCGCCTCGCGCAATGGCGCCCGCCACTCCTGATTCCAACCCGGATGCCCGCCGGAGTTGCAGCCGCAATTGTCGCGCCAGCGCTCCACGCCGTGCACGCAGCTCCAAGAGCTGTTGTCGTAAATCTCGACTTCGTGCGTCGCCGGGTGGCGTTCAAGATAGAGCCCGTAGTTGATGAGCTCCGCGAGCCCTTGGTTTCGATGTAATTCAACGCATAGGTCAGAGCCATCTCGCCGTACTTGTGATGGTGGCCGTAGCTTTCGCCGTCCGTGGCGATATGCACGATCTCCGGCCAGGGACGCGTATCCTCGGAAAATGCCCCCACCAGGCGTTCGGCAAAGGCCTGACCGTTGGCCAGCAGCCCTTCAAAAGCGATGCCGCGCGAAATCGGACCGTCATAAAAAAAGATGTTGATCGATCGTCCCGAGGGCAGGCGGTGAAGATAAACCATGGTCGGGTCGATGGTGCTATTGCTGAGGTCGCGCCAGTTGCGCCCGGTCATCTTGCGTCCGCGGTGCGCCTGGTTGGGGGCAAGAATTGTGAATTTGATTCCCTGTTCGGCGAGAGCTTCCAGCGTGTCGACGTTGGCACCGGTTTCCGGCAGCCACATTCCCTCCGGAGGACGCCCGAAGCGGTGCGTAAAATCGCGAATCCCCCAGAAGACTTGCGTGTATCGGTCGCGCACGTTGGCGAGCGGCATGATCATGTGGTTGTAGGCCTGGGCAAGGGCGGAGCCGTGACCGCCGAATTTTTTCACGCTCTGCGCGTCGGCCTCGCGAATCGCCCCGTAGAGGGAGGGCTCGTTGGTCTCAATCCAAGAGAGCAGCGTGGGGCCAAAGTTGAAGCTGATCTTGGCGTAATTATTTACGATGCTGACGATGCGCTCCTCATCATCGAGAATCCGGGCGGACGCGTTGGGCGAGTAACATTCCGCGTTGACGCGCTCGTTCCAGTCGTGGTAAGGACGCGCCGAGTCCTGAAGCTCCACGGCTTCGAGCCACGGGTTCTCGCGGGGAGGTTGGTAAAAGTGTCCATGAATGCAGATGTATCCCATAAAGTTGAGGTCACTCCGTCCTTTGCAGCGCAATAAAGGACCGTGGGCTCAGGGTGAAGCGGGCCACCCCTCTGGAACTGGTATCCGGAGAGACTCCGCTTCCGGGCCCCCCCCAACGTCGATCCGCGGAATCCAGGCGCACCTTCCAGCCCCGTCCGTTGCCGTTCAATACCACGGTTCTCGACGCTTCACCGAAGTTTGCATGGAAAGTGAATTCGTCATCCTCACATCGCCGGTGAATCTCCAAAAGTTTGTTTTTTTCATCACAGCGGACTTGCATATCGGATTTGCTCAACCGGCGCAAAGCCGGCTCCGACCGGCGAAGCTGGAGGAGCGCTTGATGGAAATCCCAAAGCGCCCGCCCGCGTTCGGTTTGCGCCAGGGAATGATCGATTTTGCAGCTCTCAAAAACTTCCTCGCTCTGCGGATCAGGCGGCTCGCCACTCCAGCCGAAGGACGCGAATTCCTCGCGCCGCCCCTGTCTCACCGCCGCAATCAGATCAGCATCGGAATGGCTGGTAAAATACTGGAACGCCGCCGGCTCGCCCCACTCTTCTCCCATAAACAGCAGGGGCAAATAGGGGGAGAGAATCACCATCGCCGCCGCCAGCTTCAGCGTCTCGAACGAGACGAGTGTGCTCAGCCGTTCGCCCTGCATTCGATTACCCACCTGATCGTGATTCTGAATGCAAACCACGAACTGCTTCGCCGGAATCTCCCGCGAAGAGCTTCCATGCCGGCGCAGGCGGTGGGGCGAGAATTGACCGGAATAGACGAATCCCTCCTCCCAAGCCTTGCGCACGTGATCGAGCTCGCCAAAATCCAGGTAGTAGCCGGACCGCTCTCCGGTTAGCGCCGCATGCAAGGCGTGATGAAAATCGTCGTTCCATTGCGCGTCGAGCCCGTATCCACCCAATTCCACGGGCTGAATAAAACGCACGTCGTTGAAGTCGCTTTCGGCAATCAGGTAAATCTTGCGGCCGGATTGGCGGGCATATCCGTGTACGGCGGCGGCCAACAGTTTTAGGAACGGTTGGGCGTTGCGATCCACGATGCCATGAATCGCGTCCAGGCGCAGCGCATCGATTTGGAAGTCGCGCACCCAGTGGAGGGCATTCTCAATAAAGAAGCGGACCACCTCATCGCTGGCCCTACCGTCGAAATTCAATGCCTGCCCCCATGGGGTACGGTAATCTGGGGTGAAATACGGTGCGAAATCGGCGAGGTAGTTCCCTTCCGGTCCCAGGTGGTTGTAAACCACATCCAGGACAACGGCCAATTCGTGCTGGTGACAGGCACGCACCAAACGGCGTAAACCCTCCGGCCCGCCGTAGGTGTTTTGCACGGCGAACGGATACGCTCCGTCATATCCCCAGTTCCGGTTGCCGGGAAACTGCGCCACGGGCATCAATTCAAGCGCCGTCACGCCCAGCCGCTTGATTTCACTTAGGAACGGAATGATTGCGTCAAACGTACCCTCGCGCGTGTAGGTTCCGGCGTGCAATTCGTAGACGATGTAATCTTCCAGTGGAATCCCCTGCCAGCGGGCATCCGTCACCTTGAACCCCGTGGGATTGATGACTTCGGAGGGGCCGTGAACCCCCTCGGGTTGAAACCTCGATGCCGGGTCCGGCCGGTCCTTCTTTCCATCGAGGCAATATAAATAGCGCGCCCCGGGCAGTATTCCCTCGGCCGTTCCCCGGTAATATCCAAAGTCCGTCTTCTCGAGTAACATTCGCCGGCCTTCCTTGCGTGTGCGGGTGGTTCCAAATAAGCCCTGCTGCAAGGGCTCCCGCGCGTCGAAAATCCGCACTTCTACTACATCGGCAAATGGCGCCCAGACAACAAATTGGCAACGGCCTCCCTGAAGCAAGGTTGCTCCCAGGTTCATATAACCCTTTGGATGTCAGAACGGCCCCGTCTTGGATATTTAATTTCTATCTTAATGTCATGAAGCAAGAGGCCTACCAAATCCGCTGGAATCCGCCGTCGGCTGGCGCTTCACGTTCATTCTCAAGGGAATCCATGTTTCACCCGATTGCCAGCCATTCGCCATTAAGAGAATATGATTGAGCAAAAGGTATTGCGGAATGTGCAATACTTACACGCAGATGCTCTGCAAATTGGGCAACAATCGAACTGCCCGCATCATCTATTTCATTGCGTGCGAAGAATCGACGGGGGGAGCAATTAAAGCATTCAGGAGGAACCTCGGCCATGGATTTCCCCCGCAGCAGCGGCATCTTGCTCCATCCCACATCGCTCCCAGGCCGGTTCGGAATCGGTGAGCTTGGCCCCGCGGCCTTTCGCTTTGCGGATTTCCTGACCGACACCCAACAAGGCATCTGGCAGGTGCTCCCCTTGGGCCCAACCGGATACGGCGACTCGCCCTACCAATGCTTCTCCGCCTTCGCGGGAAATCCGCTGCTGGTAAGCCTTGAGGATCTCATCGAATCCGGCGATTTGCCCGCCGCTGACATGACTGCGAACCTCCCCGCTTTTCCCGCGGATTTTGTGGACTTCGGCCGCGTGATCCAACACAAGCTGCCTCTTCTCAAACGCGCCGCGCAGAATTTTCTTGCTCATGCCAAGCCTGCGCGCCGTGAGGCCTACGAGGAGTTTTGCCGGCAGAACGCATCCTGGCTCGACGATTATTCTTTATTCATCGCGCTGAAGGAATCTTACGGAGGGATCGTCTGGAACCGCTGGCCGCGGGAGCTTGCCACGCGCCAGCCCAGCGCTCTTGCCCAAGCACGCGAACGGTTGGCGGATGAAATTGCGGCGCAAAAGTTTGTGCAGTTCCAGTTCTTTGCGCAATGGTCGGCGCTGCAAGCCTACTGCCACGCGCGCGGAATCCGCCTGATGGGCGACATTCCAATCTTCGTTGCACATGACAGCGCCGATGTCTGGGCCTCGCCGGAATTATTCCGCCTCGAGCCCGACGGCAGCCTCACCGCGCAAGCCGGAGTGCCGCCCGACTACTTCAGCGCCACTGGCCAGTTGTGGGGCAATCCCGTCTATCGCTGGGATGTATTGGCGGAAGAAGGTTACGCTTGGTGGATTGAGCGCTTTCGATCGACGTTGCGCCTGGTCGATATCATCCGTCTCGATCACTTTCGCGGATTCGAAGCCTATTGGGAGGTTCCCGCCGGCGAAGCGACGGCGATGAACGGACGCTGGGTCAAGGGGCCGGGCGCCGATTTGTTCTCGGCGGTGCAAAAGGCCTTGGGCGATCTCCCCATCGTCGCGGAAACGCTGGGGGTGATTACGCCGGAAGTCATCGAGCTGCGCGACCGGTTCGGATTTCCGGGAATGGGCATCCTCCAGTTTGCTTTTGGCAGTGACCCGCAATCGCCCGATTTCAAGCCTCACAACTTTCGCCGCAATTTTGTTGCCTACACCGGCACGCACGACAACGACACGACCATGGGATGGTGGACATCGGACGGCAGGGGCGACAGCACGCGAAGCGAAGAAGATATTCGCGCCGAACGGGAATTCACCCGCAAATACCTGGGCACCGACGGAAAGGAAATGAACTGGGTCATGATTCGCGCCATTCTGGCTTCCGTCGCCAACATGGCCATCATTCCCCTTCAGGATGTTCTGGGCTTGGGCAGTGAAGCTCGCATGAATTTGCCCGCCCGGCCGAGTGGAAATTGGCGGTGGAGATTTACCTCCAACCAACTCACCCCAAAACGCCGCGCGCGGCTGAAAGAGCTGGTCCAGCTCTACGGCCGTGTTCCACCCGCCGCTTGATTTGTCTATTGAAACCGGTAGCCGGGCTTGAGCGTGCAGCGAAAGGCCCTCGCCTTCTCGCTATTCACGCTCGCCGTGCAATCGGCCCAACTCAAGATAAGGTCCGGACCGAGGGGAAACACGATCGGTTTCCCATCCATTTCCGCCTCCAGGGTCACTCCCTCCGCGCCCTCGGGAACCGCAAAGTTCAGCGCCTCGCCAAAGGTTATCGGAAACGATTCCCGGCTGGTGCTGCTCACCATGATGCGATAGACCTCCGCCTCCACGAGGAATGTGGCCGTGTCCGACCAATCCAGGGCGGCGATCTTGAGCGTACGGCCGTCAGGTGAATAGGCTGGACGCTTGATCGACGTAAATGGACAGGGCCCCGCTATGCATGACACTCGGGTATTCTGAAATTCGTTGCCTTCACCCGCGTCGAGCGACATCCCACCCGCGGCGGCTTTCCATCTTCTGTCGGGCGAACAAGGAATCTGATCACGGCAAGGGACACCGCCCTTGTTCACAACCTGAAAAGTCTTCACGAGGTTGCCGATACTTTCCGTGGCCTGAGTCGTCACCGAGTAGCGGACTTCAATGTTGCCAACCACGATCTGCTTCCCCGGCGCTGCCTGCGACTTGTTGGCCGCGACGGGTTTCATCCGCGCCAGATAAATTCGATTGCCGGCATTTTCCTGAAGCTCCAGGGGCTGGTATTCGGCGTGGCGGAAATGGAGAACGATCGGCTGCCCCGGTTTAATTCCGGACCGCAAATTGACCAGAAAGAATCCATTGGAATCGGAAGTCCAATCGCCCGGAGCCAGGTCGCCATCGACAGTGATCACAACGCCGGCGATGGGAGTTTGCTTTCTCGGATCGGCATCCGCCCGCATCACCGCACCGGAAATCGCCTTCACCCTGACCCGGTGATGGATCCGGTGGGCAATCACCAATGCGCCCGCCAGTACCGCGATCAGCGCCCCCCACCCTGCGGCCTTTTTTTTGCGACTCATCCTTTTGCCTTGGATGACATTCTACGACGGTTCGAAGCTGAAAACATGGTCAGACGAGGGAGCGGTTTCAAAGAATTTGTACGTCCCTCGCCATGGTCCTATGGCTGAGAATTCCGGGCCAAATCGGTTAGAATGCGTTTTGTGGGCGAAAAACCTGATATCGGAATGTCATTTTCGCGGAGAAGGCTGCTCCAGGGCTTATCCGGATTTTGCCTCGCTGCCCAGACCGGGGCCTCGGCATAGCCATTCCCTCGCCTGAAGTCAAAGGTCAAGCTCCGCAATCTTCTGTCCTGGGTTCTGCCCAAACCAAAACATCTTTGCTTTCCCCGGAAGACGATCTGTTTCTCGATGAGATGGAGCGGGGCGCCGTCAATTACTTCTGGGAGCAGGGGGATCCCCAGACCGGCATGGTCAAGGACCGCTGCAATGTCCGCGCCACGGACAATAGCATTGTCGCCAGCATCGCCGCCACCGGCTTCGGTCTGACCGCTCTCTGCATCGGTGAGAAGAGGAAGTTCATTCACTACTATGAAGCTCGCCGCCGGGTCTTGAACGCCTTGAAGTTCCTGTGGGAGACGTTGCCGCAGCATCGCGGATTCTTCTATCACTTCGCCAATCTCAAAACCGGCGAGCGCGTGTGGGACTCCGAGGCTTCCTCCATCGATACCGCCATTCTGCTTTGCGGCATCCTCACCTGCCGTGAGCACTTCATCGACGACGGCATCTATCGCCTCGCGACGGCCATCTTCAACCGCGTGGATTGGACGTGGCTTTCCATGGATACGCGTCTGCTTCCGCACGGATGGATGCCGGAGAACGGGTTTCTTCCCTATCGTTGGGATTACTACAGCGAGATGATGATGATGTATCTCCTCGGCCTCGGCTCCACGTCGCATCCGCTGCCCAATGACGCGTGGGATGCCTGGAAGCGCACAACTTTCGATTATGAGGGCCTGCGTTATATCGGCTCCTTCGCGCCCTTGTTCGTGCATCAATATTCTCAGGCGTGGTTTGACTTCCGCAACCAGCGCGACCGCTATGCCGATTATTTTCGGAACTCGATTATCGCCACGGAAGTTCATCGCCGGTTCTGCATCGAGTTGGGCAAGCGTTTCCGGGATTACAGCGACAGATTTGTGGGGCATCACCGCGTCGGATTCCCAGCACGGCTATGTGGCCTGGGGAGGCCCGCCGGAATGGGTCCCATCGATGGAACCGTCGTCCCCAGCGCCGCGGGAGGATCACTTCCCTTTCTGCCGGCGGAGAGCCTGCGCGTGCTGCGCAATATGCGCGCCCGCTACGGCACCGGCGCGTGGAGCAAGTACGGATTCGTCAACGCCTTCAATCCGCTCAAGGGTTGGTATGACCATGACGTGGTCGGCATCGATACCGGCATCAGCCTGCTAATGGCGGAAAATCTGCGCACGGGCTTTGTCTGGGAGACGTTTATGAAAAATCCCGAGGCCCGCCGGGGCATGACACGCGCGGGGTTTGAGCCGTATAAACCCTCTTCGGCGCAACCGAAGGCAATTTTTTCAACCAGCCCAGCTTGAGGGTTCGGGGAGATTTCTCCGTCATGCATCCACAATTCAAATCTCGTCCAGGATCGAATCCCCGGGTTCGACCAACCCGAACAGTGGGACTCGCCATCTGCCTCGCAGCTTGCCTCATGGTTGCGACGGAGAACGTCAACGCTCAGTCAATCGCATCGCATGATCCCGAATCCATCGTCATCGACGCGCAGGCGCCGGGCGCACCGTTTCCGCATTTCTGGGAACAGATGTTCGGTTCGGGCCGCGCCATTCTCTCGCTGCGCGAGAGTTATCGAAACGACCTGCGGGCGGTCAAGGAGGCTACAGATTTCCGCTATATCCGCTTTCACGCTATCTTTGACGATGAGGTGGGACTTTACAATCAGGACGCAAACGGCAATCCCATCTACTACTACTCTTACATCGATCAGATTTATGATGGGCTGCTGGCCAACGGAGTTCGCCCTTTCGTTGAGCTGAGCTTCATGCCGCAGAAGCTGCATCCACGCCGTCCCGTCAGGCCTTCTGGTACAGCCTTTCAATTCCCCGCCGCGCGATTGGGACCGCTGGGGAGACCTGGTTCAGCATTTTGCCCAGCACCTCGTCGGTCGCTACGGCATCGAGGAAGTTTCGCAGTGGTATTTTGAGGTTTGGAACAAACCCAACATCGACTTCTGGGCCGGGGAGCCGAAGGAATCCACTTCTATCACCTTTACGATGTGTCGGCGCGAGCCTTGAACGCGTCAGCCCGCGCCTGCGCGTTGGCGGGCCCGCAACCGCGCAAGCCGCGTGGGTGGATCGATTCATCGCGCATTGCGCGAGATGGAAATGTGCCCGTCGATTTTGTATCCACCACGTCTACGCCAACGAACCGCCAAGGATGTCTTCGGCACAAGGAGCAGATTCCCCCGCGACCAGATGGTCTATCGCGCCGTCAAGAAAGTTCACGATCAGATCGCAGCGTCCCCAATCCCGATTTCCCCTGATTTTCAGCGAATACAATGCCAGCTACAGGAATGAAGTCGATGTGACGGATTCCGCCTTCATGGGGCCCTGGCTCGCTCATACCATTCGTCAGTGCGTGGCTTGACGGAAATAATGTCGTATTGGGCGTTTTCCGATGTCTTTGAGAGCACGGCGTGGTGAAGCGGCCCTTCTATGGAGGCTATGGCTTGATCGCCGTTGGAGGAATTCCCAAGGCCGCCTTCAACGATTTCAAACTGCTGCACGAATTGGGCACGAGCGCGTCCGGCTCGATTCGGATTCTGCCTTAGCAACGCGGAGGTCGGACGGATCTCTTGCCATCGCGGTTTGGAATTATACTGCCCCCGGAACGCAGGGTGAGCCGAAGCAAGTTTCCATCTTGATCAGGCGATTCGCCGGTGGAGGTGAGATCTCACATTCAGAGTCGTTGACCACGAGCACGGATCGGCGCTCGCCGCCTGGGAGGCGATGGGCAAACTTGATTTCCCAACTCGAGAACAGCAGGAATGCTCCGCAGGTCCGCGGAGTTAGGCCCGCCGGAAATCCGCGCCCTTCCTGAACCCCAGCCCGCCACCCTATCGCTAACCCTCGCACCCGAAAGCTTGGCGCTCGTCGAAGTTCTGGCACCATTCCGAAAGGTAAGAAGACGATTCAGCGTTCGATCCGCTTGTAGGGGGCGGCTCGCCCTACAAATGGATCGAACTCCGGTTTGGCTGGAGGATAATTATTTATCTGCTTGCCGCAGCAAGGGTCTTTTGGCCGGATTTTGCCATCGTCCGAAAACGCGCCGGTGGCATTCCGAATTCACGCTTGAAGGCGCGATTGAATGCCGGCTCGGATTCGTGGCCGACATCGCCTGAGATCCTCGCGACGCTGTGGCTGGAGGAAGTCAGCATACGCCGAGTCGCCCAAGACTGCAGTACCTCCGAGCCGTCGCGAGATCAGCCGCGACTCATCGGCCAAAGTTACAAATTCCAGGACGCGCCAGCATACGTTGCCGCGGGGTCACGCGCTCCTGCCAACCAGCCCGTCTGAGTCTCGGGTAGATCGGCCATGTAGCGGCGCAGGGTTTCGACAAAAAGCGCTTCCGAAAGTCTTGCCAATACAGCGTCGCTGCCCGCGTGATTTTCCCCGCTTGCTTGGCGGAAAACTTGATCGAGTTTTCCAGCCATTGCCCCGCCGCGTCGTTGCGGATGTTCACCTTGAACACCGGGGGCAGCCCGCCGAGAAAGGTTCTGCAGAGTCCCCTGGTCACAATCCATATATCCGCAGACGAACAGGGTGGACTCTCCACCCCCGCCGCCGCGGGCCAAAGCCAAACCCTGGGCGAAGACCTCCTTCAGGAGCTTGCCGTTGTCAACGATGCAAACGGGAGAGCCGTTGGAAACAACATGCGGGTCGCCGTGTGGGAACACCACGATGTCGCCCGGTCCCAGGTCCACTCCATGGCCGCTTCCCTCGACTTCGCCGCGAGCCCGGCCCTGGGTCAGCAGGTGATAGATGATGACGTGCTTGCCGTCTCTTGCCCAGAAAGGAAGCGAGGTCACAGGAATGAGGCGAGCGAAAGCCCCAGGGCGCTGTGAATTCCGCGTTGTGGAACACAGCCCCTTCGAGCTTGACGGAATGGAGGATCTCCGAGAGTGCATCCATAGGACTCTCGATACGGACTCCTGGCTAAGTTTTTGGGACGCCCAAACAAGTGATTGCTATTCTACCATGACAAAATCAACATTGCCAGACTCCCAGATAAGCGCGGGAAGGATATACTTGCGATATTCGCTGGGCTGGCGTACATCACATTCAGACTCCACAACGAGAGTTCCTCACCCAAAGTGATGGAGCCGGCAAGACCATTTCAGAATGGAGAGCATTTCATGGCAAACCAAACCATCGACCAACTCCGCAGCGCCTTCCGCGGCGAGATTATCCAGCCCGCAGACGCTGCCTACGAATCAGCCCGTAAGGTTTACAACGGGATGATTGACAAGCGGCCCAGGATCATGGCGCGTTGCGCCGACGTGGCTGATGTGATGGCCGCGGTTCAATTCGGCCGCGAAAATGCGATGCTGACCGCCGTGCGCGGCGGGGGCCACAACGCGGGCGGGCTTGGCATCTGCGACGACGGCCTGGTGATCGACCTCTCACCCATGAAGGGAATCCGCGTGGATCCCTTTGCGCGCACCGTCCGGGTGGAAGGCGGATGCGTCTGGCGCGAAGTCGACCACGCCACGCACGCTTTTGGCCTTCACACTCCCAACGGCACGGTCAGCACGACGGGCGTGGGCGGGCTGACTCTGGGCGGGGGGATCGGCCACCTGACCCGCACCTTTGGCCTTACGATTGACAACCTCCTCGGCGCCGATATGGTGCTGGCCGACGGCGGTTCGTCCACGTCAGCGAAAAGGAACATCCCGACCTGTTCTGGGCCATCCGCGGCGGGGGCGGCAATTTCGGCGTCGTCACTTCGTTTCTATCTGAAGCTTCATCCGGTCAAGATGGTGAATGCCGGCCCGACTTTCTGGCCCCTGGAACAGACCCCGGAAGTGGTCAAAGCCTACCGGGAGTTCATTGCCCATGCGCCTGAAGACGTCAGCGGTTTCCTTGCGTTCATGATGGTCCCCCCGGCGCCCTTATTTCCGGAGAGCCTCCACAATCAAAAGGTGTGCGCCATCATCTGGTGCTCCACCGCCGATGCGGAAAAGGCCGAAAGGGTGACCAAACCGATGCGCAGCGTCGGCAAGCCCCTGCTCGATCACGTGGGCCCCATGCCCTTCACAATGCTGCAAAGCCTGTTTGATCCCTTGCTGCCCGCGGGATTGCATATGTATTGGCGCGCCGACTTCTTCAAACACCTTGATGACGCGTCAATCCCAGTACACCAGAAGTTTGCCGCGCAGCTTCCGCCCGGGATGTCCCTGCTGCACATGTACCCCATCAACGGGGCCGTTCATCGCGTCGGCAAGGCGGATACGGCATTCAGCTATCGCGATTGTCTGGGGGCGGGCGTGATCGTGGGGATTGATCCCGACCCGGGGAAGAAGGAGACGATTACGAAATGGACCAAGGATTACTTTGACGCCCTGCATCCGTACTCGGCCGGGGGCGCCTACGTCAATTTCATGATGGAAGAAGGCCAAGACCGCGTAAAAGCCTCGTTCGGGCCCAACTATAACCGACTGGCGGCGGTCAAGAAGGAGTACGATCCCCACAACTTCTTCCGCGTGAATCAGAATATCCGCCCGGCTTAAGTCTCACTGATAGTTTACCGATCGGGACACTGACGACGGTGTCCCGATCAACATTTCACTTAAGTCAATCGCCGGATTCCTGCGGTAGCGTGAATGGGGAATGCGGGCGGCTCCATCGCGATACGATTTTCCGGGGACTGCCTCAACCTTAATTCCGGGTGTGTGGTATCGTGTGGTGATATCACGCGCCGGATTTAGCGCCGCGTTGTGAATCCCAAACGTGAGGGTGCGATGGCAGCGACGAAGGGGACGGATTCAAAACAGGTCCTGGTGATCGACGTTGGAGGAACCAACATCAAGGTCCTCGCGACCGGCCAAAAGGAGCCGCGCAAGATCTCTTCCGGGCCCAACCTGACGGCCAGAGGCATGGTGCAGCAGGTCAAACGCCTGGTCGCCGACTGGAAATTCGACGCGGTTTCGATCGGCTATCCCGGACCGGTGGTTCACGGTCGGCCCATTCACGACCCGCACAATCTCGCCGCCGGCTGGGTTGGATTCAATTTTCAAAAGGCTTTCGGCTGTCCGGTCAAGATCATCAACGACGCGGCCATGCAAGCGCTGGGAAGTTACCGGGGCGGGTGCATGCCGTTCCTCGGGCTAGGCACCGGACTCGGCTCCGCGCTGATTGTGGACGGTTTTCTTGAACCCCTGGAACTGGCCCACCTGCCCTATAAGAAGAAAACTTACGAAGACTATCTCGGTTTGCGCGGCTTGAAACGATTGGGAAGGAAGAGGTGGGAGCGCCACGTGACGAAAGCCGTCGAAAAACTGAGCGCCGCGATGCAGACGGACTACGTTGTTCTGGGCGGGGAAACGTCAAGAAACTGAGCTCACTCCCGCCAAAGTGCCGCCCAGGCGATAATCGCAACGCCTTTAAAGGGGGCTTCCGTCTCTGGGAGCCCGACCGGTCGGCCAAATAGAAGAGGTGCGAAACCCTCATTCTCAAGTCCGATCCGTTTTCGAACCAGAAAATCTCGTCCTCGACCCTCGAACCTTCCTTCTTGGCCACTCAATGATTGCCCTTGAGTTTCGGGCCACAGACTCTCTATGGGTTCGTGCCCAAACGTCACTGAACATCTGAAAATATAAACCCGCATTACCGAGCTTCTTGCACGGTATCCAGTATTTTTTGCACGCCCAATTTTTACCATCTCCGGCCGACCATCCAAGCCTCGCCATAACTCATTGATTGATAAGTGGTTGCCGCGCCTCGCAGGGCGGGTTATTCGGCACGCCAATTGCCTGTTTGTTAAGGGGAAGAGGGCATTCGGCAAAGATTCAGCGCTCGCATTGCCGCGGTTTTTTCAGGACGAGCAGCGCATGCGCAACTCATTAAGGCGGTCTCACGATGAACGGAATGACCCATCGAGATTCGTTTCTATCAGATTGGCGCGGGCGGTTGAAGGCGCTCGGCAACATCCCTTCCGCCCTCCGGATCATCTGGGCGGCGGGTCCGCGAGTGGTGACCGCCGGGATCACTTACCGCATCCTTGCCGCTCTGATTCCCCTCGCCCTGCTCACCGTTTCGCGCCGAATCATCGATATCATTGTTGCCGCCCTCAAGACCCACTCCTCCATCGCAACTGAATTGTGGTGGCTGGTGGGGCTGGAGTTTGGGCTGGCCCTTTTCGGAACCATTCTGGCGCGACTCTGCGATTATTGCGACGGCGTCCTGGCCGACCGGTTTACCCGTCACGTCAGCATTCGCGTCATGGAGCACGCCTCCAGGCTGGATCTCTCTTCCTACGAAGATCCGGATTTCTACAACAAGCTGGAGCGTGCCCGTCACCAGGCCACGGACAGGATCGGAATGGTCCAGTCGATGGGTCAGTTGCTTCAGGGATCGATTGCCGCGATCTCCCTATCGATCGGCATCCTTTCCTTCTCCCCGTGGCTGCTGCTCCTGCTCGTCGCCGGAGTCATTCCGGCGTTTCTGGGCGAAAGCAATTTTGCCTTCCTTGGATATGCCCTGAACATGCGTCTAACGCCCACGCGCCGGCAGCTCGACTATTTGCGCGACCTCGGAGCCAGCAAGGAGAGCGCGAAGGAATTGAAGCTGATGGGGCTCAGCGGCCACTTCAGTGGCAGGTACGCGCAACTGGCCGACGCCGTCTATGAGGAAAACGTCTCGCTCCTTCGTCGGCGGCTGCGGGCCAGTGCGCTGTTCGCTCTTCTCAGCACGGCCGCCTATTACGGCGCCTACGCGTTCGTTATTTACCAGACCGTTTCCGGCAAGCTTTCCGTCGGAACCCTGGTCTTCCTCGCCGGAGCTTTGGCCGGAGCGAGCGCCAATATCCAACAGATCTTCTCCATCTTCTCCGGCATCGCCGACCAGGCTTTGTTCCTAACCGACCTCCTGGAATTCTTCGCGGTTGAGCCCAGGGTGAGGTCCAAGCCCCTCGCCCTGGTCGCGCCGCGGCCGATTCGCCAGGGCTTTGAATTTCAAGACGTGTCGTTCGTCTATTCCGGCACGTCGCGCGTGATTCTCGACGGCCTTAGCTTTCGCATCGCGCCGGGTGAACGAATCGCGCTGGTCGGAGAAAACGGGCAGGGCAAGACCACGTTGGTGAAGCTGATCACGCGTCTTTACGATCCCACGGGGGGCGGATTTTGCTCGATGGCGTCGATTTGCGCGAGTACGACCTCGACGATCTGCACCGCGAAATTGGCGTCATTTTCCAGGACTTCATGCGCTACGAAATGACCGCGCGCGAGAACATTTCGATTGGCAAAATCAGCGACGCTGGCGATCTTGCCAAAATCAAGGAGGCGGCGCGCAAGAGCATGGCGGCCCAGGTCATCGAAAAGTTGCAATTCGGTTATGGACAGATGCTGGGGCGTCGCTTCGACGGCGGCGTCGACCTCTCCGGCGGCGAGTGGCAGAAGATTGCGCTCGCCCGGGCCTACCTTCGCGACTCGC
Source organism: uncultured Acidobacteriota bacterium (assembly GCA_963733285.1). Classification (GTDB taxonomy): domain Bacteria; phylum Acidobacteriota; class Terriglobia; order UBA7540; family UBA7540; genus Bog-366. Next base: position 17,810 of record CAVTDA010000013.1, read on the forward strand.
AACTCTTGATTCTGGATGAGCCCACGGCTTCGCTCGATGCGCGCTCCGAACGCGAAGTCTTTAAGCGCTTCTCGGAGCTGACCCAGGGGAAGATGGCGCTCCTGATTTCTCACCGATTTTCAACTGTGCGCATGGCGGACCGAATTTTGGTCCTCGAAGACGGGCGCATCGCCGAAGAGGGTTGCCACAGCGAACTCATCCGCCGCGGGGAGCGTTACTCGAAAATGTTCGAGCTTCAGGCCGCCAGCTATCGTTAGGAGAGTAGAGGATTGCATCCGCTCACCACATCGCCGCTTGCCAATGTTTCCGGAGCCCAAGCACCTTCACCTAACGGGAGTTTGGGCGGCGAGGCTTGGCCATCCGCACAAGGCCCGCGCCAGGAAAAAGGAAACGAGAGCCGGGCGCATGCGCGCTTGCGGTGCGCGGAGTTCGTGACGCGGAGAGTTGGCAGCTTGTAGACGACAAGCCCCTCACCACACAGTTCACCAACCGCTGGAAAGCTCTCCATCAGCGGATTCATTCGGTCTGTTCCAGCCTCGCTCAACGGCAATCCGCGGGCGAGAGCCTGCCTCCCGGCGCCATCGTCTTCCTCGAAAACACCAGACTCTTGGAGACTGCGGGCCAGTCGGTGCTTGACGCCTTGAACGTGCTCAAGTCGCCCGGGGTTTTGGAGGGTGATGAGGTCGTGCCGCGTCCTTACCAAGTGGCCGCGGGGTTCCTAGGGGCCACCAACGGGACCTTCGCCGAGGAAGATCTGATTCATTACCTCGAAGGCGCGCAGCAAGCTGGAAGTCTCATGATGGCGGAAATATGGGCGCTGAAGCCCATGCTGGAAGGCGCTCTGCTGGAGAAGGTTGACGCCCCCGCCGCCGCCTTTCAGTCGCAAAACGTTTCCGGGCAGATGGAGTCCGTGGCCGGTGAGCGGCGCATCGAAACTGTCCTAAAATGCTGTCAGGGCCTGCGCGCACTTCAGGAGATGGATTGGGAAAAGTTCTTTGAGCGGACGAGCGCGGCCGAGCGCGCGCTCCAGCGCGATCCTTCCGGCGTCTATGCGCGAATGGACGATGCGAGCCGCCAGATGTATCGCAGCGCGGTGGAGGAATTGGCGCGCGAATCGCTCTTCAGCGAAGAAGAGGTTGCCCGGCAATCGGTCTTTCTCGCCATGCGGGCGCATAGCAGGATTGGCGGGAGCGAAGTGCGCTCGCTCCGGCGCAAAACTCACGTTGGTTACTACCTGCTTGCCGGGGGGGTGAAGATCCTTAAACGGCGCCTTGGATGCAAACCCTCGTGGAAGGTGCGGCTGTTGAACGCCGTCCTCAATTGGCCGGAGGTTTTCTACGTGGTGGGCGTTGAAGTCACCACCCTCGCGCTCGTCATCTTCCTATTGCACCGTCTTGGCGCGGTGATTCCGCTTTTGCCGGGATTGCTGCTGCTGATTCCCGCAAGCCACGCCGCGGTGGGCATCATCAACCGCCTGACCAGCATTCTGGTGCCGCCGCGCCGGATTCCCAAAATGGATTTCTCCGACGGCATCCCGTTGGAATCGTCCACCCTGGTTGCCGTTCCGTGCTTGCTGCTGCAGTGAGGCGGAGGTTCGCCGCAACGTTCAGGCCCTGGAAGTCCGCTACCTGGGCAATCGCGACGCCAATCTCCATTTCGCGCTGCTGACCGATTCACCGGACGCGTCCCAGCGTTTTGATGAGCACGATGCGCTGGTCGATACCTGCTCCGCCTTGGTCAATGGGCTCAACCAGAAGTATGCCAAAGACGGAAAAGGCGGGTTCATCCATCTGCACCGCCACCGGGTTTACAACCCTTCGGAAGGTAGCTGGATGGGTTGGGAGCGCAAGCGCGGCAAGATCATGGACCTCAACAACCTGCTGCTCGGCGGGTTTGACAGCTTTCCGGTGAAGGTGGGCGACCTCTCGGTTTTTCCCCGGATTCGTTACGTCATTACGCTGGATGCCGACACCAAACTGCCTCCGGGGACGGCGCAGCGGCTGGTCGGAGCGATGGCGCATCCGTTGAATCAAGCCGTGATCGATCCCAAGAGCAACACCGTGGTGGAGGGCTACGGAATCCTTCAACCGCGCGTCAGCGTCAGCATTGAATCTTCCACGCACTCGCGTCTCGCCTCGATCTACTCCGGCCAGACCGGATTCGACATCTACACGCAGGCCATCTCCGACGTTTATCAGGATCTCTTCGGCGAAGGCAGTTTACCGGCAAGGGGATCTACGAGGTTGAAACGTTTCAGCGCGTGCTGGGCAGAGCGATTTCCCGACCAACGCGCTCCTAAGCCACGATTTGATTGAAGGCGCCTACGCGCGCGCCGGGCTGGCCAGCGACATCGCGGTGATTGACGACTACCCGTCGCATTTCAGCGCCTACTCGCGCCGCCTGCATCGCTGGGTGCGCGGCGACTGGCAAATCATGCAGTGGCTCCTGCCCAGTGTGGCCGATTACTACGGCCGGCGCGTTCACAATCCCCTCACCTTCATCTCCCGCTGGAAGATTTTCGACAACATGCGGCGGAGCGTGCAACGATATCGGACTGTTTCTTCTGTTGATTCTGGGTTGGGCGGTCCTGCCCGGCGGCCCGGTTTTCTGGACGCTCGTAACCCTCGGCCTGTTGCTGATGCCGACTTACTCCCAACTTGCTTTTCTCGCTGCTCCATATCCATCGCGGGCAAAACTGGCGCGGCTTTGGCGCGAGCGCGCGAGCGAATTTGTCTCCGGGCATCTGCACGTTTTTGTCATGCTCGTGTTCCTGCCCCATCAGGCGATTGTGATGCTGGACGCCATCGTACGCACGCTCATCCGGCTGGTGGTAACGCACAGCCGGCTCCTGCAATGGGAGACGGCGGCGGAGTCGGAACTTGGAATCAAGAAATCGCTTGTCGAGACCTACCTGGAAGCGACGCCGGTGATTTCGCTGGCCGTGGCGCTGTTGCTTGCCCGTGGTTCGCCCAGTGCCTCTTGATTGCCTCGCCCATTCTCCTGCTGTGGCTGCTGGCCGACTTCTTCAGGGCACTGGGTCAACCGCCGCCCCGTGGACGCGACCGCGCAATTGACCGCGCCGCAGGAGCGCTTTTTGCGCCTCGCTGGTCTGCGCACCTGGCGCTACTTCCGCGAGTTCTCCAGCGCCGAGACTCTCTGGCTGATTCCCGACAACGTTCAGGTGGAGCCACCCAGCGTCGCCATGCGCCTGTCATCGACGAATCTGGGCTTGTTGTTCAATTCCATTCTCGCCGCTCACGAGCTCGGCTTCCTGACCATCGGGGAGTATGCGGAGTCAATTGAGCGCACGATGCGCAGCGCGCAACAGCTCCCGCGTTACCAGGGGCATTTTTACAACTGGTACGATCTCGAGACGCGCCAGCCGCTCGAGCCGCGTTACGTCTCGACCGTCGATAGCGGCAATCTCGCCGCCAGCCTGTGGACGCTGAAACAGAGTTGCCTCGGACTTCGCCAGGCGCCGCTGTTCCCCGACAAAATGTGGCAGGGAATTCGCGACCACATCACGCTGCTTGCCGAATCGGAGCACGACGCGGCGCTTCCACCCCAGGCCACCTCCGGAATTCGCGAGCTGGCCGCATTCGTCGCGCCCCTCGAAAACAGCACTTCTTCATGGATTGGCGCCCTGCCCTGGCTGGAGCAGGAGGTTCAGCGGATCGAGCGAGCCCTGCGCGGAAGCCGTCCGCCCTCTTCTGATTCGCCTCTCACGCCCGAACCTCAACTGGTGGGCGGGAGAGACGGCGGCGCGCCTGCGCGCCGTAAGGGATCTGGTGGAGATTTTCGTCCCCTGGGCGCTGCCCGAGTATTCACCCTTCTTTTGGGATGTTGCCCCCGTGAAGACGCTGACTCTGGCCTTACTGCCTTCCGCCTGCGCGGCCGTGACCCGACGCGCGGGGGAAGTCTTGAATGCTGCCGAAACCGGCGAGACTGAGCGCGCCGCGGCCCGATTGCTCCAGCGCCGGCTGCCCGCCAGCGCGGAAAATGCCATTCGGCTCTTGCAGTCCCTCGATCAAATCGCCGCCGACGCGGATCGCCTTGTGCAGGAAATGGATTTCCGTTTCCTCTTCAACTCCCGCAAGAAGCAGTTTTCCACTGGATGGAACGCGAGCGCCGGGAGGCTCGACCCGTCGCACTACGACTTGCTGGCGTCGGAAGCGCGGACCGCCGTCTTCATTGCCGCCGCCAAAGGCGACGTCAACCCGGAAGCGTGGTTTCATCTCGGGAGGCCGCTCGCCTCGAATCAGGGCGGGCGCGTCCTGCTCTCCTGGGGCGGGACCATGTTCGAGTATCTGATGCCGGCGTTGTGGATGCGCTCGCTGCCCGGCACGATTATGGATCAAACCCTGCGCGCCGCCGTGCGCTGCCAGCAGGCGTATGGAGAGAAAAACGATGTTCCCTGGGGCATCTCGGAAGCGGCCTTCAGCGAGCGCAACCCGCAGGGGATTTACGGCTACCGGGCGTTTGGCGTTCCCAGGATGGCGCTCGATCCGCACGCGCCGGAGAATTTGGTGGTCTCACCCTACTCGAGCTTCCTGGCTTTTCTGGTGGAAGCCGATGCCCCTTTCGCAATCTCGATGCGATGAGCAAAATGGGTTGTCTCGGCTCGCTGGGGTTCTACGAGGCCTGCGACTTCACGCCGTCGCAGGGTCCCGAGAATGGGAAATATGAAATCATCCGCTGCTGGATGGCCCATCACCAGGGTATGAGCCTGATGGCGCTCGGCAACTTTCTCCAGCAATCGTCCATTCAGAAATGGTTCCACCGCGAGCCCCGCGTTATGGCGGCCGAACTGCTGCTTGCACGAAAAGGTGGCGCTGAGCGTACCCGTTAACAGCCAGGCCCCTCGCGCCGCCAAAGGCAGGAGTGCCGCCCGCAAATTTCTGCGCTCCGCCGAAGTCTCTTCGCCCTTCGCCCATGCCTGACCTCCTACGATTTGCCACTTGCGGCAATTCAGATACACCCGGTAGCGCAGAGAATCGCATTTCAGACACTCTGCGGCTTTTCCGTGTTTGGAGAGGGAGGACCGTGAGAACCCTAGCGCAGATTGTCCCATTCTGCGATTCGTAAATTGGCGATATCGAAATCGAGAAATTATAAAATCGTTGGGAGCCGCAGAGTGGTTCCAAAATGCGGAACTACTCAGCGCCACTCTGCTTCCGCGTGGCCAGACCGGCAAGAACGATAACACCCCACACGAGGAGCGCCAACATGAGGAAGAGACAAGCCGCCCTAATTTGCTCCTGATTCTTATTGATTAAATATGGCCGGCTCGCGACGACTTTCGCGTAACTCGTATTACAGGCTTGGTAATCCACCGAGAGGAACCCTACCAAAGCTGGCAGTACTAGGCCGACGGGGAAGAGTCTCTGAAGGATGACGCCAAATTGGCTACTCCGAAACTTCCCTGTAATCCCATCGAGCGGGCGACAGAGATATGCATATACCGCCAGGCCGATGGCCATTACGAAAGCGCCGACGACAAAATAGGAATATATCAGGAATTGCTCATTGCTCACGGCGGGGCCTCAGTACAGCCACAAGTACGGTGATTAGAGCCAAATACGCCAGCAAAAGCCATAGCATATATGAGAAGACGTTCTCGAGTCCCGACGCGATTTTCCAGACGTATTCCATGAAATGGGCGCCCGCCTTGAGGTCGAATTCCGTCCCCACACCACCGGACGCAGCCGCCAGCAAAAGGGAGATTAAAAAAATTCGCATGTAGAACACGGTGCCGTCGGGTAGTTTCACTACCTGGTTAAGCAATCCTTGCAGGCTCTTCGAAACGGTAGTCCAAATTACTGCCGTCAGCCCGAACGCCATGAGGAGGAGAATTAAAAAAACCAATAGGTTCTGAGAGGTCATGGCAGCTTACCTTCCTTTCGGCCACTTCTGGACACGAAGCTCAAGTTGTGAGTCCAGGGGCTCAGTTTCCACCTATTTACACCTACCGCGCCGATTAGGCAAGTGGCAGAGTTCTGCAGAATTCTGCTTGTCAGTGGCGTAGCGCAAAGTATCGCATTTCAGACACTCTGCGGCTTGTCCATGTGCGAACCCAGTGCCTCCTCATTTTTCAGAGTTAAGGCGATGGCGGCGTGGCGCGTGGATGAGTTCTGGGCCCCGCGGGATTCCGTGGAGGACGCGGTTCGAAAGGTCCCAATGCCGAAACCACTCTCTGGTCGACATATTCCAGCAAGCTTTTCTTCAGATTCTGTACCTCTGCTGACGCCAACGTATTGGGGGAGAGCATCTGAAAGCTCGTTTCGATGTTCGATTTGAGGTCGCGATTCATCTCCCGTGCCTGCCGGTCCAGCAGCCGGTCCATCGTATCGTTCAGCCGCAGCAGCTCATCGTGGTTTAGCTTGGCGTTCAGCGCCTCGTAGTCGGAGGAGTTGTACATAGGTCCCGTGCACTGGACCATTTCATAGGTCCAGTTTTCGGTGGCGTCAATCGGCGTGTGCGTGAGCTGGCCTTCACACACGTACCCGCCCCTGGCCATTCGGATCGATTCACCCGGGTCCGGCAATGACCCGAATCTCCTGGGTTCGCATCATTCCGGGGCTTAAAAGGCAGAACAGCCCAACCGCCACCGGCCCTAAGGCCATACGGCTTATTTTTCCGGTCTCGCTCATCGCGGCAACTCCTTCTCGTTGGAAAGATCATCAAGTAGTCCCAGCGGTCAGCGATCTTCTGACCGTGGCCGTTCTATGATTTGATGCGCCATCTGAATTTACTGGTCTAGCCCGCTCAACTTCCCGGCAGATTACCATTCTGCCGTTGTTGGTTCAACCGGACCTTATTCCGGCATGTTCACGATTGTGTGGCCATGTAGGCGTCTGGCGCAGAGTGGTCCCAAAATGCGGCTTTTTTCTGCACTACACGCTGTACGTTAGATATTATGCAGCCGCGTAGCGGCGTTAGAATGTGGCCCACGGCGCAAGCCGTGGGATCAGAAAGCGCGAGCAACAATGAGCCCCGGGAGGGGCGACAGAAATGGCGCACACCTACACGAATCTCCTCATCCATGCCTTGTTCAGCACCAAAGACCGCCAGCCAATCATCCGCGCAGAGATGAAATCCGACCTCTACGCCTACCTGGGCGGCATCATCAACGAACTCAAGGGGCGACCCGTCCTGATCAACGGGCCGAAGGACCACGTCCATCTGCTCTTTGTCCTACCCGCCAGCCTTTCTCTCTCCGACTGCATGGAGAAGATCAAGGCGAACTCCTCGAAATGGGTGAACGATCACTCTGCGCGGCGGTTTTTTTCCTGGCAGACAGGATACGCGGCATTCAGCGTTAGTCAATCCAAGTTGAGCGAAGTTAAGGCCTACATTGCGGCGCAGGAAGAGCATCACCGCAAGTTAACCTATCAGGAAGAGGTTATAGCGCTGCTGAAGAAACATGGAATTGAGTTTGATCGGCGTTTTGTCGTGTAGGGATGGTTCTGTCGCCCCGCCCGGGGCTCGGAGAAGAATTCGCGCGCGCCATTCTAATCCCACGGCTTACGCCGTGGGCCACATTCTGTCGGCCCTGCCGGGCCTGATTCGGGAGATGGGGAATGATCAGACAGCCTCATATGCCCACTCCTCAAGGTCCGTGGCTTTCGCCTTTTCACAATAACGGCAGAACACTTCATGCATTCACGCGGCCACGTGTCGACAATCCACGTTCCATTCCGTCTGAATGCAACTCCAGGGAAGGGGGCCGCGGCGCAGGAAAAATCACGGCTCGTTGATGTCGGTGCGGGCCAGCGCGGGTTGAGCGCCGCCGGGCGCGGAGCCGTCGTCAGTCGATGCGACATCGACTTTGCCCGTCAAGCTGGAGGCTGACGGGACCATCAAATACCCCGCGGCGCCGCCGGCATGGACCTGGGTGACGACCAGCACCAGGGGCTTGCCGCTCTCGCTGGGGAAGAAGACCACGGGCGTGCGCACGCTCTGGCTCTGCACCGAAACCCGCTGACGCCCCAGGGCGGACTCAATCCATCCATCGAAGCGCTGGTGGGTCAAATCGGTTTTGGTCAGGCGGAAGGTGATGCCTTGGGCAATTTCCAAGGGCTGATCCTTCTGGACATCAAAGGTTACGGGCTGGGTCGGCAGGGAACTCCGCAGCGAGGCTAATTCCTGGTGCTGAGCCGCCTGCTGATCCCGCAAAACGGCCAGCTCATGCGCGTAGTCGGCTTGGGCGGCTTCGAGTTCGCTCCGTTGCGCCGTCACCTGGTCTTCCATCTGCGCGAGTTGCGCCCGGTCGCTGGCGCGGTCGGTCATCAGCTTGGCCATTTGCGCTTGCAGTGCGGCCGATTGCTGGCTGATCTGCCGCGTCAGGGCTTGCTGAACCTGCGAGGCCATGCGATGCGTCTCCTGCCGGGTGGCGAGTAGGGCCGCTTTGGACTCGGCATCAATCGACTGGCACGCGCGCGGCGAGGAGGTGGTCGGCGAGACGGGAATCGGTCAGACGGTTTTCCAGGCTTGCCAGGTGCTCATTAAAGGCGGGAACGGACTTCGTCAGGCCCGGAATCTGTTCTGCTTGAATGCCGAGCTGCTCCAGCACACTGTAGCCGTAGGCGACGGCGATTCCCAGCGAAACCGTCAGGATCGCCAGCCAGACCCATACCCCCGCCGACCTTCGCTGGTAATACGCGGGGACCTCCTCCGCCTCGGCGTGATCGGTGTCCCACTCAACGCCTCCCTGCCTGCGAGCGTGGTTGTCCAGCACGAGTTCAGGCGGGAATCCTTCACTGGCTTCGATCATCGCTGAACCTCCTGGCGGATAAACTTAGCAAACTCAAATTATTTTTGTGTCGAGTCCGAGCCCTGCTCCCATCAAAAACAAGAGCAAGTGGGGGTCCAGTGTCTTTACAAATGGAAGTTATTGAAAATTAAGGCTTTGACTTGAGATTCTCTGTTGCGCCGGTCAAGTGGAAGTGTAAAATCTACGCGCATGATTGGAACCCTCCTGCTCTGGCGATCGAGAAGGCTACCTGCATGATTAGAATCCTCCAACTCGACCGCTCGGGAAGCCTGCCCGCACGATTGGGATGCTCCAACCCGGCGCCTCGGGAAGGTTTCGCGCAGCGTCGGTTTCCTCCGGCCTAGCGCCTCGGGAGCCTTTTTTCCCATCGTGTAACCGCCGTAAGTCATTCAATCGAAGTTGGTTATCAGAGCATTAGGTTGTTCATAGTTACGCGAGAGCATTCCTGTCCACCAAATCATTGGAGCAACCGGTTGTTCCGAGTTACGGGCGATCACCCTAGACCGAATCATCAGAGCAATAGGGTGCCCCGAGTTACGGGCGAGCACCGTTCATCACCAGGCCCCAGTTGGGTCCGGGACCTGCCCCCGCGAAATTCGAAATTATTTTCGCGCGAGAAAAGCGGCAAGATGAAGACCGATAAGTGGCACGAACAAGACTCCACAAGGCTTATCCTTTGGATGCGCCGGACTTCCGGCCGTCGAGGACGCGGTCCAGATTGAAGGCCGCACTGATAAAGCTCAGGTGGGCAAAGGCTTGGGGAAAATTCCCGAGGGCCTCACCGCAAAGTCCTGATTCTTCCGAGAATAGGCCGAGGTGATTCGCCTGACCCAACATTTTTTCAAAGAGCAGTCGCGCTTGCGTCAATCGTTCAGGATCGGTTTGACCAGCGCGCGTCAGAGCTTCGATCAGCCAGAAGCCGCACATGTTGAAGGCTCCCTCGCCGGCGACGAGGCCATCGGTCACTTCGGTGGAATCATAGCGGTAAACGTTGCCATCGGAGAGCAGCCCGCCCTTGGCGATGGGGCGGCAGATGGCGTCGAGAGTTTTGGTCATCATAGGGTCCGTAGGTGTCAGGAAGAACACTAATGGCATGGTGAGGCAGGAGGCGTCGAGCGCGGTTCCGCCATAATGTTGCACAAAAGCCTGGCGTTTGGGGTTCCAGCCCTGATCGAGCACCTGTTCGTAGATCTGGTCGCGGGTTTTGGTCCATTTCTGACGATCTGCGGGGAAGGAGCGCTTGGCCGCCAGACGCAAGGCGCGGTCCACCGCGACCCAGCACATCATTTTGGAATAGACAAAGTGTTGCGGCCCGCCGCGCACCTCCCAGATGCCGCAATCGCGGTTGCCGCCAGGTGTCGCAAACCCCATTGGTCAAGCGGCGCAGGTCGGACCACATGGCCGATGAGATGGGACTGCAATATTTGTTGTAGAGGTATACGGCGTCCATCAGCTCGCCTAAGATATCCATCTGAAGCTGCCGGTGAGCGGCGTTCCCGATCCGCACCGGCCGCGAGCCGCGGTAGCCCTCCCAATGATCGAGCGTCTCTTCGCGCAGATCCTCCCGGCCATCGATTCCGTAAACGGTTTGCAGCGACTTATTCGACTGCGCAGCCTGCTTGCAGAGCGACTGAATCCAGGTCATGAAGCGCTCGGCTTCATCGGTCAGCCCGACGCGGAGCAGGGCGTAGACGGTGAAGGCGGAATCGCGAATCCAGCTACAGCGGTAATCCCAGTTGCGCTCGCCACCGATACGCTCCGGCAGACTGGTGGTGGGCGCCGCCACAATCGCGCCGGTCGGTTCATAGACCAGAAGCTCCAGCGCCAGCGCGGAGCGTTGCACCATCTCGCGCCAGCGGCCGGTGTAATTGCATTTGCCAATCCAGTTGAGCCAGTAGTCGATGGTCTCGCGCCGCAAAGCATCGGTTTCCTGCTCCTTGAACGCGCGCGCGGGTTGTTCCCTGGGGTTAACGATTTGCAGGATGAAGCTGCGCGATTCGCCCTCATTCAGGCGTAAATTGCGCGGCCACAGAATTGCCAACTTTGCGCAGACGGGCGGTGGAGGTCAGGGCGAGCGACAACGACTTGGATTTGAACGTCGCGCTTGATCCCTTCAATTCCAGCTTATGCGCATCGCGTCCATAATTGAATGCCGGCTGACACTCCATTTGAAAGGGAACCGTGCCGCGGACCGATTCGACTCGCCGGATGAGCCGGCAGGCGTCGCGCTCGCCGCCCATGGGCATGAAATCGGTGATCTCCGCCGTGCCCTCGGCCGCGCTGAAGTGGGTGATGAGCACATTCGTCGAGGGCCAATAGTATTGCTTTCTCGTGAATTCTTCCCATGCCGGCTCAAGGCGAAACTTTCCGCCTTTGGAATCGTCGAGCAAGCCGCCAAAAACGCTGGGGGAATCGAATCGGGGGAGACAGAGCCAGTCGATTGTGCCATCCATCGCCACGAGCGCGGCAGTGTGCATGTTGCCGATGATGCCGTGATCGGCGATGGGTGGGTAGGGCATTTTGCGATTACTCTCGGTTGATTGATTTGGTTTCGAATCTAGCGGGTGGTTGCAAAATAGGCGACCTTATCCCGCCCTTCCATCCGCCTTGAAAGATTGCCGCGAATCTTATCGGGGCGATTTTCAAACGGGGCCATATCCTCTGAGATGCCATCTGCAAGTTCTGTGAACCAAGATTTCTTTGAAAAGCATCGCGGGTGTTGCATGCCAACTTTGATTCGGTATTGGTCAAGACACCATGCGGCGTGCCCCGGCCCTTAAATCTGCGGCATCGGCGAAATCTGGGGAATTAAGTACCGCGGACCTTGTGAAGCAGAACCGCGCAACGGGCTGCCCTGTTCGATCATGGCCAGGATGGCCATGGCACAAAGCCCGCAGGAATCTCAGCGTGATAACTTGCCAAAATCTTCTTGTGTGGTTACAATGTAACCACGAGGTCATAGACGCCCATGAAGGTTGAGCTTATCCGCGTTGGCAATTCGCGAGGTATCCGAATCCCCAAGCCCATTATCGAACAGTGCGGCTTCAAGGACGCCGTGGAGCTTCGGGTCGACCACGATCATCTCGTGATCGCGCCCGCCCGTCTGCCGCGCGACGGCTGGGAGGAAGCATTCCGCGCCGCCGGCTCTTCCGCCCACGACGATTTGTTGCTCGATACGCCCGCGAGCCAGTTCGATCGGGAGGAGTGGCGGTGGTAGGCGACGCACCGCGCTTGGACGAGGTCTGGCTGGTCTCTCTGGATCCAACCCAAGGGGCGGAAATCCAAAAAACCCGGCCTTGTCTGGTGGTCTCGCCCGACGAGGCCAACCGCCACCTGCGGACCGTCATTGTCGCCCCCATGACCACGGTGGTGAGACCTTATCCCACCCGCGTCGCACTCACCTTCCAAGGCAAGCAAGGACAGGTGGCGCTTGACCAACTCCGCGCCATCGACCGGCAGCGCCTGGTGCGAAAGCTGGGAAAGATATCCCCGAAGACAGCCGCCGCAGTTTCGACGTTGCTGGTCGAGATGTTCACCCGGCCGAGCGCGTGAGAACCACTCCGAAGCCTGTACAAGCCGACGACATCCTGCTGGTTGTCATCCATGTGACGCAGACATCCACAACAATGTCTGCGCCACGATGGGCAATATTGATGCTGAGTTGGGGTTGCGTTTATGGCCCCGATGGGTGTGCTACCCGCGGAACAAGTATGAAAGACCCACGTCAGTAGCGATTGTAAACGGTGAATTGGGCCTTGCCGGAGCTATCTAGCTGGCGGCGTATTTCCCTGTACTCTTCTCCACAGAAGCCATATTTTGCCAACTCCATCTCTAGCCATCGATCTGGGATTGAAGCGTGCAGCAATTTACCCGCCTCCAGCATCGCGAAGGTTCCATTCGGATTCTTGAGTATCTCCACTATGACCGGTCTAGGGTAAGGATTTTCCCGGTTGAGTAAGTGTTTACCCCTATGTCAGCTTCGCATCAACATGCTTGATTCCCCAGCCACTGGAATAATCTGTCGTTCGCGTAAAGCCAAGTAGCGCGGATCCCCACCCTTGCGGTCTGCGTCTTTTCGCAAATCATCATCCCCAGGCCAGCCGGCGCATCGATGCAGAGGGCGGTGAAGTTGGCCTTCGGGAATAACACGCGGGCGGTGGGTACCGTAGGGATAGGGCTTGCTGTTCTGTGTCAAGACATGGTTTACACCGTGTATCAGGACATCCTTTACACCTCGGAGGAGGCTCCGGGCATAAATCAAATCATTTTCCCGCGCAGGGAACTTTCTACACGGGCGCGCAAAAAGGGCTGGGGATGATCCTCCATCGCTTAATTCTGCGACTCCTTCCAATCCGCTGAAATACTGCGTGTTACGCAATCCCCGGGAGATGTGGCGGGGGAGTTGCACTCACTCCTGAGGTAAGGATGGGAGGCTCACATGGAAACTTTTGAGCGTGGGCTCACGATGTTGATGTTCATGTGGGGACTGCTGATCCTGCTCTGTAGACATGCAAAACTCGGAGCAAGCGCCGAGAAAGTGCGATCAGAACCTGATTCTCTACAGTGAAAGGGTTCTCCAAGTAAGGAATCGGCCCGGTTGCCGTGTTTCTTGGGCAGAGTTATTAATTGAAAAGGGATCAATGTAGCTTTTGTCTGATGACAGGAAGTGGAAGTCACAAGGGCCACGTTGGTGAGGGGGCTGAAGCTGGGCGATAGGTTTGACCCGGCACTTGCCCCGGAAATGGAGGCTCCATGCTTTATTACGCTCTGGTGTTTTTCGTGGTCGCGGTTATTGCCGGCCTGCTTGGCTTTGGCGCCATCGCTTTTGCCGCTGCGGGCGTCGCGAAGATTCTCTTTTACGTATTCCTGGTCCTGTTCCTGATCAGCTTGATTACCCACCTGGGGCGCGGCCAAAGGATCTGAAGTGGGAAGTGAGTGGTTCTGAAAATTCGATACCGGACGAACGATGAATCAAAGCGCCTGGGAGGGCAAACATGAATTGGGATCAACTCAGTGGGAAGTGGTCGCAGGTCAAAGGGGACATCCGGCAGAAGTGGGGCAGGCTGACCGACGATGACATGGAGATCATTGCCGGCAGCAAGGACAAGTTCGTGGGCAGGATTCAGGAGCGCTACGGCATTGCCAAAGAAGAGGCGCAGCGCCAACTCGACGATTGGCTGAAGACCGTGGGGCCGGCGGCGCATGACGCGCAACAGGCTCAGGTGCGCCGCAAGGGCGCATAGACGGCCACCGTACCGTTCGCGACCCGCTTGAACCGCCGGCGCAACGAGCCGTATGGCCGCTGCGTCAACATCAGGCGGGTCGCGACTCCATCCATCAGTGAAAGCATTCCTCCCTCGTATTCTCACACCAACAACGGAATTGCCCTTTGGCGATACCGCTCCTCGCCGCAGGCGTCATCGTCAATGACGTTCAGACTTTCCGGGCAGACCCCATGCCGTATGGAGGCGTCAAGAAGAGCGGCCTCGGACGCGAAGGCCGGCAATTCGTAGTCGAAGAGATGACCGATCTGAAGCTGATCTGCTGGCGTGGCTGACAAGCACGCCAGCCCCTCTTAAGTTTTTACTTCGGATTTCGCTGGAAGCCCATCCGCCGGCAGTCTAGAATACCCCCGCCGGAATCGGCCGGCGAATCCCATATTGTCATCGGACAAGAGGATAACCCGGCGGGACAATTCAACCTGCCATCGGTGTGAACTCCTGGGAAATCATGAATCCACTCGAAAAAGTTCAATTGGGAACGACGCGCCTGAAGGTGCCCAGGCTGGGACTGGGGGGCACGGCGCTGGGCGGGCTGTTTCATGATCCCACCGAGGACACGGCGCGCCGCACGATTCAGCGCGCCTTGCATAGGGGAGTGAATTTCTTCGATACGGCGCCGCTTTATGGGGCGGGCAAAAGCGAGTCCAGGATGGGGCGGGGACTCGCGGGCCGGCCGCGCGATTCGTTTGTTCTCGCCAGCAAAGTGGGATATTCCCTCCTGCCGAAGGAGCCGGGAGCAAAGCGGGAGGTCTTTTTCCCCTATGACAACCCTCCCGAATTGAGTCCCGTGTTCGACTACAGTTATGACGCCACCCTGCGATCCCTGGAAGGCAGCCTGAAAAGACTCGGGATCGACCGGATTGATATTCTGCACATCCACGATCCGGAAGGCCATTTCGACGAGGCGATGAAAGGGGCCTATGTCGCGCTCGACAAACTCCGCCGCGAGGGAGTGATCGGAGCCGTGGGAGTCGGAACGATCGTGGTGGAAACCGTCATGCAATTTGCCCAGGCGGGGGATTTTGACTGCTTCCTGCTGGCGGGCCGATACACGCTGCTGGACCACACTGCTCTTCAGGAAGCACTGCCGCTGTGCCGCGCCCGGGGAGCGAGCGTCATCATCGGCGGCCCCTATAACAGCGGCATCCTGGCCACGGGCGCGGTGGAGGGCGCGATGTATGAATACGTGCCGGCCACTGCCGAAGTCATGGAAAAGGTTCGTCGCATCGAAAGGATTTGCCAGGAATATGCCGTACCCTTGCAGGCTGCCGCCCTGCAATTTCCTCTCGCCCACCCCGCCGTGGCCTCGATCATCCCCGGAGCCAGAACTCCGGAGGAATTGGATGAAAACTTCCGCTTCATAAGTCATGCCATTCCCGGGGAATTCTGGGCAGCCCTGCGCCGGCAGAATTTGCTTCCCGCCGAAGCGCCGGTGCCGGAATGATGATGGACGAAGTGAATTGATAAAGCCGGAGGTGTTTCATGCCCGTGAATTTCCCGCTTATGTTTTCAATCCGCCAGAACCTGCCTCGTTCTGCTCCCATCGATATTGAGGCGACGGTACAGAGCCAGCTCGAACTGAAGCTGGCTTCCCGGATTACCCCGGGCGCACGGATTGCCGTTGCCGTGGGCAGCCGCGGTATCGCGAACCTGCGGCAGATCGTCTCGGTGGCCGTGAGCTGGCTCAAAGCGCGAGGAGCAATCCCCTTCATCGTTCCCGCCATGGGAAGCCACGGGGGAGCGACGCCGGAAGGGCAGGCTGAAGTTCTGGCCGATTATGGAATTCATGAAGGAGCGGTGGGGGCGCCGGTGATGGCCTCCATGGACGTCAGCCTCCTGGGAAGCACGGACGATGGCGTCAAGGTGTACTTCAGCTCCGAAGCACTCAAGGCCGATGGCATCCTGCTGGTCAACCGCATCAAGCCGCACACCGACTTTTCCGGAAAAATTGGCAGCGGGATTCTGAAGATGCTGAGCATTGGGCTGGGCAAGCAGATGGGCGCCGGCGCCTGCCATACGGCTTTTGCCCTGCGCGGGCACGAACAGGTTATTCGCAAGGTCGCAAGCTTCACCCTGCAACGGGCGCCCATGCTCGGCGGGCTGGCCATACTGGAAGATCAATTCCACGAAACCGCCAAAATCGTCGCATTAGGCAAGGGTGAGATTGTTGAGGGGGAAGAGCAACTGTTTGCCGAGGCAAAACAGTTGATGCCCAGCCTGCCCTTTGAAGAAATCGATTTTCTGATCGTGGATCAGATGGGGAAAAACATCAGCGGGGCGGGGATGGATCCCAACATCATTGGACGCAGCGTTTATGGGTACACATCACAAGGGCCCAGAGTGACCGCGCTGTCAAATGTCAGAATCCGGAGGATCTTCGTGCGCGACCTCACTCCTGAATCGCACGGGAACGCGTCTGGAATTGGCTTGGCGGACCTCACCACCTCGCGCCTGGTTCGCGCTATGGACCATCGCGCGATTTACGTTAATGCCCTGACCGCCCTGGCGCCCATTATCGCCAAGACGCCCATCCATTTCGAAACCGACGGCGAAGCGATTGCCTGGGGGCTGGCATCTTTGGGATTGCCCGACACCCGCGCCGCCAGAGTGGTGCGAATTGCCAACACCCTTTCGCTGGAAATCATGCAAGTGGCCGAAGCCTTTTCCGCGGAGATCACCCCGGCGAAGAATTTAACGGCCCTCGGCCAACCCGGGGAAATGGAATTCGATTCCCAGCAGAACCTCCTTCCGATGTGAGGTAATGGCGCCCAAGGCCCCCGGTTTGGCGCCGAGTCACCAGACCGCGGGTGCATGATTCCGCAAAATTATCCGGAGCAAAGGGTGTTGCCATTAAGTCAACTTATGCGTAGGATTGGGCCGCCGTTCGGAATGCCCGGCGGTTTTCTTTTCGCAGCTAAAACCCGTAGACGAGCAGGGCTGCGGCGTTATAATGGTTGCGCTGGAGAACTGCTCTAGGCACAAGATCGGATCGAGGGACGCAAGCATGAACAATGGGGAAGTGAATCGCTTCAAGGAATTGCTTATCGCCAAGCGGGAGGAACTTTCGGCTGGAAATCGCCGGCCGAATTCAATTCCTGCGGCAGGCGAACTTCGTGGCGACCCCGTCGACATGGCCGCCAGCGAAACTTATGCCGCTACCCAGGTCCGCTTGCACGAAACAGACGGCAAGCTGCTTCGCGCAATCGAGGATGCCCTGGCGCGCATTCGCAATGAGAGATTTGGGCTCTGTGAAGAATGCGGCGAGCCGATTAGCGACGCGCGCTTGCAGGCTGTGCCGTGGACTCGCTGGTGCCGCGATTGCAAGGCGCGACAGGACGCCAAGAATTAGCCAATTCCTGTACCATCGCGACCTTCCTACGATGAACTCGCTATACTTTTATTTTGCTGCCGTGCCCAGAACGTAGTGCCCCTCTCCGTTCAGCGCAATTAAGAGCCGGTTTCCATCCTCCGCCGCCACACCCTCTGTGGCTACCCCATTCAGCATGACGGCTCCCTGCCCCTTTTGAATCGGCATGGAAACTTTCGCGCTGATGCCAGGCGGCAAATCAATCTGGGCTTGAGCCCCGTTGCGGTTTTGCGGTAATCCACCTTCAGCAAGCCCGTTGGTGTGGGTTCCGCTCCCCGTGCCCAGTCAAGATCGAGCAGGTCAGGCCGGATGGAGACTTCGCGGAATCCCCCAGCGTGAGGCTGAATGCCCAGCACCTGTTCAGTCAGCCAGGCCGTCGCGCCCGACGACCAGCCATGGGCGAGGCTGATGAAATAGCCGCGTCGATCGTCAGCCTGGAGCGCGCTGTGAAAATCGTCCTTGGGCCAACTCGGGTCGTACGCTTCCCAAGTGCTCGTTGCCCCTTCGCGAACCATGCCGCCCCAGTAATTTCGAATCTCCTCGAGCGCTTCCTGCCGGCGCCCGATCATCGCCATGGCCGAGATCACATAGAAATTGTAATAAGGGGTGATGACGAAGTGGCGGGGATGAGAGAGCACCTTATCCCATATCGCTGATGCCTCGCGTTCGCCCGCGACGCCGGAAAAAATGGCCATGGCGTTGGTCTGGTGGCGATTTCCAAACGTCCCGGTGTCCACGTCCAGCAGGTACTGATAGGCAGCAACCTTCATCGCGTCTGCCCGCTTCTGAAATCGGTCTGCGGCCGCCGTGTCGCCGGCTTCGCGCAGCAGCCATGCGCCTTCCGAGAATGCTTTAGTGAATTCGAAATGAATCGCGCGGCGCGACTCTGCGGTATCCTCGTTGAAATCAGGCGACCAATCGACAAATCCCCACGCTTTGCGCGGGTTGGCAAAGAGACTTCCGTTGTCCAGCTCGGTTTCCATAAAGGTCAGAAGCTGCACCAGCCGGTCGTGAATTGCGTGCAGGTAGGCGGCATCGCCGAGATGCCGATAGTAATCCGCCTCCCCCATGACCCAGAACGCGGAGTATCCGGGAAACGTGTTGACGTCATCGTGAACCGGATTCCCGGCTGCGGCGATCAGGTGATCCATCGTGTAGGGCATGAGGAAGCGGTCGGCGAAAACGGTATCGATGACGCGGCCGCTGACATGCGTGTCGCCCATCCACGGACTGCGGTCGCGCTTGGGAGCATCCCAGACATAATCCTGCATGCACAGATGCGCCGTGTAGGCGCCAATCTGCCAGATGCGATTGAGCAAGGGATCCGAGGATTCGAACGCTCCCCGATACTTTACAGTGAAATAGATGGCGTCGAGGCGAATGCTCTTGAAACGCAGCGGCGAACCGCCTTTGATAAAGCGCACCGCGGTGTAACGAAACGAACTCTTGGGCCCGTAGGTCGTGGCGTGGGGAGGAATGTAGAGATTGTCGAATCCCAGAAACGGTTCGCGCTGGGCTTCCTCTTTCGATTCTCCGTAACCAATCTGGATCTCCATCGGCAAATCGGAATCGGAGGTAACTTCCAACCTGCCGTTGATTTCGCGCCCGAAATCGAGCAGCAGTGAAGGATATTCCTGCGGGGAAACATCAATTCGCAGGAAGAGTAACGGCGAACCGGCTTGGCAATGCGAATTGGAATCGGGGGCGAGGTCAGAGCATCCAGGTGGTCCATCCGCCCCATGCCTTCAAACGCGTCGGTTATCTTGAGCGCGGGCAAAGTCAGATGCGCGAGGAACGGGGAAATTCCGTCGTATCCCACCCATTGATACATTCCCGAGTCGGAGTTCCATTGACGGAAGTCAATATCATCTTCAATCCCACCGAGTGCGATTGAAGTCTGCCAATTCTTATCGTCAAAATCGGGCCGCACCCAGCCATCATGGGATTCAGTGCTGACCTTCCACCCGGGCCCGCTGATCATCAGCGCCGGGGCGAATTCATTGCGTGCCCGGGGAACGATCTTTACCGCAAGCCGGTCACCACCCGAGGTCATGAGAGCCAGCACGTTCTTGCCGGGCACAAGATTCCTGCCGACATTCAGCACAAAAACCGCAGGGCGCGTGCGCGTGGCGGGATTCTGGCTAAAGTTGCCAATCATTTTTCCGTTCAGATAAACGGCGACTTGCTCCGGCCCCGCAACGTAAAGTGTCGCCTGGGCAGGTTTGTTCGCTACGACAAACGAGGAACGGAAATAGAGTGGGGTGGTGGGCTGCTGACCGGCCTCCTTGGTAAACCAGATGAATTGTTCGGGTAAGGGCTGGTGAATCTGCCTTTCGAGAACTGGAGTGGTCACTGTGGCGGTGGGGTCCAAGGGGGTTGGATATTCCCACGGCTCCCGGCCCGGAGCAGATTGCGTTATCAAAAACGTTTGAGCGACGAGCGTAAGAAATAGAACTGAGAAGCGCGAAGCGTGCGTAAAAGGCCCTCCTTCGTCAATCTCCGACTCGCACGAACTTGACCGCGTCGGCAATCACCGCGCCGTTGGCGGCGTTGGTCAATTTCACAAACCGGGGATTTTTGAACGTGCCGAGAAGATTCCAGTCTCCTGCCCCGTGGGTAAAATCCACGGTCGCGGTCCCGGGCTTGCCATCCGTGCCGATGGTGATGCGCGCGTTGGTGGCCAGTGGGCCGGCGGCGGGATGGCCGTAGTACATGTAAATCTTGTATTCGCCAATCAGAGGATTATCCACGCGCCAGGTTGCCGTGCGCGCGCCGTCGCCGCCCTGGGTCCACAGGCATCCACCGGCGTATCCTGCGGCAGCGCCCGAATCGTCGTTGTGCCACGCGCCGCCGGAAATCAGCAAATGACCACCAATCGTCTGATCATCCGTAATGATCTCCCTGGACCAGGGATCGCCGGCGTATCTCTTCCACTGCGCCATGCGCTCTGCGACCGAGGAGTGGTTCTTGATCATCCACGCGCGCAATTGATGCAGCAGCTCGGCCTGCACGGCGGGCTCATGCCCAAAAAGGTCGTGCTTCTCGCCGGGATCGTGAACCAGATCAAACAGTTGGATTTTTCCCGTCCACAGATCCTCGATCAGCTTGTACTGATTCGTGCGCACCGAGCGTTGGGGTGTCACAACGTCCTCTTCGCCAAAGACATATTTGTTTATGGACTTCACCTTCCCATCGATGAGCGGGACCAGGCTGTGGCCCTCGGCGTCCGCGGGAGGCGCAATTCCCGCCAGATTGAGAATCGTCGGCGCGGTATCGATATTCGAGGCCATGGCGTCGACGAGCTTTCCTTTGGGCAGCCCCGGCCCTGACATGATGAGCGGAACATGCATGACCGGGTCGTACAGCGATCGATGATCGAAGGTCAGAAAATCGTCAGGGTGGGAATAGAGCAGCTCGCCATGATCGGAAGTCAGCACGACGAGCGTGTTGTCGCTGAGCCCGGTCTGCTTCAGATGGTCCATCAGCTCGCCCACGTAGCGGTCCACGAAGTGAATCTTGCCATCGTACAGTTCGTAGAGTCGCTCGATAGCCTTCTGATCCCCCATCATCGCCAAACGGAACAGGTGGCCGCCTTTGAGGTCATAGCCGGTATTGCTCTCATCGGGGTAGGCATCGGTTTTAAAGATGTCGTCTTCCGGCGGCGGATTGTAGGGAGAGTGCGGCTCGAGAAACAGCACGAAGAGAAAGAACGGAGCGTCGCGGTGTTGATCGAGCCAGGGGAGAAGCTTCGCCGTGGTCTCGGGCGCCAAGTTATACGCTTCGCCGCCGCGTTGGGTGATGTCCTTGACCTGACCATTCGGCTGGCCCTGATCGTATTCATCAAACCCGCGCCCGGTGAGCGCCTTTCCCGCCACGCCGTTATTCACGAAAGCCGCGGTGTGATATCCATGAGCCTTGAAGATCTCCGCCAGCACCGGCGTTGCAGGATCAATCAGCTTGTCTCCCGGCCGCCACATCAATGTGACTCCATGCATCGAGGGATACTCCGAGGTCATCAGGGTCGAATAGGAAGGCGCGGTCCAGGGAGCGGCGGTGTAGAAGTGCGAAAAGAGCACGCCTTCTTCAGCGAGGCGATCCAAATTGGGACTTGTTAGGCGCGGGTTGCCGAGGCAATGAACCTGGTCGGCGCGAAGCTGGTCAAGCGAGATCAGGATGACGTTTATCCGGCGGTGGTCTTGACCGCGAAGATATGCGGGCATCAAGCTCGCCGCCAGGAAAATTGTCACTGCCGTCAGAGTACAATACCAGTTTGTGATCCTCAAGTTCCCTCCCCCAACTAGCGTTTTGCCGCCATTTCGTGGCGTTGAAACCAAGTGGCAACATTGGGCTGCTGAATCGACTTCACCTCGGCGCAGCTTTCAATATCTTCCACAGCTTTTTGAATGGCATCGGAATCGGATTTCTGCTGGGTGAAAAAGTCCTTCACTTCCTGTTCGTGTTTCACATCGCAAAACGCGCTGGTGGTGGCGAGAACCTTGCCGGCGGCGTTCCCGGGCGGCTTCGAAGTTATTTCAGACCAGTGCTCCCGGTCGAAATCCCAGGCGAGGTTGCTGCCCACCGGGTTGAACATCACCGCACCCAGCAACTGGCTGAAATCCTGCCCGCGAACCTCGGGAGTGAGCGCGAACTCCAGGGTGCGATTGAGCAGCGCCGGATCGCTAAAGCGCGCCAGGGCATTAAAAAAGCGATAGTACTCTTCCGGCGATTTCGCGGTCTTGGTGGCGGCAAGGAATTGGTCATAGAGTTTGGCGTCGCCTTCCAGGGCCGCAAGGTTGACAACCGTATCGGCAATGGAGGGATCAATGGCCAGCGGATCGGCGAGGTAGCGTTGAGCGAGTTCCCGCGCCGTCGCCAGAACCTCAGGGTCGCGCCCCACTCGCCCCAGGGTTGAGAGCACGGTAGCGCGCATGCCCGGCTGTTCCACCCCTTCGCCCGAGGAGGGCTGCCATCCCAGTTCCTTGGCCTTGGGACGCATGAGGTCCCGCACCCACGCGCGGAAGCTCGCCCGCTCCGCATCACTCACCATGTCCTCGTCGATGTCTCCCAGCTTTCCGGCATAGGCATCCACAACGGGAAGCCGCCGGTCCTCCTTCAGCCCTTCGACGAGGGAAAGAAAATCCCCGATGGGAGCCATGCCGGCGCTGACCAGGGCCCATTCATCGTTGAGCAGGCCGATCCGTTCCGCCGGAATTAGCCGGGTTTCGGCATGGCGGCTCAGTTCGCTCAAAACCTCCGGAGCATACATCACCCGGTAATACCCCATTTGCCGGGCATTGGCGAGGATGGGCAGGGCAAGATTCCTAAATTTAAAGGTCTGGGTGCGCTCGCTCAGCAGCACACAATCAACCCCGGGGATGCCCGCCGCCGGGGTTGCCGCCGAGCGCAGGCAAACCGGCACTTCCCAGAACTCGGGCGAACCCTCGGCAAAGGCGGCGCGGTCACGGAAGAAGCGCCGCTGTGTGAGACTGACGGACGTCACGCCGGCCTCGGTTTTTGCGGCCACTCGCACGATCGGAACGCCGGGCTGGTCAATGAACGTCGCCATGATCTTGTCGATGGGTTTGCCCGACGCCTTCGTCTGCGCATTCCAAAAATCTTCCGCCGTGACGCTGCTAAAGGCATGTGCTTTCAGGTAGGCATTGATGCCGGCGCGAAAGACTTCGGCCCCTTCGTAGTCTTCCATCATGCGCAGGATATTGGCCGCCTTGCCGTAAATGAGGTCGGTCGGCGGGTTGGGATCGGGTGAGCGCACCGACCGCACCGAGTTGGTGGAATCGATGTCCATTGCCCCCACGACATCGACGCTCGCCCAGTCAGGCTTCCAGGCACGGATGGGCTTTCCCCCCATCCAGGTGGCAAATCCCTCGTTCAGCCACAAATCATTCCACCATTTCATGGTCACGAGATCACCGAACCATTGATGGGCCATTTCGTGGCCCAGAACACCGGCCACGGATTGGTGCGCGCTCAGTGACGCCGTCTTGTCGTCGATTAGAAGCAGGCGCTCGCGATAGAAGATCGCTCCGGCGTTTTCCATCGCTCCGGCGGCAAAATCGGGCGCCGCCAGGATGTCGAGTTTTCCGAACGGGTACTTGATTTCAAAATACTGGTCGTAGAAGTGCAGCAGGTGTTCGGCCGCTTCCAGGGCGAACCGGCACTGCTCCTTCTTGTCCGGCGTGGCGCACACGCGAATGGGAATTCCATCCTCCTGTCCTTCGACACACTGAAAATCCCCCACCGCCATGGCGACGAGGTAACTTGACATGCGCGCAGTGGTTGAAAAAACCAGCTTATGTTTGTCGTCTCCCGGTTCCGGCGTGTCGCGCAGAATCGTGCCGTTGGAAATCGCCGTATCACCCTTGTCAACCACCAGAGTGACGCTGAAAGTCGCCTTCAGGGCCGGCTCATCGAAGCACGGAAAGGCGCGGCGGGCGTCGCGCGCCTCAAATTGCGTCACCGCATATTTCCTTCCGTTCGCCCTTGCCAGATAAAAACCCCGCAGCTTGTCGTTCAAGGAGCCCTTAAAGACGATGTGAACTTGTGCCGGACCCGTGGCAATTTTCCTGCCCACGGCAAGCGTCACCGTCTCACGCTCCTTGTCCAGGAAGATTTGGGCTGTCTGCGTCGACCCCGCGGCGGTAATTTCCGCCGCTCCGAAATCGATCTCCGCCGCATTCATCATGATTTCAGACGTGGGATGAAGGACCTGCACGTCGATGGTCTCTTCTCCGGCAAAGGAATTATTGGCAAGATCGGGGGCAAACTCGAGCTGATAATGCTCCGGAGCGACCGTTCCGGGCAGCCGGAACATATCTCCACTCCCCAGCAAAGGCAGCGCACTTAAGAGGGCCAAAATGATGAAGGGCATGGGAGCAAATCGAGTAACTCTGATAAAGGTAAATCTATGATATGGATTCATTCAAACATCCTTATTGATGGAATTCCCCCGGGTCATGAAGTCCGCGGTTCTATCCACTGCTGAAGGAATTCAACTTGTGGGCTAACAAGGACTAGTGGACACTCACCGATGGGGTGGCACTTCGGCGACTTACAGCGATCAGATTGGTGGAGAGGGGTTTTTTCCACCCGAAACATCGGACATCTTCACTCCGGCCCCGCTCGGTGAGCCGGAATTCCAAAATTCACAACTCGAACTGGCTCCCTGTTTCTTAATGATGTCTCAACTGCCGTCTTTTACTGCCTGCTCGCAGCACGGCATTGCAATTATTTTATGTCGTCCAGAGACTCATCCTCCTGCGGCCTCTGGTTCGAAGATTCAACCCCTCCCAGTGCCGAGGTGTCCGGATGCTTGGAACTGCGGGCGGACTCCTGCTCGCGGAGCTTTTGAAAGGTTGCCAATTCAGTTTTTACTTCCGCGGTGTTCCCAAGTTTGCGGTAAGCCTGGGCCAGAAGGTAATGGCACGTCGGTTCATCGGGAGAAAGTTGCGAAACTTTGTTGAGGTAGGTGATCGCCTGCTCGGGCTGTCCCGAAAGTATGCAGAGTTTTCCCATGTCTCGATAGGCCTGCCCCAGATCCGGACGTTCCTTGAGCGCCTTCTCCAAGTAGACCCGGGCGTCGTCATATTGCCGCTTGAACAGGTACGTGTCCCCCAATTTCCAGTTTGCCATGTAATCGGCAGGGGAAAGGTCTAGCTCTTTCTTGAATTCTTCAACCGCTGCATCCCACTTCGCTTCCAGCCAATAGGAATTCCCCAGGGCGTAATGGAGCCCCGGCAGGGAGGGATCCGGGCATTTCTCGATGGCCTTTTTATACTCCGCCTG
>CAVTDA010000014.1:0-7424 GCA_963733285.1 uncultured Acidobacteriota bacterium
GGCGTTGGGATAATCCCTGCGCAGCAGGTAGGAGTCCCCCATGACCTGGTGAAAACGGTAGGAATCCCCATCGACGTCTGCCATCTGCTGGAAGGCGCTTCCATCAACCGCGTATAACTCTTGCCAAGGTTGTAAAGGACCTCCGTATTGTTGGGGAACAGGCTGTTGGCTTTTTCCAGAACTTGGGCCGCTTGTTGCAGTTGGCCAATCTCCTGATAGGCGTAGCTGAGATTGATATAGGCCTTTAATTCCTTCGGATTCAGGGAAATGACCTTTTTGAGGGGAGGAATGGCCTTTTGCGACTGACTCTCGCGAAGGTAGGACATCCCCAAAAAGAGATTCCCGGCCAACAAATCCGGTTTTCGCTTGAGCGCCTGCTGGAATGCCTCAATCGCCTCGTCGTCCTTTCTCATGATGTAGAGGTCGAGGCCCAGGTTAACCCACGCCTCCGCAACGTGCGGGTCGAGCTTGAGTGCGGTCCGATATTCGGCGACGGCGGTGGGAAGATCCTTTTCCCGGTCTGCTTCCTGGGCTGCCGCGAAGTGTGGTCCGGCTTTTTGGGCGGCCGGCGTCTGGGCAAACGTCCCGCCGGAGAATATGAGGAAAACGATGAGAAGACGGAGACTTAAGCACGATTTTATCATTGCGTAAGAATACCCAAGCCCTGTCAAGCCTGCAACCTCAAAAGCGCTGTGCGACCTGATGAGGTCCGCCGTATCGGGAGAAGTTATCACTTCACGGAGCCGATGAATTGGACGTTCGTTGGAGAGAATGAACTGCGGCCGCAGTTGGAAAATGCCTTTCCGTGGGGGCCTCGGCCGGAGGAGCGAAGATGCATGGGGTTGAGGAAAAAACCGAAGGGAGGAAGAGCGCCTCTTTGGGCGCTTAGTCCCCCCTTCGCAAGTTGCATGTCTCCTGTTCCATTTGCATAGCTGCCGACCGAGAATGATGAATTGCAGAAGCTGATCCCCGGATTTTTTACTTCAGAGGTTCCAGGGAACTCTTCAGCGCCGGCGATTCACCAACACTTGAAAACTCTTTGCTCACTTGCTGCTCAAAATCCTGAACGTCGCCATTAAACCGGGGAAGCTGACGCAACAGGTCACTGACGGCGTCTTTGGCGTTTCCGCGCAACAAGTCCACATTGCCAAAAACCCCCAAAACCTGCTCGTTCATGTCATCAACGCTTTGGAAAAGCTGCTCTACCTGCTGTTGCCAGTCGGGGCCCATGACCAGCACGGGCAGTTGCGGTGTGGGCGGGGCCGCATTCATCGGCACTCCACCGGAAGCGGCAAAAGATGTCAGGACGGGGTTGACCCGGGAATTGAGATGGGAAATTTCCACGCCCAGCACCCGCGCATGATCCTGAACCATGATTTGCAGCAGCCATTTGGACCACTCGTTCATGCCCTGAACACGCTCCGGAGGATAGTTCTGCGCGAGCCGCCGCAAAGCCCACGCCTGGTAGGACGCGGCGCGGGTGTGGGCAATGGCCTCATTCGATATTTCCATCATCTTTTCGTCAAGATTCCCGGAGGCGCTGTCTTGAAATTGCTTGCCGTACTGGTTCCATTGCGACTGCACCCAGGCCTGATTGCGCTTCACTTCTGCGGGGTCAGGTTGTGCAATCGTCTGGCTGGCGGCGGCAGGAGCGGTATTAATCACTTCCGGCAGGGCAGCAAGGTCATTGAGGGCTTCTTCCGAAGTTTCCAACTTCACGGCCGTATAGGGAATCACCCGCAGTAAATTCGTCAGCTCATCCTTCCGGTCATCGGTTTCAACCATCCCTTCAACCCGGACTGAACCCGCCGGATCCTGGGCAATTCTGATTTGTCCGCGCAGATACTCATCCACCCGGCAGAGGGCGAATCGGACGGAGACTTCCGATTCATCCAGTTCCTGCTGCGTGGGCGCGGCCGCGGCCACCGGGGCCGCCAGAGAGTGGCGGACTGGGACCGGCATAACGGGTGGAAGCGCTTCCGCAAAAACCAGCGTGGGCGCGGTGGAAAGATCCACAACCTGATACGAGGTTTCCACCACGTCGTATTCTTGCGTGGCATTGGCGGCTTGAACTTTGAAGCGCTGCTCCATCGGATGCCAATCCCCCGAGCGCAAAATCAATTCCGCGCTCACAATGCGTCCAATTGCGGGAGGACGGGTGGGAATGGTCCTGATGCCCATCCCCGCGTCGCCATCGGCCAACCGCGCCGTAAATACTTCGTCCCGTTCCCCGCCGAGGGATTGGCGCCAAGTGTCAAATCCGCCGGGAGAAAGGGGGTGGGTAATATCAAGTCCGTTGGCCAGGCCAACGTGCTGCAATTCACTGAGCAGTGGCCAGGCGTCCACATCGGTGAGGTATCCGCCCATCGCCTGCCGGTGTTGGGCGCTTGAAAGCGTGCTCCCATGTTCCTCCACCGCCCGGCTCTTCACCCGGTTGTGAACCGTGTCCTCCCAAACTTCCCAGGTCATGGATTTCAGGTGGGCCGAACCCGAACTCCTTTTCGTAACCCGAAACATTCCGTGAATGGCCGGGTCCGCCACCGCCTGCATCATCTGGCGCTCAGCCAGCTTGGAGCGCTGCAACAGCTCCGCCGCCGAAATGGGGGCCGTCGAAGTCAGTGGGAAGAAAGCCAGAAGCGCGGCCAGGCAAAGGGCGACCAGGGCAATCTGCCGGGCAAAGAAGCGCGAAGGCAGCGTCGACTCGATCATGCCCAGGACCTGGGTTAGGGGAGCCGGGCGCGTTTTTTCCGCCGCCAATCGCTCCCAATCCTGCTCCAGCCGGCATCTGGCAATTCTCGCCCGGGCGCTCAAATCCCCCACAAAGGCATTGAGGTTGTGTACGATCTCGACAACCGCCTGCTTCAATTCCTCATGGCGGGCCTGGCAATGCCAGCAGGCCTCGAGGTGTTTGCGAATCTTCTCCGACCCGTCCAAGGAGGTCTCATCGCTCACCAATGCCACCAATTCCTCATAGGACAGGTGAGAGTTGCGGGCCAACAGATCCTTGTAACGGAATCGTCTCATGTCCGTTTCCTGAGTTTCTTAATCCCCCGGGAGAGATACGTGGAAACGTTGCCCACCGAGATTCCCAGCACCTCGGCGATTTCCGCGTAGCGAAGACCCTCCAACCGGAGAAATACACATTGCTGTTCCTGGTGGGACAACGTCCGCAAGCTCTCTTCAAACCGCTGCCGGTCCTCCCCCTGCAAGACCATCTGCTCGGCATCCGGCGCGGGGTCGGGTAGCCCTGATGCGAGCGCTTCCACCTGCTCGGTCCCTGCGGCGTTGAGGGGATCCTTTTTGCGCAGGTGATCCACCGCCAAATTGCGGGCGACGCGAAAGACCCACGCACTGACGTTCTCTACCGATTGGCCCTTTTCCATGCAGGCGTAAAGACGTAGGAAAGCTTCTTGCGCCAGGTCCTCGGCCACTCCGCGACTGCCGGAACTTAGGATCAGATAGCGGCAAACGGGCTCCCACAGAAGCTCAAAAATCTTCGAGACCTTAACCTGATGCTCCGACGTGCGACCTTCCGCCGTCAGCAGCAACTCGCGCGCGAGAACTAGGTTATGGCTCTTGGCGTTCACCGATCTGACTCCTAATCTTCAGAAAGGAAAAATACGCGAACCAACCGACCGGGAGGAGATACCCTACACCCAAAAACTTTGAAGGCGAAGCCTCTGTCCAAAAGACTGGAGGTCCAAGGGATTTGCTCACCCGGTAGCCCAAAAAGTCGATTTTAAGATGTTGGGATCGAGGGGAAATTGCGAGCACTCGATTCCGATACAACTCCCCTTAAAATCATACGACGCATTCTAGTCGGGTTTTAGCCACAGGAATTTGTAAAATTTGACATAAAGCAAGAATAATTTATTCTCAGGAGAATTCGGACCTCGATAGGCGCACCCGCCATCCTCAATCACGATGGGACTGTCTTGATGCGGCGATTAACCCGTCGGAGGGTCGATCAATATCAAAACCAGCTTAAAAATCAATGGCTTATGAACATTCTGGGGTTGGAGTAGGTTCTTAGACTATTTCGCGTCGAATACTTGAATCCCGGTCCACGCGCCGCTGGGAGGATGGGCAATCCATTCATTGCACCGTGCCGCAAGTACCCTGCTCGGGGCATCTTCACTTTGTTTTTCAAGCAGTTCCAGCGCTTTTTGGAACTCTCCCCGCTGATAGAAAGCGAATGCCTGCTCGTAGTAATCAAACCACTGAGGGCGAGCTGTGCCATCAACCTGGTCTGCCAGCAACTCGTAGATCACAGCACCTTCGGTTTTGCCCTTCACTGCGACCTGATCGAGCTGGCGAAATTCAAAACTCTCCTTCGCCGCCGCATGGATACTCTCGCTCACAATGATCTGTGTCCCATAGAACTTGTTAAGCCCCTCAAGCCGCGAGGCGAGGTTCACTCCGTCGCCGATCGCGGTGTAGTTCAGCCGGTCCGGGGCACCAAAATGCCCCACTGACGCTGTGCACCGGTTCAATCCAAAGCGCGTCTCGAATCGCGGCGCGTCGCCCCATTCCGGGGAATCGAAAAGTTTCTTGATCGCGGCGCGGCACCGCAATGCGGCCCGGCAGGCGAGAATTTCATGCCCTTCGACCTTTTCCGGCGCATTCCAAAAAGTCATCACCGCGTCGCCGATATATTTGTCGATTGTCCCCTTTTCACTCTGAATGACCTCAGCCATCACTTGGAGGTATCGGCCCAGCAATTCGGCCAAGCGATCGGTGGGCATGGTTTCCGCGAAAGCGGTAAAATCTTTGATATCGGTGAACATCACCGACAATTCCGCCGACATTCCCCCGAGTTCGGGCTCCTCACCTTTGTGATAGAGCTGCCGCACCAGGTTGATGGGAACGTATTTGCTCATGGCGCGCATGGCGGTCTTGGCTCTTTCAAGTCCCGCGAGAACCTCCGCAACGTCTCGCAAGAAGGAAGAATTCCGCGAAGGCGTAAATTCAAACTCCTTCATGCGATTCATTTCCTGCAAAATGAGTGAATGCGATCTGACGACGCCGCGAAGAATCAGTCCACCCGCCAGGATGATGACAACGATCAGCGCGAACGATCCCCAAAGCACTTGGCGGCGGATCTGCAAAAGCATTCCAAGGTAATAATCCCGCGGCACTACGATTCCGACGATCCAATCCTGGGTGTTGGGAAGATAGCGAAACGTTGCGAGGTACTCCTCCTTGCCGAAGCGAAACGAGGTCGGAACGTTTGGCAGTCCTTCACCAACTGATTTCAACGCGGGTTGCTCGACCGCGCGCGCCACGACCGGCGGCACATCCGAGGGCGCAATCCGCAAATCGTCACCCGATGTCGTCACGCGGTCACGATTGCCCCAGCCCGTAATCAAGCGCCCCTGGGTATCGCAGAGAAATATCAGGTGCGGATCGCCCCGCATGACTCCCGTAACATTTTGCCGCACCGCCCCGTCAATCTCCGACTTGAACAGTCCGACACGCAAAACTCCGGCGAAGTGGCCGGAAGCGTCTTCGACGGTTTTCTGCACGCTCAACTCGACGCGGCGCTGCATTTCCGGCAGGAGTTCATCGATTTGCGACCAGTGCAGGTCGGTGGAAATCGTCTGGCCGTAAAAACGGTTGGCCGCCGTTTGAAAAGTGGGGTGCTCGGTGGGATCGACGGACGGATCGATCGAAGAAGAAGAGGTGGAAATCGATTCGCCGATGGGGTTAAGAGCCGCCGTCCGCGATACGAATTGCCTGCCGTTAAACCAGGTCCTTTTGCACACAAACTCCCCGTCTTTCGCGGACCGGAGCACGGCGACCTGGCCGGAAGAAGCGCGGTCGAGAATAAAATTCCCGTCCGCATCCTTCCCCTTCGGCGTCGCATAGGTCAGCGTCGCTTCGGAGAGTTTGTTGTCGGCAAGCAGCAGCGAGAGCAATCCCTGCTCCACCGAGCGGATCTGGCGTGTATCAACGAGTCCATACTTCACCTGCTGATCGAAGCGGTCAATCGCCGCGGGGGCTTCGTCGAGATAGTTGGATACGCGCCGCGCCACCTCGCGCGCAATCATGTCGCGATAGCGCTCGGAGCTTTGCAACAGCGTCTGCTCCCAGCCCTTCATGACCTGATAGAAAATCAGGCCAAGGCCGATCAGCAGCGCGAAAAGGCTGAAGGCGAAGACTCGTTGGAGGGTGGGACGCATGACGGCCAACATCTTACACGAGCGAGCGTGGGCTGGAGAAGCTATGTCAATTCAGGGCGGGGTCCTAGCTTCAAGAGTGGCGCGGGGATGGCGCCCTGCGCGAGCCTCCTGGCGGCGCGGACATCTTTTTCCCATGGGCGCGAGCCGATGAAGTAAAGGAAGTATTCACCCATCGCCGGCCACTCCACGTCCGCTCACCCATCAGCGGCCACTCCACCTCCGCGCGGGCGGTTGGAAGTTGAAACGCACACGCCTCACCATGGTGATTTCCATCCCGAATTCTTTCGGCCGGAGCTCCAAACTATGGAATATTGTAAGCGGCTTTCCTATGAGGAAGTTGCCAGGTCCGTTTTTCGTCGGGATCGTAGACCGGGTGTTTGTTTTCAGTCAGTTCCCGGGTTTGTTTTTTCCGATCTGAAATCTCGCCCCTCCAATAAATGGAATTATCCGGGCCACGTTGAGAGCCGTTTGCCATGCCCAATTCCTTATCTTGCGTTTCGCGTAACTGGCTTGTTTTCAATACGTTCTCAGCTTTGGGAAGGGAAAAACGCAAAACTTTTCCCTTTGTTTTCAGTAAGTTCTCAGCTTTGGGAGATTCACCGTCAGCGGCATCCATGGCGTTCTCCTCCATTCTATTCTAGCCTATCAGCATACCGATGTCAAGAGAAAAGTGCCCGGCGGGGGTCCTTTCGTTGTAGCCTCGATCCCGGAGTGCCGATTCGGCCGCCATGGACCGCCGCGACGGAAACGGAAATTTACTACGCCTAAAAAGTCTCACCCCTCCTCTCCAACCTGCCGATAGACGATTTGAGGTAGTGTCGGGGGAACTGCGAGGGGGCAAAACCATGTAGCGTGGACCACTGCCTTTGTGGTCCGCGGCTCATCCCTCGCCGTTGCCCATTCCGTTCGTTGCCCGGTAGGACCAAAACCAGGTAACCCGAACCTTCCTTGAGAGGTCCGCGGCTTTTCTCTGATTTCCCATGACGCCCTCTGCGCATTCCGGGAAGACTGAATTCGAGTGGAGCGGAACTCGAGAAGAGACTCCCGCAACCAAGCACCCGCCCGTAGCGCGGACTGCCGTTCTTGCAGTGCGCGTCCCTTCGCAAACGTTAATACGAGTCCCAAGCAAAATTTGTATGCAACGCTTCCGAAGAACCGCTGACCGCAAAGTCGGCGGTCATCGCTACGGCTTTTTCCTGAAAACCACCCCCGCCGCCCCGTTCGGTCCGTTTAGCAATACGT
>CAVTDA010000015.1:0-61069 GCA_963733285.1 uncultured Acidobacteriota bacterium
TCCTGAATTTGTATTAGTTGACTGTAGCCCCGCGCCCGGAGGGGCGGAACATCCAGGCCGAAGCCCGGCTGAAAACCCAAAACCAGAATGCGGGGGCACGTGATGAATTCGACCGAGATGAGCGGCACTACCGTACCTGTTATCACCCCCGTCGAGTGCGAAGACCGTGTCGACGAAGCTGCCTACCGAGCCCAGTTTCGTCGCCTGATCAAAGCCGGGGTCCACGGAATCTTCGCCGGAGGCTCGGCCTGCAAGGGCCCGCTCTTGACCCTCTCAGAATGGAGCGCATGGCCCTGATCGCGTTGAGGAATCTCACGGAAGAATTCACCTTCTGGGCGGAACCAACGACACCTCAACGCGCAGAATAATCGCCCGGATCAAAGTTCTCGCGCAAATTGGATACAAGAACTTCGTGGTTGCCCCCACCTTTTATGTTGGCGCCAAGCTCGCAACCGAGCATCTCCGCCTCTTTGGCGAGTGCAAGGAGCACAGCGAAGGAATCAATCTGATTGCCTACAATATTCCCTCGTGCACCGGATCCACGATTTCGATTGAAGTGACGGTGGACATCGTGCGGCGCGGTTGATCCGCTACTGCAAGGATAGCTCGGAGGACATGGAGTATTTCCGGCGGCTGATGGCGGAAGCCGGTCCGATGGGCCTCGCGTTTTCCTGGGGACGGAAAGAAGGCGGCCGAGCTTTGCTTGCCGGAGCGGTGGACTGGTGCCGACCTGCGCCAATTACGATCCGCGCCCCTTCCTGTCCGCTTATGCGGCCCGCGGAAATGCGGAGGAACTCGGAAGACTTCAGGTACAAATGACCGCGCTGGTGAATAATTTCCTGCTCGCCCCCAGGCACTGCTTGCCGGATCAATTATGCAATTTCGACTTTGGGGATAGGTTCGGGCAGCGTCAAATCGCCTCTGGAGCCTACGAGCGAGGAAGAGCGCCGGCTGATCGACGCTTTCCTCCGCGCAAATCCGTCCGCAGACAGCGCCGGGAACTGAGCCTGGGTCGGGGTCGCCGATTCGATTTTGGCTCATGTTCGCTGCCCGGCCTGCCGATAGACGATGTGAGGAAGTGTGCGGCCCCGCCCCCGCCGCCGCCCCACTCATTGATCGGCGGAATCGTCATCCGAATGAGCTTCTTACCCCACCCGCATGAGCTTTTTCGCGCTCCTGCTCAATTCTGAGCGCCCCGTCGCGCGCCGTCGCACGCCGCCGGCTGGCGCGGACTGCCTGTTTTGCACTCTGCGATCCCACAGAGGATATACTCCCTGGAGCCTCGGGTCGAATGAGAGGTTCCTTCGGAAACGCAGACTTTAAACAACAAAGGTCTGTGCCATCCGGCGGAAGCTGATTTTCCCCAGGGTAGGTCAGTATCCGTCGAACCGAAGGGAAATGGCCATGCGAAGTGCCATCAAAGCTCTTCTAATCTTCGCCTTTACGACAACGGCGTTCGCCCAGGATCCCGCGATGGATATTCTTCATCGCACGGCCGAAGCCTACCGCATCGCCAGCCAGACCGAATTCAAAGTTACGATTCAAGAGATGGTAGACGGCGGAGCTAGGGTCTCGGAGCGCGCTGCGTTTCTCCGTCCCGAGTTCGACCAGATCGATCAGCATATTCAAAAGGCGGCGATTGCGCGTGAGGAACGATATATTCATCAGGGCAAGCCCGTGTCCGTCGTCGTCGTTCAGGTCATACGGGACCAGTGGCCGAGCGGCACCCTGCCCGGCACCGAGTTTGCGATGTACCGCATCGATGAGGAAACCTATGAAGTCGACAAGGTGAGTGCATTCGCCGGCAGCCGCCACGGAGATCGACCTGTACGACAGCGAGCCGCCAGCGCCGGGCGCGATGGGTGAGGGCGTGAGCATGATCGGAATGGAAGCCCACATCTTACCCTCTCGGATCCCACCGGCCACGCTGTCCACCTGCTCGATCTGCGCGGCAAGGTGGTGGTCTTGGATTTTTGGGCGTCCTGGCGGGACCCTGCCGCCAACTGATGCCCTACATCCAGAAGCTGAACGAGGAACTCGCCGCCAAAGGTCTGACGATACTTGGCCTCAATGTTGGCGAGGAGGCCGCGACGGTGGAGAAGTTTGCCAACCAGCAGGCTTACACTTTTCAAATGTTGCTCGATGCCGAGCCCCAGGTACAGCCGCTACTTTCTGCAATCTCTTCCCACGATTTTCGTAATCGACCGCGCGGGCCGCATCGTATTCCGTGACCAGGGATGGAGCAGCCCTACGGAATTGCAAGCTGCGGTCCGAAAAGCTCTGGCGAGCAATTGAAAAGGGTGGTCCGGCTTCTTAATGGTCCGTGGCTCTTTCCCCAACAAATTTGAAAAGCCATTCTCCGGACATCGCCTTCGCGCCACGGCCTTCCGTCACTGAACTGATGTATCACCCCGATGGATCGGGGGGGCCGTCTTTCAATTAATCGAGCAGTTGTAAGCGAACAATGTCTGTGCACCGCGGACCCAAGGTTACCGCCAATGAGGGATTCATTTGGGCCGACTATCGTTCTCCTCGTTTTCCTGTTTCATGCCCCCCATATCCCCCGCCGTTTGCATCCCTGCCTTGTAAACGCACATTCTTCCATAAATTAAGGACGCAACGAGCAGC
Source organism: uncultured Acidobacteriota bacterium (assembly GCA_963733285.1). GTDB lineage: Bacteria > Acidobacteriota > Terriglobia > UBA7540 > UBA7540 > Bog-366. Next base: position 2,629 of record CAVTDA010000015.1, read on the forward strand.
AGAGCGGGTGGCAATGCAATGAAGCCCGTTACGGGAGCTACAATCCCACCTACGGTTTTTGGGGACGCAATAAGAGCGCCAAGATTCCAAAGAATCCCACCCATCCCGCCACCAGGGCGTTTCTGAAAGTCTTCACCTATTTTCCTCCGCATTCCGCGCTTTGTGTTCGGACCTTCAGCCGGTAAGTATTTGAATAAATAGTAAAGAACGGACCCGTACCAGAATCCGACTAGCAGGATCACAAACCAGATACGCTTCACCGCTCGTCGAGAGGAATCACATCGCGTCCAATATGCCCACATGCCGCCCAGATGAAAAACATGCTCAACGCGCCGGCGACTCCCACCACCCCCCAAAAGAGGTTTCCCAAAACCCGGGGTCTCCAGAAAATTGACGTAACCCCACAACACGGGTGCAATGGCCACGACGAGCACAGATGCCACGGCAAATAGAATTAAGGCGGTCCTGCTTACGAGCCATGCATTGCTTACTCGTTTGAACCCAATACCAAAAGGGAACATAAGAACTCATTTCGCGGCTGGCGCAGACATCGTTTTCCAATCCATACGACCCGGTGAAGTGAAAGAACTACACACCCGCCCCTTCCATTCGCAAACTTGCGTGGCCCGCCGCTTTGGTAGGGGAGTGCTCGGCACTCCCACGGCGGGAGCCCCTAGGGCTCCCCTACCCAACATCGCGGCAACTCGGTCAAAGGGGGAATTAGACCTTGCCCGACCGCGCTGCCACGCTCTAAGATTGATGAACAGCGCATATCTGCAATTCCGGTCCAAAATGGTTTGCGCCAAATCATCCGCACACATAGGAGTCAAACCCCGTGGAATTCATGCCCATGCACGAGCTGCAAAAAGTGGCCATCAAGGGGGGCCATGGTATCCCCTCGTTTTGTGTCTGGAACGCCGAATGTATGGACGCCGTGCTCCAAACCGCCGAGCGGTTGAAGGCGCCGGTGATTCTGATGAACGGACCGGGCGAATACGGCCTGCTTCCACCCGCGCAATGGGGGCGATTCCGTACCCTGGCCAAAAAATATAAGGGCCCCGCGGCCTTGCACCTCGACCACGGCGACTCACCGGAGATGGTGGATGCCTGCATCGCCGCCGGATATTCCTCGGTCATGCTCGACTACTCCATGCGGCCGTACAAGGAGAACGTGAGGCCTTAAAGAAGGTCTGCGCCAAGGCCCACCCCAAAGGCATCACCATCGAAGGCGAACTCGGAACGCTCGGCCAGGTGGTGACATCACGGTCGAAGGCGGCAAGGTCATGACGCTGACTGATCCCGACGTGGCGGCGGATTTTGTCAACTCGACCGGCATCGACACGCTCGCCGTCTCCATCGGCAACGCGCATGGCATCTATACGACGCTTCCGCAACTCGATTTCGCGCGCCTGGAGAAAATCCACAAGACGGTTTCCGTTCCTCTGGTCTTGCACGGTGGCTCGGGCACGCCGGCCGATGATTTGAAGCGCGCCATCTCGCTCGGAATCGCCAAAATCAACGTGGCGACGGAATTGATCACCGCGCAGCGCAATTCATTGCTGAATCAGTGGGGCGCCAAAAAGAACATGTGGATGCCGATGGCGCAAGCGGAAGCTCGCGACGCGATGATTCCGGTGCTGGAAAAGTGGTTGCACCTGACCGGAGCCGCGGGCCGGGCATAGGCCACGGCGTTCGGAAATAACCTTGCCGATTCCGAGGGGTAGCTTGCTCTACCCTGGCCGATTGCATGCAAACGGCGAACAGGAGGGGGCGGGAGCCCACCCCCTACATACGGATTGAACGGGCCAGCCGGGGCTGATTTTCAGAAGTCCACAAAGTTCAACCAAATTCAGAGGAGAGCATGCCCATGATCCACGCCTGCCACCATATCAGCCCCGGTGAGATGCTGCCGCAGGAGTTCTACGCTGTCATCCAGATTCCACTGGGCTCTAACGAAAAAAACAAACTTGATAAACCCAGCGGCCTGATCAAAAGGGACCCCGCGCGCCTCTACTCCGCCGTCTACTACCCGCCGCAACTTCTCGCCGAAGACGACGATCCTCTGGATGTGCTTGCGCCGTCACAAGTTAAGCGTCGCTCCCTTGACGCTGATTTAAGCCCGCGCCATCGGCCTGATGAACCAAAAAAAAACTACAAAAAACCATAAGATCATTGCCGTCGCCACAACGGCCAACCCCCAATTCAGAACCTACCACGAGGATGAGATGGAGACGCCGCCCCCCACCGTGTTGCCGATCCTCTGCGTTTCTTCCAGGATTACAAGCAACTGGAAGGTAAGGCGGCGGAAGTGGACGAAATTCAGCCCGCCGAACATTCTTTTCCGGTCATTGAAGACGCCTTGCAGCGCTATACCGCCATGCGCCGCCTGGGGTTTTCAAATTGAAGAAACCCGTCGAGGTCAACCTAGGTTTGCTATTTCCCCCCCCCAAGGGCCTTATCCGGCAAGGGTTACTATCAACCGCGCGCACGGACTCTCTCCCGCCCTCCTTCCAGCGCCGGCCTGTATGTTCCCTCCTGAACGCACTCATTCTAATAGGCCTCCCCTCTTATTCAGGACGGGCTACAATCCCTGCAGTTGATTCCGGGCTCTACGACCACCATTTCCCTGCTGGAGGGTCTCTAAGCGTGTCTAATTCGGTGCATGATGACTTACATTTTTGGGACCCCTCGTAAAAAACATCTCATTTCAAAAATCGGTTTCTTCGGTTTGGCGCATGAAGCTCTTTGGCTGCAGTCCCACACGATGAAGGCGCGGGTGGAGAAAAACGTCCGCCGAGGTTGAGTCCCGCTCGCGCGCTCTGCCCTGCGACGTCGCGAATGCCGGGCTCGTGGATAACGATGCGACCGCGCTTGAGGCCGGCCTCTTTGTAACGGCGAGGCGGTTGACCTGATCGTTTGCTATCTGACGAGCTATGGGCACCAGCGACCTTGCGCTGCGAACAATTCAGCGGCGCCGAGTTCCGGTTTTGATTTTGAGTCTTCAGCCAGGCGGGGCTCTCGATACGACCACGCGAATACGGAAGACATGCTGGTCTATTGCAGCACCTGCGGGCTTCCGGAAGTCTCCAACGTTTTTGCCCGCGCCCGACTTTACCTTAAAAAGGTTGACTTAGTGCTCGATCGTGCCAACCCGACAACACGTGGAAGCAAGTCGAGCTCGTGGATCGTGGCAGCGCACGTCGCGCACAATCCTGCAAACCAGCCGCGCCTGTAATTCCTCGGCCACGCGTATCCGGGCATGCTCGACACGTACGCTGACTTCACGATGCACCAGATCCAATTGGGAAGTCACATTGAGATGGTCGAGATGTGCGACCTCGATGATCGCGTAAAGCGCGCGCGGGACGACGCAGGTCCGCGCGCTGAAGCTGGAAGAAGTGGAAGAGTATATTTATCTATTGCAGAGGATTCGCCTTCCGACCCCCTAGCCACCGCTCCCACTGGCGAGCAGTTGAGCAGCTGGTCGACGCGCGTCGCGTGCGCGATGGAAAAACTTGTCGACGACCTGCGTCTCGATGGTATCGCGTCCTATTACCGTGGCGTCGACAACTGGGGATTATCAGAGCCTCGCGGCCAGTCTAATTCTGAAAAAAACGCAAAAAATATAATCGTATTTCCTAGCTCGGGCGAGGCTGACATCAAGAATTGCTTCACGATGTACATCATGGAGCTCCTCGGCGCAGGCGGGGCCTTTGCTGAGTTCTATGCCATGGCACACCGCCCAACAATTCATGCTGATTGCGCACTATGGGCGGGGAAACTTCGCTATCAGCGACAGTCGTCCAAATCTCCGCGGACTCGGCGTGTTCCACGGCAAGCGCGGCACGGGCGTTTCCGTGGAATTCCGCGCCACCTCACCCAGAATCGTGACTCCGGGCCGAGCTTGACGCGGAATTCCACGGAAACGCCCGTGCCGCGCTTGCCGTGGAACACGCCGAGTCCGCGGAGATTTGGACGACTGTCGCTGATAGCGAAGTTTCCCGGCCCATCGTGCGCAATCAGCATGAATTGTTCAGCGGTGTCCATGGCATAGAACTCAGCAAAGGCCCCGCCTGCGCCGAGAAGCTCCATGATGTACATCGTGAAGCAATTCTTGATGTCGCCTTCGCCCGAGCAGGGAATTCCGCGGCCGGTCAGCAGCGTGCCACCCAGAATTAGACTGGCCGCGAGGCTCTGATAATCCCCATTGTCGACGCCACGGTAATAGGACGCAATACCATCGAGGCGCAGATCGTCGACAAGTTTTTCCATCGCGCACGCGACGCGCGTCGACCAGCTCAACTGCTCGGCAGTGGGAGCGGTGGCTAGGGGGTCGGAAGGCGAATCCTCTGCAATGATGAATTGCTGCTTCACTTCTTCCAGCTTGTGCTCTTACCTCTGCCGCTCCGCACGCGCTTTACGCGATCATCGAGGTCGCACATCTCGACCATCTCAATGTGACTTCCCAATTGGATCTGGTGCATCGTGAAGTCGGCGTACATGTCGAGCATGCCCGGAGACGCGTGGCCAAGAAATCCCACGCGGCTGGTTTGCAGATTGTGCGCGACGTGCGCTGCCACGATCCACGACTCGACTTGCTTCCACGCCTTATCACCCGCCGGGTTGGCACGATCGAGCACTCCGGCGACGAGGTTGAAGTCAATTCGGGCGCGGGCAAAAACGTTGGAGACTTCCGGAAGCCCGCAGGTGCTGCAATAGACCAGCATGTCTTCCGTATTCGCGTGGTCGTAATCGAGAGCAGAAGTTGGCTGAAGACTGAAAATCAAAACCGGAACTCGGCGCCGCTGAATTGCTCGCAGGGCAAGGCCGCTGGTGCCGTAGCGGTCAGATAGCAAACGATCAGGTCAACCGCCTCGCGGCAAAAAAAGAGGCCGGCCTCAAGCGCGGTCGCATCGTTATCCACGAGCCCGGCATTCGCGACGTCGCAGGGCAGAGCACGCAAGCGGGACTCAACCTCTGCGGATGTTTTTCTCCACCCGCGCCTTCATCGTGTGGAACTGCGGCCAAAAAGCTTCATGCGCCAAACCGAAGAGACCGATTTTTGAAAGGCGATGTTTTTTACGAGGGGTCCCAAAATGTAAGTCATCATGCACCGAATTAGACACGCTTAGACACGCTCCCGCAGGGAAATGGTGGTCGTAGAGCCCGGAATCGACTCAGGGATTGTAGCCCGTCCTGAATCCTCGTCAAGGCCTATTAGAATGAGTGGGTTCGGAGGGAACATACCGGCCAGGCGCTGAAGGAGGGCAGAAAGTCGCTGGCGCGGTTGGTCGTAACCCTTGCCGGATCAGGCATTTGGGGGGGGAAATAGCAAACCAGGTTCACCTCGACGGGTTTACTTCGATTTAAATCCCCGGCGGCGCATGGCGGTATAGCGCTGCAAGGCGTCTTCAATGACCGGAAAAGAATGTTCGGCGGGCTGAATTTCGTCCACTTCCACCGCCTTACCTTCCAGTTGCTTGTAATCCTGGAAGAAACGCCGGACCATCAGCAGCCGGTGGGGCGGCATCTCGTCAGCCTCGTGGTAGGCGCTGAATTCGGGGTCGCCGGTGGCGACGGCAATGATCTTATGGTCTTTTTTGCCAGAGTCGATCATGGTCATCAGGCCGATGGCGCGGGCTTGAATCAGCGTCAAGGGAGCGACGCTAACTTGTGACAGCACAAGCACATCCAGAGGATCGTCGTCTTCGGCGAGGGTCTGCGGAATGAAGCCGTAGTTGGCGGGGTAGTAGACGGCGGAGTAGAGCACGCGGTCCATTTTGATCAGGCCGCTGGGCTTATCGAGTTCGTATTTGACGCTCGAGCCCAGTGGAATCTCGATGACAGCGTAGAACTCCTGCGGCAGCATCTCACCGGGGCTGATATCGTGCCAGGCGTGGATCATGGGCATGCTCTCCTCTGAATTTGGTTGAACTTTGTGGACTTCTGAAAATCAGCCCCGCTGGCCCGTTCGATCCGTATGTAGGGGGTGGGCTCACCCTCCCCTTGTTCGCCGTTTGCATGCAATCGGCCAGGGTAGAGCAAGCTACCCCTACAGAATCGGCAAGGTTATTTCCCAACGCCATGGCCTACGCCCGGCCCGCGGCTCCGGTCAGGTGCAACCACTTTTCCAGCACCGGAATCATCGCATCGCGAGCTTCCGCTTGCGCCATCGGCATCCACATATTCTTTTTGGCGCCCCACTGATTGAGCAACGAATTGCGCTGCGCCGTGATCAACTCGGTCGCCACGTTGATTTTGGCGATTCCCAGCGAGATGGCGCGCTTCAAATCATCGGCCGGCGTGCCCGAGCCACCGTGCAGAACCAGAGGAACGGAAACCGTCTTGTGGATTTTCTCCAGGCGCGCGAAATCAAGTTGCGGAAGCGTGGTGTAGATCCCGTGCGCGTTGCCGATGGAGACGGCCAGGGTATCGATGCCGGTCGAGTTGACGAAATCCGCCGCCACGTCGGGATCGGTCAGCGTCATGACCTTGCCGCCTTCGACCGTGATGTCGTCAACCTGGCCGAGCGTACCGAGTTCGCCTTCGACGGTGATGCCTTTCGGGTGGGCCTTGGCGCAAACCTTCTTCAAGGCCTCCACGTTCTCCTTGTACGGCCGCATCGAGTAGTCGAGCATGACCGAGGAATATCCGGCCGCGATGCAGGCGTCCACCATCTCCGGCGAGTCGCCGTGGTCAAGGTGCAGCGCCGCGGGGCCCTTATATTTTTTGGCCAGGGTGCGGGCAATCGCCCCCATCTGCGCGGGTGGGAGCAGGCCGTATTCGCCCGGTCCGTTCATCAGGATTACCGGCGCCTTCAACCGCTCGGCGGTTTGGAGCACGGCGTCCATACACTCGGCGTTCCAGACACAAAACGAGGGGATTCCATAGCCCCCCTTGATGGCCACTTTTTGCAGCTCGTGCATGGGCATGAATTCCACGGGGTTTGACTCCTATGTGTGCGGATGAATTGGCGCAAACCATTTTTGGACCGGAATTGCGGATATGCGCTGTTCATCAATCTTAGAGCGTGGCGGCGCGGTCGGGCAAGCTCTAATTCCCCCATTGAACGAGATGCCACGATGTTGGGTAGGGGAGCCCTGGGGGCTCCCGCCGCGGGAGTGCCGAGCACTCCCCTACCAAAGCGACGCGCCAGGCAAGTTTGCGAATGGAAGGGGCGGGTGTATAGTTCTTTCACTTCACCGGGTCGTATGCATTGGAAAACGATGTCTGCGCCAGCCGCGAAATGAGTTCCTATGTTCCCTTTTGGTATTGGGTTCAAACGAGTAAGCAATGCATGGCTCGTAAGCAGGACCGCCTTAATTCTATTTGCCGTGGCATCTGTGCTCGTCGTGGCCATTGCACCCGTGTTGTGGGGTTACGTCAATTTTCTGGAGAACCCCGGGTTTTGGGAAAACCTCTTTTGGGGGGTGGTGGGAGCTGCCGGCGCGTTGAGCATGTTTTTCATCTGGGGCGGCATGTGGGCATATTGGACGCGATGTGATTCCTCTCGACGAGCGGTGAAGCGTATCTGGTTTGTGATCCTGCTAGTCGGATTCTGGTACGGGTCCGTTCTTTACTATTTATTCAAATACTTACCGGCTGAAGGTCCGAAACACAAAGCGCGGAATGCGGAGGAAGATAGGTGAAGACTTTCAGAAACGCCCTGGTGGCGGGATGGGTGGGATTCTTTGGAATCTTGGCGCTCCTTATTGCGTCCCCAAAAACCGTGGGTGGGATTCTAGCTCCCGTAACGGGCTTCATTGCATTGCCACCCGCTCTGCTGCTCGTTGCGTCCTTAATTTATGGAATAATGTGCGTTTACAAGGCAGGGATGCAAACGGCGGGGGATATGGGGGGCATGAAACAGGAAACCGAGGACAAGGATAGTCGGCCCAAATGAATCCCTCATTGGCGGTAACCTTGGCTCCGCGGGTGGCACAGACATTGTTCGCTTACAACTGCTCGATTAATTGAAGGGTGGCCCCCCCGATCCATCGGGGTGATACCTCAGTTCAGTGACGGAAGGCCGTGGCGCGAAGGCGATGTCCGGAGAATGGCTTTTCAAATTTGTTGGGGAAAGAGCCACGGATCATTAAGAAGCCGGGCCACCCTTTTCAATTGCTCGCCAGAGCTTTTCGGACCGCAGCTTGCAATTCCGTAGGGCTGCTCCATCCCTGGTCACGGAATACGATGCGGCCCGCGCGGTCGATTACGAAAGTCGTGGGAAGAGATTGCAGAAAGTAGCGGCTGGTCACCTGGGGCTCGGCATCGAGCAACATTTGAAAAGTGTAAGCCTGCTGGTTCGCAAACTTCTCCACCGTCGCGGCCTCCTCGCCAACATTGAGGCCAAGTATCGTCAGACCTTTGGCGGCGAGTTGCTCGTTCAGCTTCTGGATGTAGGGCATCAGTTGGCGGCAGGGTCCGCACCAGGACGCCCAAAAATCCAAGACCACCACCTTGCCGCGCAGATCGAGCAGGTGGACAGCGTGGCCGGTGGGATCCGAGAGGGTAAAATCGGGGGCTTCCATTCCGATCATGCTCACGCCCTCACCCATCGCGCCCGGCGCTGGCGGCTCGCTGTCGTACAGGTCGATCTCCGTGGCGCTGCCGGCGAATGTACTCACCTTGTAGACTTCATAGGTTTCCTCATCGATGCGGTACATCGCAAACTCGGTGCCGGGCAGGGTGCCGTTCGGCCACTGGTCCCGTATGACCTGAACGACGACGACGGACACGGGCTTGCCCTGATGAATATATCGTTCCTCACGCGCAATCGCCGCCTTTTGAATATGCTGATCGATCTGGTCGAACTCGGGACGGAGAAACGCAGCGCGCTCCGAGACCCTAGCTCCGCCGTCTACCATCTCTTGAATCGTAACTTTGAATTCGGTCTGGCCGGCGATGCGGTAGGCTTCGGCCGTGCGATGAAGAATATCCATCGCGGGATCCTGGGCGAACGCCGTTGTCGTAAAGGCGAAGAGTAGAAGAGCTTTGATGGCACTTCGCATGGGTCAATTTCCCTTCGGTTCGACGGATACTGACCTACCCTGGGGAGAATGAGCTTCCGCCGGATGGCACAGACCTTTGTTGTTTAAAGTCTGCGTTTCCGAAGGAACCTCTCATTCCACCCGAGGCTCCAGGGAGTATATCCTCTGTGGGATCGCAGAGTGCAAAAGACGGCAGTCCGCGCCAGCCGGCGGCGTGCGACGGCGCGCGACGGGGCGCTCAGAATTGAGCAGGAGCGCGAAAAGCTCATGCGGGTGGGGTAAAAAGCTCATGTCGGATGACGATTCCGCCGATGAATGAGTGGGGCGCGCGGCGGGGGCGGGGCCGCACACTTCCTCACATCGTCTATCGGCAGGCCGGGCAGCGAACATGAGCCAAAATCGAATCGGCGACCCCGACCCAGGCTCAGTTCCCGGCGCTGTCTGCGGACGGATTTGCGCGGAGGAAAGCGTCGATCAGCCGGCGCTCTTCCTCGCTCGTAGGCTCCAGAGGCGACACCACCCTGCCCGAACCTATCCCCAAAGTCGAAATTGCATAATTGATCCCGGCAAGCCAGTGCCTGGGGGCGAGCAGGAGATTATTCACCAGCGCGGTCATTTGTACCTGAAGTCTTCCGAGTTCCTCCGCATTTCCGCGGGCCGCATAAGCGGACAGGAAGGGGCGCGGATCGTAATTGGCGCAGGTCGGCACCAGTCCCACCGCTCCGGCAAGCAAAGCTTCGGCAGCCTTCCTTTCCGTCCCCAGGAAAACGCGCAGTCCCATCGGACCGGCTTCCGCCATCAGCCGCCGGAAATACTCCATGTCCTCCGAGCTATCCTTGCAGTAGCGGATCCAACCGCGCCGCACCATCTCCACCATCACTTCAATCGAAATCGTGGATCCGGTGCACGAGGGAATATTGTAGGCAATCAGATTCATTCCTTCGCTGTGCTCCTTGCACTCGCCAAAGAGGCGGAGATGCTCGGTTGCGAGCTTGGCGCCAACATAAAAGGTGGGGGCAACCACGAAGTTCTCGTATCCAATTTGCGCGAGAACTTTGATCCGGGCGATGATTCTGCGCGTTGAGGTGTCCATGGTTCCGCCCAGAAGGTGAATTCTTCCGTGACATTCCTCAAACGCGATCAGGGCCATGCGCTCCCATTCTGAGAGGGTCAAGAGCGGGCCCTCGCCGGCCGAGCCTCCGGCGAAGATTCCGTGGACCCCGGCTTTGATCAGGCGTCGAAGCTGGGCTCGGTAGGCAGCTTCGTCGACACGGTCTTCGCTGTCGACGGGGGTGATAACAGGTACGATAATGCCGCTCATCTCGGTCGAATTCATCGCGTGCCCCCGCATTCTGGTTTTGGGTTTTCAGCCGGGCTTCGGCCTGGAATGTGCCGCCCCTCCGGGCGCGGGGCTACATTCAACTAATACAATTCAGGCCGATCCTTGCCCCATCCCTGCGTACGATTTCTTGCTTTTGCCCCAAACGCATGATAACAGTTTCTCCCATCTGCGGCGGTCCAGGGAATGGCTTGGGGTCCAAGACTTAAAATTGGTTTGCGCGCTCCGCGGCCTGAGAATCAAACGTGCCGGTCACATTCTGTTCCGGCAATACAATACGTGACTCCGCTGAATTTTGCTCGGTTGGATTTGCTGCATGGCGGCATACTATGGCGAATATTGAAACGCCGTCTCCGGTGGCAGATCGCGCGCGGCAAAAAATCGCCCGGCGGATTCTACCCTTCGTCTTTGTCCTCTATATCATTTCCTACCTCGATCGCGCCAATGTGGCCTTCGCCAAACTCTCCATGACGGCGGACCTGGGTTTTTCTGAAGCGGTCTTCGGGTTCGGTGCGGGCATTTTCTTTATCGGATATCTCTTCCTTGAAATTCCCGGCGCCTTGATTGTCGAACGCTGGAGCGCCAGAAAATGGATCGCGCGTATCCTGATCAGTTGGGGAGTGTGCGCGACCGTCATGGGATTTATCCGGACGCCGACCCATTTCTACGCCGCCCGCTTTCTGTTGGGTCTCGCGGAGGCCGGCTTTTTCCCCGGCATTATCGTGTATCTGACGCATTGGTTCACGGGGCGTGACCGCGCCCGCGCCATGGCGGGATTCATTGTCGGCGTTCCTGTCTCCCTCATGTTTGGAGCACCACTCTCATCCTTTTTCCTCAGGCTGCACTGGGCGGGCCTGGCGGGGTGGCGATGGGTATTCATTCTGGAGGGAGCGCCGGCCATCGTCTTCGGAATCGTCACCTGGTTCTATCTGACCGACCATCCTCGCGACGCCGACGTGGCTCGAACCGGACGAACGCGAGTGGATTACACATGAACTCGAAGAAGAACGCCGGCGCAAGCGCATGATCGGCCACGCCAGCGTGTGGCAAGGTCTCCGGCAGCGCAATGTGATACTCCTCGGGCTGGCTTTGTGTCTCGCCAATGTGGAGGGTTACGCTTTTGTTTTTTGGCTGCCCACCACCATCCATCGCGTGTCGGGCCTCTCCGTGACCGCTTCCACGATGTGGTCGGCGCTGCCCTTCATCGTGGGGCTCGTCGCCATGGTGGCATCCGGTCACAGGTCAGACCGCGCCGGCGAGCGTAAGTTTCACGCCGTCGTTCCCTTGATGTTTGCGGCCGCTTTCTTCACTCTTAGTGCCGTGCCCGGCCAGAGCTTCCCCATGGTGCTCACCTGGCTTTGCCTCACTACGGCCGCCGGTTACTCATTTCCCGCGCCTTTCTGGGTTTTGCCCACTCTGACGCTGGGTGAATCCGCTGCCGCCGCATCGATTGGATTGATCAACCTCGTCGGCAACCTGGGGGGCTTTATCGGTCCTTCTGCCGTGGGGTACGTGCTCGCGCGAACTCACTCCTACTCGTTGGGGATGATGATTCTTGCTATGGCCGCCATGCTGGGAGGCTTGGTTCTATTAGCGGTGCGAGTGCAACCGGAGCCGCGCCCAGACCCGGTTTCGATGTCCTGCGCCGATCCAACCTAAAGAGAAAGTTCTGATGAAAAAAACAGTTTGCTCGATTTTAGGGGCGCGCGCGCGGCGGGAGGAGCGGGCGGGACATGGCGCTCAGGGCCCGCTTGGCATGAGGGGACGAGCCGGAAGTCGAAAAGCTCAGGCGGGTAGGGCCAAAAGCTCATGTGGGAAGGGGATTCCGCCGATAATTGAGTGGGGCGCGCGGCGGGGGCGGGGCCGCACACTTCCTCACATCGTCTATCGGCAAACCAGGGCACAAACTTGAATCAAATTCCCATCGGCTACCCGTATATTCCGGCTCAGCGCCGGCCGAAAAGACCCTTCATCCGGCGTGGTCCCCCTGCCATGGAAAGCCATCCCATCCACGGATGATGTTTCCATAAAGATGAATGTCTCCGCCACCCGCGAAATGTAAGCCCGCCAAAAAGCGCGTCGTGGCTATCCCCTTCCCGATGCTGCTGATACAATCGCAGGCTGTCAACTTTGTGCACGCGCGGGGGAAGAAGTGCCGGCGGGCGAAGTGCAATCATGAAGAGGAGCGTGCTGTGAGTGATCAGTCGGAAGACTTTGCCGCAATGTTCGAGGCTTCGACCCAGGCCAAGCGCCTCGACCAAGGCGAACTGGTTGAGGGCAGGATCGTCTCCATCGGCCCGGAGGTGGCGTTAGTCGACGTTGGTCGCAAGGGTGAGGCGGTCATGGATATCGCCGAACTGAAGAACGCCGACGGCGAGATCGAGGTCGAGCTGGGCGATCTCGTTCAGGCGATGGTGGTATCGACGCCAGGTGGGCTGACGCTCTCCCGAAGGCTGGCGGGAGCGGCCGCGAGCGATCAGCAGTTCGAAGACGCCTTTCAGAGCGGCCTGCCGGTGGAAGGGAAGGTCGAACGGCAGATCAAGGGCGGCTACGAGGTGCGCATCGGCCGGCGTCGCGCGTTCTGCCCGATTTCCCAGATCGACCTCCGCGGCGCGGACGCGTCGGCGCACGAAGGGCATGTCTACCAATTCCGCATCATCGAGTACAAGGAAGGCGGCGAGAACATCGTCGTCTCCCGGCGCGCGCTCCTCGAGGACGAGCAGCGGGCGAACGCCGCCGAAGGTCCGCGACAAGATCGTCGCCGGCGCCGTCATCGACCGGCCGTGTCGCTTCCGTCCGCGACTTCGGCGCGTTCGTCGATCTCGGCGCCGGTGTCCAGGGGCTGCTCCACGTGTCCGAGATGGCGTGGTCCCGCGTGTCGAACCCGGCGGAGATGGTCAAACCGGGCGACGAGATCACGGTCAAGGTCCTGCGCGTGGACGGGGAGAAGCAGAAGATCTCGCTCGGGTTGAAGCAGCTCTCCGCCGACCCCTGGTCGAGAGTGGCCGAGACGTACAAAGTGGGCCAACGGCTGCCCGGCCGCGTCACGCGCGTGGCGCAGTTCGGCGCGTTCGTGGAGCTCGAGCCGGGCGTCGAGGCGCTGGCCCATGCTTCCACGTTCGAGCCCACCGGACGATCGGGAGGCTGGACGGGTCAGGTCACGCCGGGAACGACGGGCACCTTCGAGATTCTTACCATCGACCTCGAGCAGAAACGGATCGGCGTGGCGCTGGTTCCGGAAGGCTCGGCGGGGACGGAGGGAGCTGCGGGAGCCCGGCCTGGCATCGTTGCGGGCGCGCGCCTGACGGGAAAGGTGGAGCGGCACGAGAACTTCGGCGTGTTCGTCTTCCTCGCCCCCGGACGTACCGGCGTCATCCCCTTGAGCGAAACCGGCGTCCCGAAGGAAGGCGATTTCCGGCGAGCCTTTCCGGTCGGGAGCGGACGTCGAGGTGATCGTGCAGGAAATCGATCCGGCAGGCCGGCGCATCCGCCTGAGCGCGAAGGCGGTCGCGGAAGCGCGCGAGGCCGAAGAAGTGCGCGAGTGGACGGAGCGCAATGCCGCTCCCGCCGAAGGCTTCGGGACACTCGCCGACAAGCTGCGCTCAGCGTTCAAGTCGCTTGAAAAGTGACGCACTGTCGTCGTTAACACGGGTTCACAATTGAAATATTTTTGGGGTCTCCGATTTTGAGAGTCCGATGGACTGGATCGGGATCCTGAAATCAGACTTGGACCGAGGCGGATTTTCAACTCAAGGCTGAGCCTCCGGTGTGGTAATTCGCGAGGGACAACTGGCCGTGCGAAGGTCTTCACGAGTACTTGCCGGAGGGTTCGCGGTCTTGGCGCTAGTTCTGTGCCAGGCACGGGCGCAAGAGGTCCCCACTTCGCGAGCCTCGTTACCTCAGGCACCCGCCTCGGACATTGGCGCTGTCGCCCAGAGTCCGGATTCCATCCACGTGCAATCCAACCTAGTTGAAGCGCCGGTTACGGTAACGGATCCTTCCGGCAATTTTGTCGAGAATCTCCATCAGGACGATTTCCATGTGTGGGATGACGGAGTTGAGCAGCAGATTACCCACTTTAATGCGGCAACCGAGCCGGTGGCTGCGGTGGTTCTGGTCCAGACCAGTAAAGAGATGGCGCCGATGCTGCCCGAGATCCAGCCGCTGGGAATTCTCCTCTCGGAACTGCTCCTGGGAAAATCCGGGGAAGCCGCGGTGGTGACTTTTGCCGATCAGCCGGAAGCGATTCAGAAGTTCTCCGGCAGCCCGGAGACGCTGGCGGGAACGCTTCGCACGATCCATGCGTGTGGCAGTAAAAACGCCCGCCTGAATGATGCGCTGGCGCGGTCCATTTTCATGCTTTCCAACCAGCCGAGAGCCAAACGGCGTGTAGTAATCGTGTTCTCAGAGGGATTCGACCGCGGCAGTGTAAGCAGCGGAGCGGAAGTAGTGCGCGCCGCGAGCTATGCCAACGTGACGGTTTATGGAATCCGCTACAATCCCGCCGGAACCGAGTTGAAGGCCGATGGCAAGTCGACTCTCCAGCAGGTCTTTGCGCCCTGTCCGCTGGCCGCAAATCGAGCTCACCCCTGCGACTTTTCGATTAACTTCGCTCCACTGGCGGTATTGGCTGCGAAGACAGGTTCAAAGGAATTGCGGCGAAACTTGCTCGGACAATACGGGGGATATACAGGCGGGATCGTGTATACGCATTGGAGAAAGGATGCGGTACAGGATCAGCTCCAGAACATCGCCCTCGCCGTTAACGGCCAATACGACCTGGCGTATGTTCCCACGGCTCTGAACAACACCGGATTCCATACGCTAAAGATCACGGTTTCTGAACCCGGGGTCCGTGTCCGGACGCGCGCCGGATATTTTTACGCCCCGCCGCGAAAATGAAAAGGAGAACAGCCCGCGCGGGGCCGTAAGGCGCTCAGGCCCGCTCGGCAGCCGGGCTCGCACTGCGCCAGGACGCGCGAACGATTGAGGCGAAAGTCGAAAGGTTCATGCTGGCGGGGGAATCCGCCGATGATTGAGTGGGGCGCGCGGCCGGAGCGAGGCCCGCACACTTCCTCACATCGTCTATCGGCGGGCCAGCGCATCGGAATGAACCTAAATCGAATCGAGATGGCGACAGATTGAAGTTCAGCAATAATTAGAGGCTCAGCCCTGAACGCCAATCCGCCGATGTTTTGATGGGGCGTGGCGCCCAGTCCCCGCGGGTACACTCCCTCGCATCATCTATCGGCAGGCCGGTCCGCGGACATTAACGAAAATCGAATCGGCGACCGGCAGAATCAGCCCCTGCCCCGCAGCCCGCGAATCAACCGCTCAATCAATCCCCTCAAAGTCCTGTGGTAGGGGAGCCCTCGGGCTCCCGCTTCGGGAGCGCCGAGCACTCCCCTACCCGTACGCCCGTGGAGACGCGCTGCGCGCTCAATATTTTCGCGTATTTGTAATATGATACGAATACGGAAACGGTATGGGAATCCTGCCCAAACTCGATGGCCGCAAGACCGATGGCGTGGCGCGGCGGCAGCGTATCTGCGAGTTGCTGCTCGAGCACGGGTACGTGGATGTGGGAGAACTCTCCAAGCAGCTTGGGGCCGACACCGCCACGATTCGCCGCGACCTGCAAAAGCTGGAATCGGAGGGAACGGCGCGACGGGTTCACGGCGGGGCCTACCCGGAATCCGGGCGCGAAGGCGTGGAAGTGGATTTCAGCCTGCGCATGAACTTTCATCTGGAAGCCAAGCGCCAGATTGCTGCGCGCGCCGCGTCCCTGATTAAACCCGGCGATACGGTCTTTCTCGATGCCGGCACGACCTCTTGCATGGTGGCGCAGGAGCTGGTCAATCACAACTCGCTCGTGGTGGCGACGAATTCGCTCGCCGCCGCGGAAATTTTGCGCACGGCGCGGGGCGTGACCCTGTACGTCGCCGGCGGGCGCTATCTGCAACACACGCGAAGTTTCATTGGGCCGATGGCGGAGGATTCGGTTCGCTCGCTGCAATTCCGCAAGATGATTCTGGCCACGGCGGGAATCGACTTCAAGCACCAGGCCCTCACCATGTCGGCGATGGAGGAAGTGCCGGTCAAGCGCGCGGCGATCGAACGCAGCGAGCAGGTCATCCTCGTCGCCGATCAGACGAAATTCGGCAAACCTTCGCTGATTAGCATGATTCCCCTGGACGTCGTTCGGACGATTGTGACCGACGGCCCGGTGCCGGAAGAGGCGCAAGAGGTAGTGAAGGCGTTGAATATCGAAATTTTGAGTTGAGACCCGGCGCCGGGGAAGAACGTAGGCCAAAACTGACCGGAATAGGGCGCAATAGCCAGAATCGCGCAAATAAAAATTACAGCAAGCACCTTATTTTTGTTAAGATTAAAATAAATCGCGCAAAAGATTTGCATGTTTTAAAAGATTTAATGCACGTTTTCCTTGAATTCTCGACCAAACTCCCGTATACTCACCATTCGTCATTGTTAGTCATCATTCCCCAGTTGAAGACCTAGACCATGCCTGATCCCAATCACGTTCTTATTGATATCGACCAGCGCGAAGCCGCCATTCGGCGCCGCGCGTACGACGAAGGCCACTTCTGGGCGGATGTTCCCGCCGACCCTGACGCCATCGTCGCCACGTATTTCCTGAAGACGCGAACGACGACCCTCGCCAAGGCCGGCAAGCTGATTTCCTATCACATGACCACGGGCACCAAGCACGCCGAGCCCGGGTCGCTGCTCGACATCTGTACGGGCCGGGTGGAGGGCGTTCTCCCCTGGGACGGTAACGATAAGGTTGGACTCATCCGCGTCGCATTCCCCAACAAACTTTTCGAGCATGCCGACGGCAAGTATTACTCCACCGACATTCTGCATTTGATGGCAGGCGAAGGCGTCTGCGGCCTTTGGGAATTTGCCGAGGCCAAGCTCCTCGACGTCAAAATTCCCCCCGCGGTTTTGCGCACGTTCCCCGGACCCGCATACGGTTGCGATGGCGTGCAGAGAAATTAACTCACTGGCCCGATGGCGCTCCTGCTTTTGGAACGATTCTGAAGCCGACCGCGGGAATTACCGACGACGAAGTGGCCGAGCTGGTCCGAGGGGTCGCGGGCGAGCCCCTTTTCCTCTTCGCGAAGGAAGACGAGAACCTGTTCCCCAACATCCCCTATTGCCCGGTGGTTTCACGGGCCCGCAAATCCGTCGAGGTGATCAGGCAGCTCGCCCCCTCGCGCGGCGGCCTGGGACTCATCTTCGCCCCCCACATCAGCGCGCCTCCGCAGATGATTCTCGATATTGCCAAGCGCGTGCTTGAGACCGGCGTCAACGCTCTGATGTTCAGCGAGCAGTTTACGGGTGGAGCGGTTCGGGCGGTTCGCGACATGACGGCGAAATATCCGAATCCCCCGGTGCTCTACGGCCACAACAGCGGCATCTCGACGCGCACGAACCAAGTTTGGCGCGAAGTGATTGATTTTATGGCCCGTCTCGACGGAGTCGACTTTCGCCAGACCGCGCCGCTCACATCGAGCGAGCCCCTGCTGCGCCCTCAAGGCATCGAGTGGCGCAAGTGCGAACAGGTGCTAACCGCGCCCGCGGAGCACATCAAGCCGGTCATGATCGCGCGCGCCGGCGGACTCGATCAGGGCAACATCATTCTCAACCTCGAAGACGTAGCGAAGAATCTGCCCAAGGGACAGGCGCTCTACCTCGCGGGTTCGGCGATCAATTCCATCACCGACAAAAACGGTCAGTCCGATCCCAAGCTGGGCGCGCAGGCGATGCGCGAGGCCGTGGAAGTCTGGCGCTCGGGCGAAGCGGTGGCATTCACCACCAACGCTGCTACCCACGCCCAGTCGCTTTATGCGCTGGCGAAATCGAAAAAGCTCACCGCGTTGCAAATTGCGCTGCAACAACGCTATGGTTTTGCTTGAGCCCTGAAGGGGGCGCGACCTGAATTGCACACGTTCGGCCCGTAAGTTGTTTAACAAAGATTGCGGGTGGTTTGAGCCCTGAGGGGGCGAAATATCTCAGCCCAGGCTGAAGGCCTGGGTCAGGACCACGCCCAATAACGCCAAGCCCTGAAGGGGCGGAATATAGATTGCGAATTATTGGGAATGACGATCGAAATGGGCGCGGGCATCGATCATGGTATTTCGCCCTTTCAGGGCTCGCGACCTTAACCGCCCGCGTTAAACCCAGGCCTTCAGCCTGGGCTGGGTTATCACGCCCCGTTGGGGCTTAGATCGACGCTACAATCTTTGCAAATGAATTCCCTGCCCTCGGGGCAAAGAAGGATTTGACATGAGCGCAACCAAAACCGGTGTTCAAATGGATCACGTCGCGAATCTCAAGACCTATACGCAGGCCGTCCAGGAAGTCCTAAACCACCTCCCCTACGACGACATCGCGAAAGTGGTGGATGCCATCTGGAAGAATGTGAATGAAGGCAAGTGCATCTACACCATGGGGAACGGCGGCCACTGCAACACCGCTTCGCACATGATCAACGACTTGGCGAAGCACACGGTGAGTTCGGACGACAAGACCGCGGTGGTTTCGACCAACCTGCGCTTCCGCACCGCGTGCTTTAATGACAGCATGTCGTTCGTGACCGGCATCGGCAACGACATGGGTTTTGATTACATCTTCTCGGAGCAGGTCATCAACTGGGTGAAGCCTGGCGACATCGTGCTCGGTATCTCCGGCAGCGGGAACTCCAAGAACATCCTAAACGCGTTTGAAGAGGCGAACAAAATCGGCGCCACCACCATCTGCTACAGTGGATTCAAAGGCGGCAAGGCGCTAAACGTCGCGAAAATCAACGTCGTGGTGCCGCACAATAAAATGGTGCAGGTGGAAGACGTTCACCTGATGGTCAATCACATGATCGCGGATGAACTGAAGCGGCTCGTGCAGGGGCGGACGGAGTTGGTTGGATAAAGTTTCGTGGGGGAGTTGCGTGATCCCCCTCACCCGACTCGCCCCGGCTGATGAAAGCGCCGGTTGCGAGCCACCCTCTCCCCCACAGGGGCGAGGGAAATGAAATTCAGTTTTAATCGTGAATCAAGGGTAATCGAGAAACGGAATCGTCTATGGCAAACACCAAATCGAAATTCACTCCGGAAGTCCGCAAGAGCCTCTATAAGCAGATGGTCCGCATCCGTCTGTTCGAGGAAAAGACGCACGAACTCTACAAATCCGCCAAGCTGACCGGCATGTCTCCGCACCTCTGCATCGGTGAAGAGGCGTCGGCCGCGGGCGTGATTTCCACTTTGAATAACGACGACTACATTCTCTCCACCCACCGCGGGCACGGACACTGCCTCGCCAAGGGCGCCGAGATGGGCAAGATGTATGCGGAGCTATTCGGCAAGGAGACCGGCTACTGCCACGGGCGCGGCGGCTCGATGCACATCGCCGACATGTCGATGGGCAATCTCGGAGCCAATGGAATCGTGGGCGCGGGCCTGCCGATTGCCGTGGGCGCGGCCCTCTCGATTCGCAAGAAGGGGACCAAGCAAGTCGTGGTCTGCTTCTTCGGCGACGCGGCCACCAACCAGGGCGCATTCCACGAAGGCATGAACATGTCGAAAGCCTTCCGTCTGCCCATTGTCTGGGTCTGCGAGAACAACCTTTACGGGCTCTCGACACCGATTGAGAAGGTTGCCGCAACGGCAACGCTTTCCGACCGCGCCAAGGGTTACGACATGCCCGGATTTTCCATCGATGGCATGGATGTCGAGGCTGTCCGCACGGCAGCACTGGGCGCGGTTGAGCACGCACGCGAGGGCAAAGGCCCGACCTTCCTCGAAATCAAAACCTATCGTTACTTTGGACACGGCGCGTCCGACCACCGGCCCTATCGCACGCGCGATGAGGAGCAGGAATGGTGGAAGAAAGATCCCGTGGCCGGCTATCGCATGAGGCTGGTCGCGGAGGGCACAGCAACGGATGCGGAATTAACCGCCATCGACGACGGGGTCGCCAAGGAAGTCGCCGACGGCGTGGCCTTTGCAGAATCGAGTCCCGATCCCAAACCATCGGAATCCAACCTATACGTTTATACCGAGGCATAACGTGGCAGAAAAAACTATTCGTGAAGCAATTGTCGAAGCCATGGCGGAGGAAATGCGCCGTGACCCCAATGTTGTTCTGATCGGCGAGGACGTCGGCAAGTTCGGCGGCGCCATGGGCGCGAGCAAGGGCCTGTTTGATGAGTTCGGCGAAGGCCGCGTCATCGATACGCCCATCAGCGAAGCCGCCATCATCGGCTCCGGCCTGGGCATGGCCCTCACCGGTCAGCGCCCCATCGCCGAGTTGATGTTTGTCGATTTCTCCGGCGTGTGCATGGACCAGATCCTGAACCAGGTGGCGAAGGTCCGCTACATGCTCGGCGGCCAGGCCAAGGTGCCGCTCGTCATCCGCGCTTCGTGCGGAGGCGGCAAGGGCTATGCGGCGCAGCACTCGCAGAGTCTGGAAGCGTGGTTCACCCACGTGCCGGGCCTAAAAGTCGTTATGCCGGCAACCGCGCGCGACGCGAAAGGGCTGCTGAAGTCGGCGATTCGCGACGACAACCCGGTCATGTTCCTCGAGCACAAGCTGCTCTACAACAACAAGGGCGACGTTCCGGGCCCCGACCCCGATTTCACCATTCCGCTGGGCAAGGCGGAAATCAAGCGCGAGGGAACCGACATCACCATCGCCTCGCACTCACGGCAACTGCTGCACAGCCTGGAAGCCGCGGCGGAGCTGGCGAAAAAAGGGATCGAAGCGGAAGTGATCGACATGCGCACGCTGCGTCCCATGGATTTCGACACGATTCAGGCCAGCATCGAGAAGACCAACCGTTTCGTCTACGTGGAAGAAGGCTATCCGCAGTGCGGAATCGCCGCGGAAGTGGTGGCGCGCGTCGCCGAGAAGTGTTTCGAGTCGCTCGACATGCCGCCCATCCGCATCAGCGCCAAGGATACGCCGATTCCGTTCGCGCGCGTGCTGGAGAACGAAACCCTGCCCTCTCCGCGCCGCATTGTCGATACGATTCTCGCCGCGCGCAAGTGGGCGGTTGCGGCCACG
This sequence comes from uncultured Acidobacteriota bacterium, assembly GCA_963733285.1. GTDB lineage: Bacteria > Acidobacteriota > Terriglobia > UBA7540 > UBA7540 > Bog-366. Next base: position 24,040 of record CAVTDA010000015.1, read on the forward strand.
GCGTAAGGGCATTTCTCACAGAGGGCACAGAGTGGAGCGCACAGAGAACACAAAGGAGTTTTGTTGTTTCTCCGCGATCTCTGTGCGATTTTCTCTGTGACCTCTGTGTGAACCAACAGGCGCGCAGCCCGGCCGCCGAAAAAATCAGTTGGAGCCACGGACCGCCACGGATTCTCACGGATTGACCTTCAGCTTGATCCGTGTTAACCCGTGTAGTCCGTGGCCTTGTTTTTTGTATCTTCAACAGGAGATCATCACATGGCGCTAACCGAAGTCATCATGCCGAAGACCGGCGCGGAGATGGAAGAAGGCAAGATCGTCGCCTGGAAGAAGAAGCCGGGCGAGTCGATCAAATCGGGCGAAATCCTGCTCGAAATCGAGACCGACAAGGCCACCATGGAAGTGGAATCACCCGCCACGGGAGTCCTGCTGCGCGCGCTCTTCGCCGAGGAGGAGATGGTCCCCGCCACGCACATGATCGCGGTGATTGGCGCGGGATCGGAATCGGCCGCCGAGATTGATGCTTTCGTAAAGGGCTCGGGCAAGGCGGATTCGACGCCCGCTGCCGCTCCCGCTGCGTCTGCGGCCCCCGAGAGCGTTGCTGCCACTTCCCAAACCTCTGCGGCAAAATTGGATCAGAAAATCAAAGCCTCGCCGCTCGCGAAGAAACTGGCCCAGGAAAAAGGCATCGATCTTGCAACCGTCGCGGGCAGCGGCCCCGATGGACGTATCGAGAAGGAAGACGTACTGCGCGCGGCGACGGCCAAGCCCGCGGCATCCGCCACCAAACCTGCGGGCGCGACTGCTACCGGCGGCGTCTTTCAGCTCTCCTCGATGCGCAAGGCCATCATCCGCACCGTCACCAAAAGCAAGCAGGAGATCCCCGAGTTCAGCGTCACCATGCAGATGGAGATGGATGCGGCCCTGCGGAAGAAGAACTCGCTCAAGGCAGAAGGCAAGAAAATTTCGGTGAACGATCTGGTTCTCTACGCCACCGCGCGCACACTTTCCGCTCACCCCGACCTGACCTCGATGCTGGAAGGCGATACGCTGCACCGCCGGGAGATTCACATTGGATTTGCGCTCGGAACCGACGAGGGCCTTTTCATCCCCGTCATCCGCAACGCCGACAAGCTGAGCCTGGAAGAGCTTGCCGCCGTCACCGCACAATTCACCGCCAAATCCGAGAAGAAACAACTCACCGAGGCCGATTTGACTGGCGGGACGTTTACGGTCAGCAACCTCGGCATGTTTGGCGTGGAATCCTTTACCGCCATCATCGTGCCCTCACAGGCGGCAATTCTTTCGGTGGGAGCTGTCACCGATCAGCCTCGTCGCGAAGAGAACGGCGGGATTTCCTGGCGCGCCGTGATGTCCGCAACCTTGACGCTCGATCACCGCATCGCCGATGGCGTGGCCGCCGCAAAGTTTCTGCAAGATCTCAAAACGCAACTGAGCGCGCTTTAGCCCCAGAATCCAGAAATAGGTCAGCGACTCCGTGTATATTAGTGAGATGGGAAACCGTGTGATTCACATTTCGGCCACGGAAGCGGCAAGCGATTTTGCCGCCCTATTGGAACATGTGCGCGCTGGCGACGAAGTTGTCATCGAGCACGATGCCCGTCCTGTCGCGGTGCTGCGCCCAGCCACCACCCTCTCCCTGGAAAGATCCTTCGCCGCAATCGCCCAGGAAGTACCTGACGCAGAATGGGAACGGGTGCCAACGGACCTTGCAAAGAACTTCGACAAACACTTCGATTCCCGCTCGACAATCTGACAACTCAGTTGGAAACCGCGCGGGTCACCGCCGCTCCTAGCTTCTTCATCGCATCTAACGTACAATGCCACGTAATTATTTCAATTGTTATTGGGGGAATTCACCATGCAGCGCCGGGACCTTTTGAAGGCAGCGATCTTCGCGTTGAGCGGCGACCTTTTGGCCGATGACCAGAAGAAGGGTGGCACGGTCTCGCCGAGCGGCTTCTCCGAATCCTTCCCTCCGCCTGAGTCAATCCCAACCGGGAAACTGAGAATCGAATATATCCGTGAAAATATTCCCGCCTTCGAATTCCCCATCGTGAAAGGCACGCGCTACACCGACACCATTCCCGACACGCTCGATATCGCCGAGCGCGCCGAGCTGTGCATTCGAGTGATGACTTCCATCGCCGATCCCAATGCCGACGATGAAGTCTATTGGCTCACGACGTTCTATCAAAATCCACCCGTAATGAAGCACGATTTCAGCGACTGGGTGCAGACCGTGGAAGGCATGATGGAGGCGCTGCCGCTGGTGCGGGTAGCGACGGGAAGCACAAAAAACGCCGATGTGGACACCACGTGGATGCGCGTTCAGTTGCAGACGATTGGCCCCGACGGGCTTGCCTACCTTCCGGTGCGCGGGCGGCCGTGGAGCTTGCAGAGCGTTCCGCGCGCCTATGAAGAGCCGGTCTGGACGGCCGATGGCAAGACCATTGCAATGAACGATCCCGCGGTCACGCAACTGGGAAGCGTGGAGTTCGCCCATCGCGCGATTGCGACGATGACCGTCTATTACCTCAGGACGGGGAATCCGATGTGGAAGACCGCGACGGAGAAAATGATTACGCGCCTCAGCGAAATTGCGCTCGACCGCGGCGACTATGCGTATTTTCCCAAGGGGAGCTTTCTTCCCGGCGGCAAATACCCCGCCGATGCCCCCATGCCGACCGGAATCATGGCGGAGGAGCTTAGCGGGCGCATCATTCAGGGCCTTGCGCAGTACTATCAGGCGACGGGATACGAACCGGCCCTGCGCCTTGCTGGAAAATTGACGAACTATCTCCGTCACCACGGGCAGTATTACGAGCCCAGCGGCGCCTGGATCTTCAGCGATACCGAGAAAGGTTGGGAGAGAAAAAGCTGGGATGTCGATTCCCTCGTCCACGGCGGGCACGGACATGGCCACGGAATCGGCCTCGTCGCCATGCTGGAATATGGAATCGTCGCGAACGACCGCGGCGTGATTGACCAAGTGCGCGGTGCCTACGAGTGGGCCAAGACGCATTACAGTTCACCCTCGATGGGATTCTTCCCTGAATGGTTCATGCCGCATTACGACGCGTGCGAAACCGACACCATCGCCGACATGATCGCCCTGGCGCTGAAAATGAGCTCCGCCGGAATTGCCGACTACTGGGACGATGCCGACCGCTGGACGCGCAACCACTTTACCGAGTCGCAGATTACCAATCCCGATTGGATCCACAAACTCGCCGAGCGTTCTCCGCAGAAATCCGTGGCGTGGAACGAAACCGGCGATCACGTTGCCGAACGCAGCGTCGGCGCTTTTGCGGGCTGGTCGACAGCCAACGATTTCGGCGTCGAGACCCCGCAGCACCCGCGCTCCATTCAACACTGCTGCACGGGAAACTCCTCGCGGACGATGTACTACATTTGGCAGAATATTCTAAGCTACCACCAGGGCAAGCTGCGCATCAACCTGCTGCTCAACCGCGCTTCCGATTGGGTGGATATTTGCAGTTACATTCCTTATCGAGGAAAAGTGGAAATCGTCGTCAAGAAGCCGCTCAGCGCTCTGCTGGTGCGGGTTCCGGAGTGGGTCATGCCCGACGAGCAGGAAGTTGCAGCTTCAACTGGAGAGGGCGATCGCGAATTCACCTGGGAAGGCCGCTACTTGAATGTGGGCAGCGCGAAGCCGGGAGAAATGCTCACGGTGACTTTTCCGATCTCGACGCGCCACACGGCGGAAGTGATTGGAAACGTGCCTTACACACTGGAGATCAAGGGGAATACGGTGATCAGCATCGACCCGCCGGGGAAGAATGGTCCGCTCTACGAACGCGCTTATTTTCGCGGCACGGAAGCTCCCATGCGGAAAGTCGAGCGATTTGTTCCGGACGAAGAAATTGTCTGGTGACGTTCGCCGGCGGAATCAAACACCTTACCAAAAGAGCGTTTCATCTGAAACGAATCGCGACACAGTCTTGACCGGGGCACGGTTGGCGCGGAAATAAGCGCGCTGATATAAGGGACCGACTTTTCCAGGCGGATCGATCGTGGTCACGGTGTTTCCCTTGATGGTCAGCGTATAAGGCACGTCGCCAATCGTTTCCTTGACCGTGCGCTCGGAGATGGGGAAGGTCACGACAATCTTCTGCCCCGGAAGCGCCGGACCGGCGTCGATGTAGCGCCCTTCCCAACGCACCTTGCGCGGGGCTCCGTTCACTGTGCAGCCCACTTCGCTGCTGCCACTCATAACCCACTCGGGCATGCGCACCAGAGCATTGCGAAACGACTTCTTGAATTTCAAATCCACCCGGCCCTCATAAGGAATATGACTGTAAACATCGGCCCAGGGCGAGGCGCGATTCATCAAAAGGTTCACGCGCAATTCATCACCCTTTGGTTCCAGAATGCTCTGCCAGATGTAATAAAGCGACCGCGCGGAATTACCCAGGCAGCATTGTTGGATTCCGATGCTGTCGGCGAACTCGTTTCCATTGGCCCAGCCCGCAAACGAACCGCGCAGCCGCTCCACCAGACGATCCGTGGTTTCGTTGGAGGCCACGGGTTTGGCCGGCTGGGTGGCGGCAAAAACGGGAATCCAGCTACCATCGACGAGTTGTTGTTCAGCAAACGTGTTGCGCGTCCAGCGGTCGACGTCGTCCCAATAATCTCCCGCGCCCGCTTGCGTGAGTTTGATAGCGATGCCGAGCATATCCGCCACCTCGCAACTCTCGCACGCCGTGTAGCGATTGTTGATAATGAGCTCGGGGAAAAACCCGACCAGGGGCGAACCCTGCTCGCGCGCCCACTTGAAGCTGGAGTTCACGAAGTCGAGCGTGGTTTGGTCTTTCACCGCGACCGCGTATTCCAGCATGCTCAGCAGGCCGATGGTGTGATTGTGGAAGTGGCCGCCAAACGGCGCATCCTTGGCTTCGGGATAATTCCGCTTCATACGCTTGGCAAACATCAATTGCTGGCGTTCGCTCGGTGAGAACAGGAATCGTCCCTGCGCGTCGTAGTAATTCGTGTACCCCATTCCAAATGCGGTGAGCCCCGAGGCCAGCTTGCGCGCGGGCTCATAGCCGGTGGCGCGGTAGTATTGCGTCAGCCCTTGAATCATGCGCAGCGCGCCATAGTCCACCGCATCCCAGCCTGAGGGCATGGGCGGCGTCGGGCCCGCATTTCGCGAACGGCGCGTAGGCCCAATTCGGCAGATACGTGAAGCCATCCTTTTGCACGGCGAGTTCGGTAAAGCGGTCGAATCATGCGCTCCGCGGTTTGTTTCCAGACCGGATTCTGGTCGCGAAGGTAGTAAACGCTCATCGTCCCGATCACGCGGGCGCATTTCGAGGGCGTGGTCGCAAGTGTCAGCGAGGGTTCCTCGATGCCCTTCACGCTGCCATCGGGCATCCAGACCTTGTGGAAGCTCCAGGGATTGAGCCGGCTCCACGGCGTGCCGTTCAGGACTTCGTAGGTCAGGCCGTCAGGGCCGATGCTTGCGAGGCTCACGCGCTCCCAGACTTCATCCACCTGCGGATTTAAGGTGCTCCCGGTCGCGACGCGGAGCAGCGGCAGGGCTTCCATAAAGCCTTCGCAGCTTTGCACCCAGTCATTGTGGTCATGCATCATGACGGCCGGATTGCGGAAGAGCTGCGCCTCCCAATACACCTCGTAGTCGTAGCTGGGATCGGTGATGCCGGTCATCGCGTTGATGGCGAGTTCGCAACGGTCGGCAATGTCGAAGGTGTCGGGAATGGTGTCCTGGTAGCGCTTGCCGCGGAGCAGAGGGACATCAAGTGGTGGAATATTCTTTTGCGGATAGTCAATCGTGAGCCTTGGCGCCGATGCGGGGTGAGGAGCCGCAGCAAATCGCGAGGTGAAGATTGCCGGCGCAAGCGCCGACCCACCCAGTACCGCCAATGAACTCTTGACGAATTTCCGACGATTCACCATGACCACACCTCCACGAACCGTGACATCTTTACTGTCGATGGAAATGGGGAAAGCTTATTGGGTAATGCGCCGAGAATCAACCCTGAACTTGTAAGTCGCGATCAGGGCAGAGTCAATTTGGTGGGAGGATTGGAGGAGAGGGCAGAACCACTTCTGCGCGAGCTACGCTGGCGGCGCCGTGGGCGATCACCGCGCGGATGTCCTCAGCCGTCAGGTGAGGATAATCCTCAAGCAGCCCCGTTTCTGTTTCGCCCTCAGCCAGCTTACGAAGGATCAGCTCCACGGTGATCCGCGTACCTTGAATCACCGGCTTGCCCATCATGACATCAGGGTCGATCTGGATTCGGTTCGTCGTCATCGTCGCCCCCAAATTTGGCCATTCGAGCCGCATTTTCCTATCATATCACCATCGGGCTTGCAGTTCAGGGGGAAGCGGAACTGGGAAAAACAACTCGAAGTGGATATCAGCGAATGCGAGCACCGAGGATATCAAAGGGAATGTATGGCTCTCCAGGTTATTGAAAAATGGTCGGGGCGCCCAGATTTGAACCGGGACTTCTCCCTGCATGACCACCCATGGAGAAAGTTTAACCGTGTGCTAAGCTCCGCGCTGGGAGTTTCTTAATGGTTTACATCATTGGTACAGATCATGGGGCGCAGGCGCGTGACCTGGAAACCCAGCTTACAGTGGCGCAACAGGCTTTCGTCAACTGTTTGCACCGAACTATCGAAAAGGTTCAACCTTCGCTTTATTGCAGAGGAGGACCGCCGAAGAAGCACTAGTAATGCGAAGCCGGGTTTCAATCGCTATGCAAATCGCCGACAGTGAAAAAATCAAGCATATATTTTGCGATCCCAATCTAGAAGAGCGTAAGGTGATCGGGTGCGAGGATTGCAAAACCCTTGAGTGTAAAGTGTCGATTCAAGAGGACGCGAGGGAGACGACCCTCACGAAGGCCTTCGCAAGGGACATAGCGAGGAACTTCCCCATTCGAGAGAGGTTTTGGCTGGAGAAAATGGACGGGAATCTCATGCTAAACGGGATTTTCATCTGCGGGGATCTTCACACCGATAGCTTCGTGAGCCTGCTCAAAAACAAAGGTATTCAATGCACAGTTGAGGAACGTGGCGTCGGTGTGGAGAAACCTGACGTAATGTACATTTTGGCCAAAAAGTACTTAAGCGACCATCCTGAATTCAAGAAAGAATGCTTGCTGTGAACGCCGAGGGGATCACGCAATTCTCTTGGGCCTTAATTCGCGCTGTAGTGCCCTTGAGCTTCCCACGGGGAAGGCGGTAAAAAGTAACCCTACGGGGGATTGGTCGGGGCGCCCAGATTTGAACTGGGGACCTCTTGATTTCGAAGCTCGTTAAGTAAGTCTATTTTGCAATTTTTGCAGCGCGCCTGGCAACGCAAAAACAATGTAAAAACGCTCAAGTGGTGCCGATCTGTTACTCGTTCCTGGATCCTCGTAACTCCCATTGCTGGGTTGTAACCAAGGCAGATCTCCGCTGCCGGGCATCCGTTTAGCCGCCACTCCTTCGCGGTTTTGGCGGAAGCGGCATTTCGATGAAGTCATAGCTTCCCGGTGATGCCCCATCGACTCTCGCCGTTATCGCTGCGCTGTACTTTCGTACCACCGGCCAGATATTGGACCCGAGGACGACCAAAGCTAGTTTTCGGCCAGACAGGTTTTGCTGGTAACGGATGTTCTGATCGGAGGTAACCATCACGTCGAATCCGGCTTGTTCCGCCATCGTCAAAAGTTCGCCGTTTTCCAGTTGGTCGGGCCACTGCATTTCGACGAAAGTATGGACCTCATGGTTGGGCAGGAAGCCGCGCACACCAACCGGAACATTTTTATCGAACAGGATGCGCAACGCGGTGACCCTGGGCGTAAGCCAAAATCGCCTCGACTCGTTCGCGCGGGATTTCAAATTGTTCTGCGATTTCCGCGGCGCTGACGCCATAGCCGAAGTTATCGACAATGGCGTTAACCGGCATCCTCGTGCCGCGCAGCACAGGGGCGCCGCTTTGCACTCCCGGCTTAACTTCGATAAGCGGGCATTCCGACCAGTCAATTCTTTCCTTGGCCGCCATAGCAAACTCCGAACCAACATGATTTCATGGTTTCAGCTTAAAAGCCACATTTTCTGGATTTCCGTTGGCCTCCCTCGTATGTCCGGCAATGTGTAATTTGTCCATCACTTGTCACGGGGAGTGGTGGCAAGAAACTTCACTTTTGAATAGTTTCTTGATTGGCGCCGGGAGTCTTAAATTTAGGAGGAATGGTCGGGGCGCCCAGATATGAACTGGGAACTCTTGCGTTTCCTTTTCAGCCCAAGAGTTCTCAGGGCGCGGCGCGCCCAGCGATCTGCGTTTCTATGGATTCGCCGGTTTGGCCAGATCATTTGGATGCACCGGCCGGATTCCCGGATATCGTGCGAAGTCAGGGCAATTAAAGGTAATCAGAGTCCTGATTCCGTAGACATTCATGGCTGCAACGATGCGCGCATCATGGACGCGAACGCCTGAAACGGAGTGGGCGACAACAAGCCGACGCCATTCAGAGTAAATCGCCGGAATGTCAGGGAGAAGCGTCAAAATACCTTCGAGCCGCGAAGCTTCGCCGTCCGCCTCGGCCGGAGAAAGGCCCAGTCCATTTCGGTCTGCCGGCCGCGTACAGACGTTCCAAAACTCGATGATGTTTTGTGGCGTTATGCACAAGCGATCACCGGAAGTGAGGAGGCCGGTCAAGGCCGCAAGCGCACTCGGGTGCATCGGGTGAGTTTGGTGGAAACTTCGAAGCAAGACGTTAGTGTCGACGAGGCAATCCATGAATCGCTACTCGTTGTCCGTCTGGTAAAAGGCTTCCCGACTGACGGCGTCGTCGGGAAGAGGCGTAGACCGGTGGCGGGGGAAGGTCAGCGACCAATTCTGAAAGGCCTTTGCCCTTTCCTCAGGGGTCATAGCAGAATCCAAGGGCTGGCCGGGTACATGTTCTTCCAGGATCCGCTGAACGTATTGACTCAAAGCGAGCCCATTTTTCTGCGCCTGTGCCTTTAGTTCGGCCTCGATCTCGGGTTTAAGCTGGATTTGAATGGTCATTTCACTCCTCCCGCTTTGGACTACCTTCAAAGCGCATTAGGCTCGGACCTCATTATACCTCGACTATCGTGGGATGCATGGTTGCAGCCTGCCTTCGAGGGTTGATGGCGACAGCCACGGAACAAAAGATGGAAGCCGGCGGAGGTTTGAATTTGGGAAATTTGGTCGGGGCGCCCAGATTTGAACTGGGGACCTCTTGCTCCCGAAGCAAGCGCGCTACCAGGCTACGCTACGCCCCGACAAAGAAGGTGGAGGTTTCAGGTGTCAGGTGTCAGAGAATATCTCCTGCGTTCGTCGCTAACACCTTGTACCTGATACCTGACACCTGTTTTTTTTGGTCGGGACGGGCAGATTCGAACTGCCGACCCCTTGCACCCCAAGCAAGTGCGCTACCAGGCTGCGCTACGTCCCGTGACCCGTCAATGCGGCCGCACAGGGGGTTCAAGCGTGCAGCGCGCAATCTTTTACGCTAGCACTTCCGCGAAAGCATTGTCAACACGCTCTGCAACTCCTGGCGAATGGCCTTGAGCTGCTTTACGTCCACTGGCCCCTTAAAGAGCGGCTTCTGCTCGGCCGAACTTCCCCCGTTGTTCGCGAGGTGCCGGCGCGCGCCGTCAATCGTAAAGCCCTTTTCGTACAGCAGGTGGCGGATGTGGAAGATCATCTCCACATCCTTGCGGCGATAGAGCCGATGGCCGGTCTTGCCCTTGACCGGGCGCAGGCCGGAGAACTCCGTCTCCCAAAAGCGCAGAACGAACGCTTTGGTACGGGTCAACTCGCTGACTTCGCCAATGCGAAAATACAGCTTATCCGGTATCACCACGTCGGTGGGGACGACCGGAATCAAGCGTGCAGCGCGGCCTCGAGGCATAGTCGGAAGATTACGCAATTTTCCGCCATAAGGCAAGGCAAAGGCGGCGCGATTCCATGCCCCGATTTTCCCGCCTAGATTCCGATTTCCTCAAACCCCTCGCCTTGCGATATACTTTGCCATTTCCGGATGCTCCACGCTTTCGAGGGCTTGGAAACTCGCGCCCTCAACGACGCGATTGGCCGCGGGACCTGCAGGTTTGAGACGAAGGGAGATTGCAAACTATGAAGCAGTACATTATCGGCATCGATGTGGGCGGGACCAAGGTCGCCGGAGGGCTGGTGACTCGCAAGGGCAAATTGAGCAATGCTCAAGTCGTGCCCACGTATGCGGACAAGGGATTCAAAAAGAGTCTGAGCCAGATCACCACCCTCATCGGCCGTCTGCTGCGCGCGGCGGGTGGCAAGAATAATGTGGGCGGAATCGGCATCTGCGCGCCTGGGCCGCTCAATCCCAAAACCGGCGTGGTACTGAATCCGCCCAATTTGCCCGGATGGCGGAATATTCAACTGACCAAGCTGGTGGAAAAGGAATTCGGCGTGCCGGCAAAGCTCGAGAACGACGCGAATGCGGCGGGGCTTGCGGAGGTCCTATTCGGCGCCGCGGTCGGGTTTAAGGACATTTTTTATGTGACCGTCAGCACCGGCATCGGAACCGGCGTCATCATCGACGGGAAAATCTATCACGGCAAGAACGGCATCGCCGGCGAGGGCGGGCACGTCTCAATCGACTATCACAGCCCCTACCACTGCGGCTGCGGAAACTACGGCTGCATTGAAGCCCTGGCAGCGGGCCCGGGAATGGCCCGGCGCGCGCGCGTGATGCTCGAACAGGAGCATAGTATGCCAAGCCTGCTCCGTGACCAGACGCACGGCCATACCGAGGAGATTACTCCCCAGCTTATCCAGGATGCGGCGCGCCAGGGCGACAGCATCGCGAAAAAAATTCTCGATGATACGGGCCGATACCTCGGAATCTGGTTGGGCGGGATGATCAGCCTCTTCGACCCCGACGCCATCATCATCGGCGGCGGCGTCTCCCATATCGGCAGGCCACTGTTTGACAAGATTCGCGCGACGATTCCCAGCCACACCATCAACGGCTTCGCCGCAAGCACGCCCGTCCTCCCCGCAAAGCTAAAGAACAACGTGGGCGTCTACGGCGCCGCGTCGATCTTTTTGCCGGAAGGCGAAGCCGCTGAGGGTTAATCCACAGATTGCGCAGATTACGCAGATTAGAAAGTGAAGATAAGCACAAAGCAGCAGGCATGCAATAAAGACAGTGGAATCCCAATGTTCTCGGCCTTGACAGCAAACCGTGGGGCAGTCCTTCCTTTGGTTTTGTTCTTTTGCTTTTGTTCTTTTTCGCTTTCTCGTTGAAATCTGTGTAATCTGAGGATGATGAAGACGGGAATATTGTTATTCGCGCATGGGAGTCCGGTGGAAGAGGCCAATGACGGCGTGCGTGAATTAGCCGCGAAAATCGAGGTGGCCGGGCCCTACAATTACGTGCGCGCGGCGTTCCTTGACGGAGGCGAGCCGGACCTTCCCGCCGCGGTCGCGCAGGCTGCCGACGCGGGGATTGAACGTCTCATCATCATTCCGTATTTCCTCACCGTCGGTCTGCACCTGCGCCGTGACATGCCGAAACTCGTGGATGCCGCGCGCGCCAAGCACTCCGCCATGAAAATCACCGTGGGGCAATCGCTCGAAGCCCATCCGCTGATGCCCTCCCTGATTCTCAGCCGCGTCCAAGAGGTCCTCCCGGAATAAGCCCGTAAGCTGATCTCAGGTTGATGGCGATTGAAGCGTCGACCGATCAAGCCTCCCCGCAAACAAAAATCCGGCCCATGACTTTCGCCACGAGCCGGATTCTGAAAATCAGTGATCGCAATTAGAACGTAAACTTCAATCCAAACTCCAGGACGCGCGGGCCGCCCTGGCCGTAGGTGCCGGAGCCCAGGGTCACGTGCGTGGTGCGCTGGCCGTAGGTCGTGCTGTTGGCGGAACCCGTGGGCACAGAGGAGCCGGCGGCCTGAAGGACTCCACTGAGGACGTTGTTTCCCTCATCGAAGTTCTGCGAGTTGGTCACGTTGTAGAAAGTAACGCTCGGTTCCAGCGTGATCCTTTCACGGATCTTCGCGACGTAGGTCAGGCCGAGATCGGCGTAGAACAGTCCACCCATCCCCACCTGACCGGGGGGAGCGGTGGCGAGTTCCGGCGCGACTGCGCCCAACTGCTGTAATTGGCTCGTGGTAATCAGATTTGCCGTAACTAACGCCTGTCCGGCAGGGGTAATGTTACCAGCATACTTCTGATCATAGGCGTCGATGTAATTATTGATGTTCTTGGGAGTGACGCTGCGCCCGAAGGATCCAATATTAGTGCCCGGCAGAACGTCTCCATCGGTGCCATCGCCGGTGAGGTCGGACTGGAAGATTTCCCCGGGGCTGGTGACCCGTTCGGGTCCCGGAGTCAACGTCAGAGTCGCCGGCAGAGGGCTATCGGCATGGACGATGAGACTCAGTTGGAGCCCATGCGCCAGCGTGAAGACTCCGCCGAAGGAGAATTGGTGCGTCCGGTCGAGAGCGTTGGGCCCGTAATAGTGATTGTAGTTGTCGAAATCGGTTAGCCCTCCTCCGAAGTCCTGATCAGTCACCATCGAATCGAAGCGCGAGAGTGAGTACGAAACTTGCAGATTCACACCTTCCACTCCCCGCATGGGGTTCTTCACCTGCTGTTTCAAGGAAACATCCAGCCCGTTATAGGTCGAGAACCCGATGGGGAAAAGCATCTGGTTCTGTCCCAAATTGGGATTAAGCCCTGGAAACGCCGCGCCGGTGGCAGCCCCTCCAAAGCCAAACGTCGAAGAAGCGGAGTCGAGCCCATTGGTCGCGTAATCGGCAATCCCCGCGCCGGCTTGAATGGCACAATCAATTCCACTCGGGCCGTCCGGACATTGAAAACAACTCGTTGGTTGCGTTAATTGCACTCAATGCAGCATTCTTATCCAGGTAGCGGGCCGCGCCTTGATGGTTGGTATCGTAATAGACGAGGTAGTGAAGTCCGCGATTCCTTAAGTAATCGACGGTCAACACCGTCCGGGTCGAAATTCGTGCTGGATGCCGCCATTAAGCTGGATGGAATATGGCGTGCGGAAGTTCGGGGCGATGAGATCCAGGCCATTCCCCTGGCCGGCGCTAAAGGTACTTCCAACATAGACAGGATTGGCCGATGGCCCGGCCGCCAGGGTCGCTGCCTGGAACGCCTGTTGCGCGGCAATAATTTGCGGGTACACCGTCCCAATCGTCTCGCCATTGAAGGAGTTGTCGCCGGCATAGTTCCAGAACAACCCTTTCTGCAAACGTCCTGGCGCGTCAAACAGCACGTTGTTCCAAACGGTATTTTCGTAATAAATTCCGCCGCCCGCGCGGATCACCGTCTTGCCGCTCTTGGTGGGGTCCCAGGCAATTCCCACAATGGGTGAGAAATTCAAATTGGGCTGGTGAACGGCATTGCCCAACCCTTGCCCGAAGGCATTCAGGGCAGGCAAGGGGCCCAATTGGGAATCGCTGCGCCCCGTGTCGCGAATGTAGTGCAGTCCCAGAGTGATGTTGAGATTGGGCAGGATCTTCCAGCTATCGCCAACGTACCAGGAAAAACGCGTGTCAAATTGGCCGCCGGCAGGAAGGCCGAACATCGGCACCGACGTATCGTAGCCGATGCCATTGCCGTAAAATGCCCCATCCACAGGGTAGTTGAGCGGGTTCCCTGCTCCTCCCGGAAATGGTCCACTTGCCGCCTGGGTCTGTTCAGCGGGGGAGAAAGCGTCATATACCGCCGGCGCGATTTGCAGGAATGAAGCGTAGCCACCGCCCAGAATGCGGTTCACTTCCATGCCGTAGCGGATCATATGCTTGCCGCGAATCGTGCTGCCATCGTATTTGAATTCCAGATCGTGCTGTTGCGTCACCTGGGGAGCCAGAAAATTTGTTCCCGAACAGAAGGCGTTGGCGCCGGGAGTGAGGCAGAAGGGGTCTGCTCCGATCGCCAGCTCAATTCCCGGCGCGGGATCAAAAATCCCCGACCCTGCCACCGCATCCCCAATCTCATTGGCGAAGCGGAGGAATTCAAAGCGGAAGGAGTGAGTGAATTTTCCCGTGGTCAAATCGAAGCCCGCCAGATGATCCTGGGCGTGGTCGCGGTTCACAAAGGGTTGAAAGGTATTCTGGATGTAGGGAACGACGTTGCTGTTGATGTTGTAAGTATACCGGTAGAAAGCCCGCAGTTTGTCGTTCACCTGGTAATCCATCCGGCCGAAGACGTCGTGTTCCTTGAAGGGCTGATTGACGGAGCTGGAGAGCGCGCTAAACGGATCGCCAAGCAGTACCGGAGCCGAATAGTCCTGGCGTGACCGCTCATAGTCGAGGAAGAAAAATACCTTGTCCTTCTTGATGGGTCCGCCCACATTGCCGCCAAACTGCTCGCGGCGGAAGAAGAGGTCGGTGGGAGCCACCCGCGCGGCGATATTGTGCCAGCGCCCGGCATAAAACCCCTCGCCATGAATGGCGTTGCTGCCGGAGCGCGTGGAAATATTCACCGCCCCCGAGGAAGTCATGCCGCTGGAAAGATCCAGCGAGGATTGCTCGATTTGAAACTCCTGGATGGCGCTGGCGGGAATGTTCATCGTGGTGGTGCCGACGTTTTCGTCGCTGATGTCGCCGCCGTCCACTTCAATTCGCGCCGTGCGTCCGTACCGGCCCCCGAAGGAAATGGAGGCATAGCCGTTCTTGGTGGGGTCAAAAGTTGCGCCGTCCTGGATTTGCACGCCCGGTTCAAGCTGGGCGAGTTGCAGGAAATTACGGCCGCTGATCGGGAGCTCTTCAATCTGCTGCGTCGTAATTACTCCCTGCACCGTCGCCTGGTCGGTATTGACCTGCACTCCGGTGGATTCAACCTCCACCGTGGTGGTCGTGGCGCCTACATGCAGCACGAGGTTGCCATTCGAGATGTTATTGATCTGCACGGTCAGGGTGACGACGGTGGCGGAGAAGCCCGGCGCCTCTGCCCGCACCGTGTATTCACCCGGGGCCAGGGGTCCAGAGGCATAAATCCCCGAGGAATTGGTCGTTGTATTGATTTGCAGTCCGGTGGCCTGGTTATTGATCGACACTTTGGCGCCGGGAACCACCGCGCCGGTTTCATCGACTACGGTCCCCACAATATTGCCGGAGGAAATTGTGGCCTGAGGATAGATCATCGAGCCGGACAGACATACTGCGCATACCACCAATAGGGCCAGAACTTGCCAATATCCACGGTCCCACTTCAGCATGAGGTTCTCCCTTTTTTTATGATCTGATGAATTTCGGTCCGCCTCGAACTCTTGGACCTCTTGGGGACTGGAACATGAACCCGGCCACAGGGATTGCACCTTGCATTGGAAATAAAGCCGAATGACAGCATGACGGGGCGGAGTTCCACTTCTTTCAATGGGGGTTGGGTTCGATTTCGATCAAGGATGGGGATGGACTGGGAAAATTTGGCCGACGGGTCAAAATCCATGACCGTCGCGGCCCGGATAGCACTTCGACAGCTTGGGTCCAAATCGGCTTCTGGACTCGCGCCGGACACGAGGTGCGTGTGTAAACTCATCTTGACCCGATAAAAGCAGCTCGTCTAGGGTTCGAACCGCCTTGGCAGAAGAGAGGATACGACTAATGCCCCCAAGTACTTTAGTACTGCAAGAGACGGGCCATCCATTAAACGCCGCTAAGTATCTGTATTTTATTTAGAATCAGATAGTTATGAGGCGCTTGGGGCCCTAGTGGGGGAAATTTCTATGAATTGACATATACACATTTCTGTAATCTGCGTGTCTTGGCGCTGTAAAATTCCTCAAACCGCCCGTCTCATCCCATTTTCCCGAATCAGCCGTCCGTTGCCGAAATCAGCCCCCAATGCCGACGGCGTCCTCTAGCCCATGGGGCCAGTCGTCAGTTTCTGGTGTCCCCCAAAACAAAAGAAGGGCGCCGGAATTCTCCAGTCGCCCTTCTGAAACCAAAATACAGCACAATCTCGGTCGATTGTACCGGCTAGAATAACAGCTTCAAGCCAAACTGGATTTGCCGCGCTCCGGTGGTGCCATCGTTGTTACCCACCTGGTAGTACGACGTGCCGAAAGTCCCCACATCGGCGATGCCATTGTCCGGGATGCCCAGATCCGGGTGGTTGAAGAGATTGTAGAACTCAAACCGAATCTGCAGCTTGACTCCTTCGGTCAGCGCCTGATTCTTAATCAGCGCCGTATTCCAGACGTTAATTCCAGGCCCAAAAAACCTGTTCCGGCTTACATTGGAGGGCGAGTCATAGGGCTCCAAAGTGAATGCACCCAGAGGCGGTCCGGTTTGCAGGCGCGGGTGGTTGGTCGGATTGACGGCCGGAGCGATGATCTCGGGGCGATCGGAGAGTCCCGTGTGCTGATCGTCCCGGTAGCCGAAGATGTCAAAGGGCTGGCCGGTCTGGAACGTTGCAATTCCGCTCAACTCCCAACCTTCCATAACCTTGCCCACCATTCCTGAGTTGAGATAAGCGCGGCCCCGTCCGATATTGGGCTGATAGATGAAATTAATGGACAGGCGCTGGCGCACATCGAAGTCCGAGTTGCCGTATTCGGCATTCAGGTTGAAAGAGTTGCGGGGCAGACTTCGGTTCGCGGAGGAACCGGTGCCGTTCCCGGCGGGGTCCAGGGGATCAGAGGCATTATCGAGGGTGTGTGACCACGTATAGGCGGTCTGAATCTGAATGCCGTGTGAGAGCCGCTGGGTCACGTTGATTTGAAGGCCGTCGTAGGAGGACTTGGCGATCGACTTTGCCAAATCCGCCCCGGGCGTGCAGCAATTTTCCTCGAAGGCATTATTGTTGACAGCATCGAAAGGTAGAGTTCCCTCCTCCTGCCCAATCCAAAGATTGTAGCTGGTCAGGGTTGACGCGTCGGCGCTATCCACGCAGCCATAGGCATTGGTAGGATCTTTGCAATAGGCTTCCAACGCCTTGACCAGACCTGGTTGCGGCGGATTGCCATCCACCTCCCGGAACAATCGCAGTCCCCTCACCCCCACATATTCGATCTCAAGTTGCAAGGAGTCGGTGAGTTGTCTCTGAATCCCAAAATTCCAGTTTTCGCTGTAGGGAGTGTGGAATTGCGGGTCAATCAAAATCGGAAATACGAACCCGCCTCCATCCGCGAAGTTCTGCACGGTTGCGGACGTGGGGACGGTGGTGGGCGCTGGGAGTCCCGTCAGAGAATTAAGCGGGTTGGCCGTAAAAGGCTCCTGGAAGGGTGGATTGCCGCGGGAATTCTCAAAGAGATTTCCATACACGCGGTCATGAAAAATGCCGTAGCCCCCACGGATGGAGGTTTTGCCGTCCTTGAAGGGGTCCCAGGCAAAACCCACGCGGGGTTCGAAATTCGCGTATTCATTATCCCAGGCGGGGCGGTGGCCAGGGCCAACAACCGTAAAGGTGAATGGAGCCGGACCGCTGGGATCGGCAAAGAGGTTGGTGAAATTGTCGTTGGCGTCGAAGGGCACACCGTAGTACTCCCACCGCAAGCCGTAATTGAGGGTCAGGTTGGGCCGAACTTTCCAGGCATCCTGGCCGTAGAAGGCAAATTCCTTCTGGCGGAAGCCGCGCAGGTCGCTGCCATTCCGGACGCCCTGGGCGTTAAAAAACTGGCTCTGGCTTTGCGTGGTCGCGAAGCCCAGCAGCATGGCGACTTCATCGTTAAGGATCGGGTCTAACCCGATCCCGGCAGGGAGCGCCCCCGTCAGGGTCCCAAAACCAAATTCATACTCAGGGGCGAAATCCACCGTCGTCCGCGAGCCAAAGTTGTCGTAGGAGTTCGAGTAAATATCGCGGCCCTCCCACCCAAACTTCAAAGTGTGGGTCCCTTTGATCCAATTCAGACCTTCAAGAATTTGATAGGTGCCGGTGGACCGTGATTCATTATCGAGATCGCCCAGCGTTGTGCAACCAAAGTCGGTGGGGCCGGATCCATATTCGTCGGTGAGCAGGTAGTCCGTGCCCCTGCCGAAGGGGTCCAGGGGACCGAAACTATTGATGACATTCGTCCCCTGACAAGTAAACGGGTCAGTGGTTCGGTTGGCGCCGATGCGCAGATCGTTAACTAGGTTGGGGCGTAAGGTCGAGGTCCAATCCAACGAAAAATTCTGGGTGTGCTGATCCGTGGTGATCGCCCCGAGATTGGGAGGCAGGAACTCTCCTCCTTCATTTGGGTCAAAGATTCGAGAATAGACATATCTCCCGCTCAGGGTGTTCTTTTCGTTGAGGTGGTGATCGATTTTTACCGTAAAGTTGTCGGAGGTAAATCGATCGGAGTTGGGGTAAAAGTACTGGCCGTCGGCATTGTCGATGGCCGGTGTACCCGGCGTGGGGGTGGGGTAAAGCGCCAGAATTTTTTGGATGGTCGGGTCGAGGGGAAGACCGATCCCATTATTGGCCGCCGTTGGGGAGCTGACATCGATCGGCACGGAAGCGCCGGTGGCCGGGTCAATGGCATTGAACATCCCGGTGCGAAAAGCCGCATTGGGGACGATGCTCTCCCCGCTGGTGGTCGTGATCCATCGGTTGCCTTCATAGTTCGCAAACCAGAAAGTCTTGTCCTTGATGAGGGGCCCCCCCGCCGAACCGCCAATGATATTGCGTTCATAAGGGTATTTGGACGTGCCGGGAGTTTCATTAAAGAAGTCCCGGGCGCCGGTCACGTCGTAACGGCCGAACCAATAAGCGTCGCCGTGGATTTGGTTCGTCCCGCTCTTGGTGATGACGTCGATGATGGCGCCGTTGTTGCGGCCGTATTCAGGGGCAAAATTGTTGGTGATCACCCGGAATTCCTGGGTGGAATCGGGGTCAAGGATGTTCAGCCCCTCTCCACCGGGCACGTCGGTGTCGTTGTTATCCACACCGTCCAGCAGGAAGTTATTGTCCTTCTCGCGCGTTCCATTGGCCGAAAATCCGCCAAACCGCGTCGTACTCTCAATGACCCCGGGGCTCAGCAGCGTCAGTTGATAGGGGTCGCGGGTGATCAGCGGCATGTCGAGAATGGTTTGCTGCTCCACAATGTTGCTGATCTGCCCATCCTGAAGATCAATCGGCGCAACACTCTGACCGCTGACTTCCACCATCTGGGTTACGGCTCCGACTTCCAGGGAAGCGTTGAGGGTCAGGACCTGGTCGACTGTCAGGGTAATCGCCGTGAATTGTTCCATCTTGAAACCGCTCTTCTGGACCGAGACGTCATACACTCCCGCGGGCACGACAAGGTGATAAACACCGGAGCCATTGGTCATCGCCGTGTTGTCCACCCCGGTGTCGGTGTTGTGCACCTTCACGGAGGCATCTGGAACCGCCGCGCCCGTTGGGTCCACAACCGTGCCGGTTATGGCTGAACCCACCGCCCAGGCTTCGGTAGGATGGAACAGCATGGGCAGGAAAATAGAAAATACGAAGAGTGCCCCCGCCAGAAGGATCGATTTAGATTTTGGATGTGTGTCCATGTGACCTCCCGAAACTTAAGCCTTTGACCGATAGGCTGCGAAGCAAGGAGCATTCGCCAACTAAAAGGGCAGGATTCATATGTAAAATCGAGTGGGACAGTGCCTAAGACTATAAAAAGTTCCCAAAAATGATGGCTGGGCACCGTGTATTCGTAGGCAATATGTCGCAAGATTGGAGCCAAATCCATTAAAAACGTAATATTATGATTATAAAAGACTTATATAAAAAACAGGATGGGCTTATTGCGCTGTAATATGAAAAATCATAGTGGCATCTCTTATCTTGTAGCAGTATCCCCCATCGAGTGGGGGTGATTCCCCATCCCTAAATGACAAAAAGTCTTTAGTTATCTGTATCTTAGGGCGCTATAGGAAGTATCCTCTGTTTCTGTCGGAAATTTGGTACTAATGTTTAGAAATAGGAAATAAATGGCGGGAATTTTTTTAGCTCTTCTGGGACGCATCCAAGCTCCGTTGTCTATTTGAATGCGGGCTTTAGCGTCCAGGCTTGCAATTTCGCCAGCGACATCATTTTGGGCGCATGAAATCCGTGCGGGAAGATTGCCCAGTCCCAGAGATCGGTCGAGTCATCGGCCACGTAATCCGCCGCCGCCAGCCGTGCCGGGGGGAACGTAACCGCGCTGGGGGTCTCGGCATTCTGCAGAATGCTCTGCGTGGCCTGGGCAATCCCCACCAGGTAGCTTTCCGGGGGTATTGCCTGGCTCCCCAGCCAGATCACGCTGGGAATCCGCCCCGTCTTGGCCAGGTCATCTTGCACGTCTAACACTGTCTTAGCGACCCTAGGCCATGGCACGATGACCTTCTCCCCCATCCCCTCCCCCCCCCCATCCGCCCCCCCCGGCGTTCCATCCAGAATCAGGGCATCGGCGCTCTGACGCTGAATCATTCCGGCGAGGTATTTGTTGAGGATGTAGAAGACCTCGCTCGCGCTCAGATTGAATCCATCGCTGGTTTGAAACGACACGCTCGAATCCACCTGGCTGGCGATCGTGGCGACCTCCTGGGTGGAGAACACGTGCGTTTGCGCCCGGTCGCGAAACCTCTCCGCCGCGGCGGATGCCGTCAGGAACTGCACGCGCGGAAATGATTTAAAGAAGCGAACCAACCCTTCGAAGTATTGGAAGGCTTTTTCCGTTTCATCAGGCGATTTCATGGCGGGGATCTTCCACTCGTTTGCAGCAGGATTGGCCCCATCGCGGAAATTGATCTCGTTCCAGGATTCCTTGTTGACGAATTCACCGGGCCGGAAGTAAAGGCTGATAACGCCTCCCGACTTGCGCGAAGTCATTGCGACATAAGCATCTTGAAAGCGCATTTTGGCGGAATCCAGATTGGACCAACTCTCGTCAGGCCGCAGGAATTCACCCTCGCGCGTATTGAAAATATTGAGCAGGCCATCGTACCAAAAGGGTTTTCCTCGCAGCCCCACTTGTTTGCCTTCTCCCAGATAGACACGCACGCCCCATTTTTCGAGCGCCGGAAACGCCTGCGGAGCCCAGGCCGCGCCCGGCTGTCCATAGCAAAGCGGAGTCTTCCGAAACGTGTGCGCCACGTCGTCGTAACCCGGCCGCTCCCTGCGACTGAATTCCTCGATTCCAGATTCCCAATTCAGATTAGCTTCGTACTCGGCCACGGTAGGGTGCTGACTGTGAGTGTTCGACAGATACCCAATATCGTGCTGCGCCACGGCGGTGATGACGTCCTGGCGTTGCCGCTGCTTCAACGCGCGCGCCTCTTCACCCACAATCTTGAATGTGGCCGGAACGCCCTCCTGGGTCAGGAACACGGCAAGGCGCTTTGCCATCTCCTCGCTTTGCGGCTGGATGTAGTCATCCACATCAAACCAGAGGAAGACGTAGACGGGGCCTTCCGTCGATTCCTCAATCTCGGGCTTCTCCTGGTGCGAGCCTCCAAGATGCGGAATATGGAATGGAGGTGGCGTGGGATTTTGCGACGGACCGGGCCCCTGCCCTGGCAACTGGCCCGGCAATTGTCCGGGGACTTGCGCGGACACCATCGCCAGGCAGGCGAGCAGGATGCCAACCCCGCAGATTGCGCCGCCAGTCGCGATTTTATTGGGGCTTTTCGTCATGCCATCAACAGATTACGCAGAATTGGGGGAATAGGCAAGGCGGTGATGGTTGGGTTGGCCGGCGCACCATTTAACGGGTGCGTTCTGCCATCAAGACACCTTGGAGAGTTCGGCGCAGCGTTTCAGCCCACCCTTACGCCAATGGGTCGGAAAATCAGTTATTCCCCTCCAAGTTCTAGGGGTAACGGCTCGTAAAGGTCCCAAGGCGCGGGTCACGAGCAGAGTCCTTCCGCGTGACTACGTGTCGTCGTAATCTTCGGTCAGAGCCATAAGAAAGGCATTAAGGGCTGCGACGTCATCCGCGCTGATGGACATCCCCTGAAACTCGGGCGGCGGATTGCGCAATAATCCCTGCCGCGATTGCTGCGAGGTGAAGACATAGAACTGCACAACATCCTCAAGCTGAAGCTTGCCGCCATTGTGGAAGTAGGGGTTGGAATCCTCGAGGTCGCGCAGCGTGGGCGTTTTGAAAGTCGCGATGGTCCTGCCCAGGCCCTGATCCACGGAACAATCCTGTCCGTCGCCGCAGATCAGGCTGGTAATGACGGATTGCGGGTTGGGGACATCGGGATTCAGGTAGACGTTCCACATCCCCAAATCCGTATATTGCGGGAAGTCCACATTGGCGGCGCGGCGAAAGGGCTCGGCGGCATTCGGGTGATTGGCGGAGGCCGGGAGGTAGAGATCGAAGTTCTGATTGCGCACCGTAAGCGAGGGAATCTGAAGGTTCATGAAAGCCCCCGCCCCGTGGATGCCGTCATACTCCGCCTGCGTTACGCCGGTGTTGTGAAAGGTGAAGTCGGTAAAGTTCGGGGCCTGATGACAGGCGGCGCAATTGCCCGCGTGCTGCGTGCCATCGACGGCGCCGGGAGCGCTGGCGAGGAAGATCTTGAGCCCGGCAAATTCCTGCGCCCCAAACTGAAATGGCTGGGCGTGATACTTGAACGAGCCGTAGGTTCCATCCACCCAGATGGGATGGCTCAATCCGTTGATAATTTGCAGCAGACGCTGATTGTATTGCGCAAAAGTTTCGCCGGCGTTGGGCTGCACGGGCAGATGATTGATGCGCAGAAAAACATCGTACGGGGACCCGATGTAGCGGCCAAATTGGTCTTGCTTGAAGAGCAGATCGCTCATGTACTGGGCGATGCACTTGGCCACCAGATTTACGATTTGATCGTCGCTCGCCGTGTTGACGTCAATCCGGTCGGCCGCGGGAATCAAAAGGCTGGCGGGGATAGTTTTGTCGGTTCCGAGAAAAAGGGTGCTGTAGGATATGCCGTTGGTGCGGTCCTGGGCGAGTTGGCTGGAGCCGTCGTCGCCGCGGACCACCAGGGCAACCTGCGCCTCCGCCTGCGAAAATTGGTCGGGCGCCCAGCCGAAGTTTCGTCCCGTGAGCGTGGCTTTGACGAGATCCTCGGGAGTGGCAAATTCGCCGTCAAAGTGCAGGAGCGTCGGCCCCGGGTGCGTTTGCAACGATCCCACCATGTGCATCGAGTTGCGTGGGGTTTCGGTATATCCGCCAATCATTCGGGGCATGGGGCTGCGGCTGGTGAAGTCAGAATAAGTGCGATTGCCGGCGCCCGCAACACCCTGAAATTCCGTTACAAAGTGGCAGGAGCGGCAGTTGATGGACTGTCCCGCAAAGGGTCCAGGCAGAGTGCCCGTAGTGGTTTGAACCTGCTGCACGACGGGGTCTCCGACGGTCAACGGCTCGTTGACGCCCGTCATGTTGACGGCGAAATATTCGGCGAATCGGGTATCGAGGAACAAGCGCTCGCCGATGGTGTCCTCAGGAGGTGTGGCGGCATCATCATCCGCCGATTTGAATTGGGGAGCCTGGCCAGCGCTGCAACTCAGCAGGGTCAGCAGGGCGGCAAGACTCAACAATCCGCCAAGAAATTCAACCGCGCGTTTCATTACTTCCCCTCCTGTTCCTGGGTGGAAGGCTCGGTTTCGCCACTCTCTCCCAGGCTTTTGATATAAGCAATGATTTGCCAGCGCGATGGCTCCGGGAGGGAGTTCCACGACGGCATTCCGCGCGGCCGCTCGCCGTTCCTTAGTAGCCACCGGAGTTCCCCATCACTGGCCTGTTGCACTTCCCGCGTTCGCAGGCTGGGCCTTGAACCCGTTCCCAGCGCATCCTTTCCGTGGCATTGCGCACAATACTCCCGGAAGAGCTTAGCCCCGGCAGCGATCGTCGGCTTCTGTCCGGCGTAAGGATTCACGCGGGCCCGGTCGGCCTGGGGTACATTCTGCCTCCAGTTGGATCCCGCCCAGGCACAGGTGATTCCGAGAGCGCATAGGAAGTTGAAATAGAGAAGTCGTCGCCAGTTCATTGCGTGCTCCTGGGGTGGAAGATCTGCTCAAACTCGTATGAGATGTTGAACCGGTAAAGCACCTTCATGCTGTTGTCGTTTAAACCGAAATTCGGTGAAAAGCTGATGCGGGGCCCGTGGGGAATATTGAAGCCCAGCGTGGGACCGGCGTAGTGCGAGGTGGCTTTGCAGACCGAATCCATCGGAGGTCCCCAGCCCGCCATAAAGCTCGGCTCCGGCGGAAAAGTTTTCAGGGCAGAAGATGCACGACTTGCTTCGCGCCGCAAGCGCCAGGGGCCGGCTGACCCCCAGGGCATATCCGAATTCCCAGGGCTCGCCTTCCTCGAGGTCCCTCTCGGCGATAAAGTTTTCGGAGATGTCCCAGCCGTGCGCCTGGCTGGAGAGAATCAGCTTGGTTTCGAGCGCTCTTTCCTTAACCATCTTCCCCTGGGGAATGGTCAGCACCAGATCAGAAATACTGTCATGACCGATGATTTCCAGCAGGCTCCGGTTGGCATCATTGATGTCCTCGAATTCAACGTAAAAGACCGGATTGATGAAATGCTCGCGCGGAAGGGGGCGAAAACGGTTCTCCCAGCGCCAACCGGTGAAGGTGGTCCATTCGTTCGAGGTGTGCTGCCCCTCGAAGTAGAGCTCCGTTGTCCACCATCCCTTGACGCCGTATTCAAGTTCGAGCGCCCCGCCCACGAATTGGTTGGCATATTTCGGTGTCCCCACAGCGCTCTTGAATGAGACATCAAGATTGCCCGGTTCTTCCATGTAATCCGAGTAGGTGACAAAGTAGGGAGGCTCCTGGGCGGAGCAGAATCGAGGCAGGGCAAGAATCAATGGCAGGAATAATAACGCCGCCTGGAATAGTCCTAAAGACGACGCAAAGTGACGGTAGGACGATCTGAAACGCGTGCCATTATGCCAGGCGGGCGGCGCTCCACACCCGGTCGGCGGCAGTTCTTGAAATTGTCGGCTCTTGAAGCTATTTTGCATTCGACCAGCCACGCCGTGATCCTCCTATGAACGCGCGGCTGGTTCCCGTATAATGACGACGGTCGTCAGCCGCAAGGTTGTCGATTGACGGTCCCCACGACCCTTCGCCAAAAGGTTTTGCCGTGGGGACCGTTCTTTATTTAATGCCCGAAGGAGTGCGAATTATTCGTCCGCTTCACTGCTATTGCGACAATGTCGCATCTAAAATCGCAAAAGAACCCGGCCGTTTGCCGCTTTCAAGTCTTGCGGCAGCGCTTGCAATATCCACCCACCTCCAAGCGCACCACTCGAATCTGAAAATCTCCGTTTCGAGCCATTTCATCCTTGAGCTTCTCGAAGGTGGGGCTGGCATATTCCATGATGGCCCCGCAGCCGAAACAGGCCATGTGACAATGCTCCCGGCTGGTCTTTGCCTCGTAGTAATGCTTCTCCCCCTCCAGGTGCATGAGGTCGAGCTCATCGATGAGCCCGCAATTCTTGAGCAACGCAATCGTGCGGTACACCGTTGCCCGGTCGATGCACGGGTCGCGCCGCTTCGCGATCTGAAGCAATTCGGCAGCGTCGAGGTGGCGGGGCGTCTCCTCCATGATCTCCACCAGCAAGCGGCGCTGGGCCGTCATGCGGACCCGGCGCTGGACAAGCTCCTTCAGCAAGGGAGGCCGGCTAATCCCCGGGTTGTCTCCGGACCTTCCTAGTTGCGACCCATTCGCAACTAACGCGCTCGATGATAAATTCTTCATGGTCTTCCTCTTCAACCGCTGTCAGGGGGATTGCAACGGGAGAGAAAGTAATTCTTACCGCATGTGAAGACCCACTGTCAAGATGGATTTTCTAATCCAGGAATCCTCAGGGCCAAATTCTTGAAAAGCGGGGTAGCGCGGAGGTATCCATCAGCCCGTCGGTGGACGGGTCATGCGACCGATGGACTCCTCCGCGGTTATTTCCGATTGCCCTGGAATGAAGCAACCCATAAAGGCATTGAAAAGTGCCGCAGAGGAATTCGTCTCCGCGACGAATACCTCTGCGCTACCCGCTTGGCGCAAAGGGAAAAACGAGGTTACATGTATACCATTTGTGTGTGGTACATTTAATCCTTTTTTCGATAGATGACTTTGAAATTCTGGAGGGTTATACTTCGGGTGCGTCCAGTGGAGGTGGCGTAACTCTGATTACAAAACTGAACCTGGCGTGCCTCGTAAGTGATTGAACGGCGCTAATTCCCAGCGGCGACTGCTGAGTGTTTGATCCACGCACGGTCGCGAACGGTGCGTTGCCCAAGCGCTGCGCGGGTAGACTAGCAAGTCCATCAAAACTGAGGTCACCCTTGGTGTGATTTCTTGGATAATGTGAGCCAATGGCTAAGAGAAACGCAGTGCCGGAATGCTGTTGCTGATTTGGTTAAGGCTCTGGAGGACCAAAACCATAGGCAGTGGCCGGCTGCGGGGCAAAGTCGTAGGAGGGGGCGGGTGTATGCTCGCCCCCTTTCTAAATTTAAGGCAAGACTTTTCTGCTGCCTGCATGAAGAGCAGAAATGTTGAATGGCCTTTCGCCTGATAACCCACGCAAGGATTTTGGTCTTTGTATGCCGTGCAGGACTTACTGGACGGATAGCAGATAGACAGAAATGAAAAGGGGCGTCTCAACTTTCTCCGGGACGCCCCTATCCACCTTACACTTTTCTCACTTTCGTTTTTGCCTCTTGGTTCTGCCTGAGCCCATTTGATGCCAAAGTGTTAGGGTTTCACCCTGCACTAGCCAGGCACGGCCAGCAAAATGTCTTACCATGGCCTGCGGCACTCGCATTAGGCTTTCTTTCGCTCTTGCACGTCCTTCATGACTTCAACGAGTGTTCTCGGATAGATCCGCAGGGCATCATAAGCGGCTGCAGAGCGCCCCACTGCATGGGGTCACTGTCATGCGCGCGAAATTGAGCCACCGCGCCGCGATCATTCCCCGGGCTTGAAAATTTTGGTTTTGAAATTTTCCAATTGCCTGGCGATGCTTCTTCGACGAACTCGCCCATCGCTCCTAGAATTGGGAAGACAAGCCTGGTAGATACCCAAACTATCTTCCCTAATTTCCTGTCTCGACGACAAGCACGTCCACCCTTTTTTGTCTCCTCCCAGACCCTATGACCATTCCATCCTTCATGTCGTTCCCAATACTCATACTCCGAAATGGCAAACGGGGCAATTTGCACGGTAAACTCATATTTGCGCCGTGCGACCGCGCCACTGCCTGGGATCTCCTTTTCATCGCACCAGGACGAGAAATCTGTTAGACATTGTTCGGGGTTTTTGTAAGCGCGAAGTTTCTCAGATGCGGAGTCGTTGTTCGACACAGAGTTCGGCATCAGGAGGCGTGAATATGGCGGGATTTTCCGAGTGTCATACGCGTTCTCATCGGTTTCCTTCTTCTGAATTGTGATGTCCGGTCGAACCTTCCTTATTGATTTCTCTAAGTCCTCCAGGTGGCCGCGCGCACCTGCTTGGGAGATCGCTTTCACCGGAGTAGCCGTATTACGGGCAATTGCCGTTTCAACGACCTCGCCGGGATCAGGATCAACGATGATTTCTGCGCGGACAAAAAACGGTGGATCCTCTAACTCATTGAGGTCTTCTTCAGCAAAAGTCTCGTCGACCCAACGGCGAATCTCGCCCTGTGATTGTGCGCCGTTCAGGATACTAGGATCTTCGAGACGGATCGTCTTCTTATTGTCGTCAACATCAATGCGTGTCGCACCGATGACGAAACCACTGTTCCGGGTTATAAACCGCTGGGGTTCTGTATTGATCGTGTTTCGAATCGCGTCGTGAACGCGATTCCGTTTGTTGGGACTGTACTCCGCTAGGTAAGCTCGCAAATTCTCCTTGGTATCGAGTTTCAGAATCTCGAAGACAGGTAGGTTCGCTACAAAGGATTTTATCCCCGTGCTAGCTTCATCGGGGCTAGTGGTATTTCGAAGCAATTGGTAGGAAAGGCTTACTCGAGAGGGAGCGTGTGCCCCCTTGGCAGAAGTGGTCATAGTGTTCTCCTTTGTTGCTGCCTCCTTGTGGGAAACCGCGTCCGCAGTTCTCAACGGCAGTCAACAAGGTAAATAAAAACACGTAATGTGCTCAATGTCAAGAAATTCTCATCATGGGTCGCACGGCTTCGGGAATTTTCTCACTATTGGCACCCCCCGAGTCTTATCGCCACGCCCCTTCGCTCAACGCTCAGGCCCTCCTGAATTGGGAAGTCCGCCGCCTGTAAGCCCCGATAGCCTGCGGCGAGGAATATCCGCCGGTTTCTCTCGGTGCCTCCGTGTCTCTGTGGTGAAAGTTGGTTTGGGGGATGGAATAGCTCGCCGCTTCAAGGCTTCAAAACGTATCCGCCTTCTCTCCCAATGTGCATCCACAGGCCCGGCCGGGCCGGTAGATTGTGGGCCACGGTCTACTTTCACCCGCCGTGCACCGGCGCGTCCAGTTTGTTCCGTAGGGGCGGTTCGCGAACCGCCCTGGTAGGCCATCGCGCCATGGAGGGCGCTTCGCGAAGCGCCCCTACAAGTACCCCGACAATTCCCACCACAACCGGCAGACGCGGAGAGGTAGGGGAGTGCTCAGCACTCCCGCGGGAGCCCCGAGGGCTCCCCTACCAAACAACGTGGGCAAAACAGCGCCGGGAGAATGCAAGGCCAAACGTTCGGCCATATTGCTTACGGGGTTGAGATCAGAAACTACGGGACTGGAGAATCAATTTTTTGCCCCCCTCGCCGTTCCCCCGACACTACACCGCATCGTTTATCGACAGAATTGGATTGGGGGATGAGGGAATTTTTCCGGGGCATCCGGCGGTTTTCCTCTGCGCCTTCGTAGTCAAAGCGGGGTAGCGCAGAGTATCGCCTTTCAGACACTCTCCGGCTCTTTCCTGTGGTTCGCGAATTGGCAAATTCGAAATGGAGAAATTACGAAATGATGAAAGCCGCAGAGTGGTTCCAAAACGGAACTACTCTACCCTGCTGCTTAATTTCCCCAAGAATCTCATCGCGGAAGGGAGATGCTCTGAAGAATCTCATCGAAGGTAGGAGCGTAGGAATCAAATGCCGCGCTTGGGGCAATGAAAATGAAGGTAAGGACTTCGTTGCCCTGGCGGACGGTGACGAGGTGATCGGTTTCCCTTTGGCCCTCGATCGGCGATTCATTTTGCAGCAGCACGCTGACCGCGGGATTGCCTCGCAGATTCAGGCCGGATTGTTGCAGGACATGCATCTGGGGGTTTGACTGCCGCATGTTATCGATAAGTTCCTGGGTGGCGTCGACAAGTCCCCAATTTCCCTCATGAGGCGTGTAGAGGCTGATGGTTGCGCCATAGGCCTGCGAAGTCTCGCCCTCGCTGCCCGTCACCATGCCTCCGTCGGGGTAGAGCAGCACGCTGTCCTCATTGTGCTGGACTTGCCAATTGTCAGGGTAGCTCAACACGAACCGCTTACCGTCAAGCCGGACAAAGGTGGCCGAGGGCTGAGGCGGGGGCTGCGTGCGAGCCTCAGCCTTGGGAATCCCCTTTAACTTCGGCGGAGGGTCATACCGCGCCAACTCCGCCTTGATTCCCTGGAAGTCAGGACTTTCAGACCGCGCCCCTCTCGGCGGACCCAATTGCGCGATTTCCGCGTCCACGACCTTGATGCGGTTTTCCGGATTGGGATGGTCGGAGAAGAATTGAACCGTTCGCTGCGGATACCGCTTCTGAATAATTTGGAAAAAATCCGCCATCGCGTGGGGATCATACCCCGCCGAATAAAGCACATAGGTCCCGACCTGATCCGCCTGAGTTTCAGCGGTGCGCGAGTTCTTGAGCAGCAGGGACTCGACTCCCATTCCCAGTCCGAGTTGCGCCAACTGGCTCGTGGTGCTGTCATTCTGGCCGAGGATTCCTTCCAGGAGGGCCAACCCACCTTGCGCCAGGACAGCTTGCGAGGCAATGTGGGTTCCGTGCCGCATCACCACGTGCCCTTCCTCGTGCGAGATTACGCCGGCAAGTTGAGCCTCATTCTCCGCCGCGTCGAACACTCCCCGATTGACGTAAATGAATCCGCCTGGCAACGCAAAAGCATTGATTTCGTTGCTGTTCACAATCTTGAATTGCCACTTGTACTCAGGATGGTTATGAGGAGTAAAGGCCGCGAGGCGCTTCCCTAATCCATTGAGATATTCGAGCGCCCGGGGGTCATTGACGAGCGGCAATTGCTTATCGACTTGGGCGGAGTTTTCAATGCCCACCTGCACATCATCGCGAGGTGAATAGAAATTGTAGCCGGGCTTGAATTCCGGAGCATTCGCCCCGTGGCAAACGACGGCGCCATCGCCAACCCCGCAACCAATAGAACGGAGGCGAGTGTTCTGCTTGCCGGTCGTCCTTCCCGAATGCTCATGCGTTTTTGCTGCCTTGAGACGTTAGATGACGAAAATGACTCACGGGATATCGAGTTTATACGCGCGCCGCCTGCAAACCCCGAAAAATCTCTGCCCCACGATATATCGCGCGGTCACCGAGTTCCTCTTCAATCCTCAGGAGGCGATTGTACTTCGCGAGGCGCTCGGACCGCGTGATGGCGCCAACTTTCAACTGTCCCGCTCCGGTCGCGACGGCGAGGTCGCTCATGAAGCCATCTTCCGTCTCCCCCAGCGCGCGCTTACGACCGTCCGGTACCCGGCGCGCTGGGCTATCCGAATGACCTCCAGCGTTTCACTCAGCGTACCGATCTGATTCATTTTCACCAGGACCGCGTTGGCAATGCCGTTGCGAATCCCCTGCTTGAGCAGCACCGGATTGGTCACAAAGTTGTCGTCGCCGATAAGCTGGCAACGCTTTCCCAGCCTCCGGGTGACAACTTCCAGCCCTCGGAATCATCCTCGGCCACGCCATCTTCAATGGAAAGTATGGGATAACGCTCCGCCCAGATTGCCAGCCGATCGATTAATTCCCGGAGGTCCACTCCGCGCGCTCGGTGGAGAGCCGGTATCCCCCGGGCGCCGCAAAGTGACTCGCGGCCACATCGACGGCAATCGCGGCATCCTTTCCCGGCGTCAGTCCGGCGGCCTTGATGGCCTCGACCATAACCTCAAATCCCGCTTCATTCGAGGCCAGCCGGGGCGCGTATCCGCCTTCATCGGCGACGCCAGGGAAATCGACGCCGCGCGCCTTGAGCACACCTTTCATCGCCTTGTAAATCATCACGGCATCGTGCAACGCCTCGGAATATCGTTTGGCCCGCAGAGGGATCACCTGAAAATCCTGGAAGTCGATGTTGCCGCCGCCATGCAGGCCGCCGCTCGCGATGTTAATCATGGGGACGGGGGGTCCGCCGCCTGCTCACCACCAAGATAACGATAGAGTGGCACGCCTTCGGACTCCGCAGCCGCGCGCGCCAGGGCAAGTGACACTCCCAAAATGGCATTGGCACCCAGGCGGCTCTTGTTTTCGGTTCCATCCAAATCGCACAGCCGCGTGTCGATTCCCGCCTCGTCCGCGCGTCCATTCCCAAAACGGCAGGAGCAATGATTTGAACAACGTTCTCAACCGCTTGGAGAACCCCGCGGCCGAGGTATCGATTGGGGTCGCCATCGCGTAACTCCAGCGCCTCGTTCTTGCCGGTCGAAGCTCCGGAGGGAACCATGCCGCGTCCGCGCGCGCCGTCATCGAGCGTGACATCGACTTCGACCGTGGGATTGCCACGGGAATCGAGAATTTCGCGCGCCTGAATGAATTCAATCCGTGCCAATGAGTTTCTCCCGCAATATCGGCTCAGCACTGCGAATAGTTAAGGAGAGCTGTCTGTGTTCGTCATTTCGACCGTCAATCTTTAACTGCCAATCTCCTCTTCATGATTACAACCGCTCCAGAAAGACGAACGGGTCGTTCCGATAAAATTGTCGTCGCCACTCGCCGTACTTTGTTCTTGGTTAAATCATCCTCAATGTATTCCGCCGGCGACTTGCCGTCGATTGGGGCCAGCATCAATCCTCCAAGATGCCAAAACGCCATTCGCTCCAGTTCCGCCAGCGCCGTGGGTTCGAGTGCGGCAGCCAGGTACCCCCAGAAGATGCATGCGAGATCGATGAAGGCCGCGCTCGCCAGGGGAAGGTGAAACGCCTTCAGGAACAGGTGGTTCATCAGAAAAGCCGCGTCAAACGCCAGGTCGCCCCAATGGACCACCTCAAAATCGATCAAGAAAATGGAACTGCCGTGCACCAGCATGTTCTTGGGACTGTAGTCACCGTGAACGAGGGAGGTTCGAATCTTCAGTGTCGCCGCGATGAGTTCATCAAATTCGCGCCTGAGGTCAGGATGGCGCATTGCGGTCGTGCGGTAGTACGGATCGATGCGAAGCTGGTCAAATACTCTGCGGTCGGTAAATGGCTCACCGACCGCTGTTGGTGAGCCATTTACCGACCGCACGGTCTTCGATCAGCTCCGCATCGATCCGTACTACCGAACCACCGCCCGCCACCCCGAGCTTCGCCGTGAGTTTGATGATCTCATCGCTGCCACGCTCGAAATTCGCACATCGCTTGTGCATGGAGACTACAGTCCCAAGAACATGCTCGTACACGGAGAATCGATCTTCCTGATCGATTTTGAGGTTGTCCATTGGGGCGACCCGGCATTTGACGCGGCGTTTCTGCTGAACCACCTTTTCCTGAAGGCGTTCATCTGCCCCGGCCAGCGCAGTTCATCGCACTCGCGGGAATTCTGGCGAACGTTGTTCGCCGCGCTGCCTCCCGCGGCGCGGCGGAATTCGAGCGATGACGGTTCGCCACCTGGGAGCGCTGCTGCTCGCCCGAATCGATGGAAAATCGCCGGCGGAATACATTCAAGATGGCCTGACGAAGGACAAAGTTCGCCGATTGGCGACGACAATTTTATCGGAACGACCCGTTGTTGTTGGAGCGGTTGTAATCATGAAAGAGGAGATTGGCAGTTAAAAGATTGACGGTCGAAATGACGAACACAGAGCAGCTCTCCTTAACTATTCGCAGTGCTGACCGTGTGCGGGAGAAACCGATTGGCACGGATTGAATTCATTCAGGCGCGCGAAATTCTCTATTCCCGTGGCAATCCCACGGTCGAAGTCGATGTCACGCTCGATAGGGGCGCGCGCGGACGCGGGTGCTGGTTCCCTCGGAGCTTCGACCGGCAAGAACGAGGCGCTGGAGTTACGCAATAGCCAAAATGTGCCATAGTTGTACCTACGGCCGCGGGGCTCTCCAAGCGGTTGAGAACGTTGTTCAAATCATTGCTCCTGCCGTTTTTTGGGAATGGACGCGGCGGACCAGGCGGGAGTGGACGCGCGGCTGTGCGATTTGGATGGAACCGAAAACAAGAGCCGCCTGGGAGCCGAATGCCATTTTGGGAGTGTCACTTGCCCTGGCGCGCGCCCCAGCTGGACCGAAGGCGTGCCACTCTATCGTTATCTTGGTGGTGAGCAGGCGGCGGGGAGTTCCCCGTCCCGGGGGAAAGCGGCGGGCCTGCGTGGCAGCAGTAACATCAACTTCCAGGATTTTCAGGTGATCCCTCTGCGGCCAAACGATATTCCCGAGGCGTTGCACGATGCCGTGATGACTTACAAGGCGATGAAAGGTGTGCTCAAGGCGCGCGGCGTCGATTTTCCTCGGCGGTTCGCCGATGAAGGCGGATACGCGCCCCGGCTGGCCTCGAATGAAGCGGGATTTGAGGTTATAGTAGAGGCCATCAGAGGCCACGGACTGACGCAGGGAAAGGATGCCGCGATTGCCGTCGATGTAGCCGCGTCACTTCCGCTGGCCGCGAGATATCTCGGCTCTCCACCCGAGCACGCGGAGTGGACCTCCGGGAATTAATCAATCGGCTGGCAAATATGGGCGGAGCGTTATCCCATACTTTCCCATTGAAGATCGCATGGCCGAGGGGGACGTTTTCCGAGGGCTCCGAGTTTGCTCGCCCGGAGGCTGGGAAAGCGTTGACGCTCCACGGCAACGACAACTTTGTGACCAATCCGGTGCTGCTCAAGCAGGGATGCGCAACGGCATTGCCAACGCGCCGTCTGGTGAAAATGAATCAGATCGGTACGCTGAGTGAAACGCTGGAGGTCATTCGGATAGACCAGCGCGCCGGGTTACGGACGGTCGTAAGCGCGCGCTGCGGGGAGACGGAAGATGACTTCATGAGCGACCTCGCCGTCGCGACCCGGAGCGGAGTAAGTTGAAAGTTGGCGCCGTCCACGCGGTCCGAGCGCCTCGCGAAGTACAATCGCCTCCTGAGGATTGAAGAGGAACTCGGTGACCGCGCGATGTATCATCAGGGGCGAGATTTTTAGGGGTTTGCAGGCTGCCGCGCGTATAAACTCGAAATCCCATGAGTCATTTTCGTCATCTAACGTCTCAAGGCTAGCAAAAACGCATGAGCATTCAGGGAGGACAACCGGCAAGCAGAAAACTCGCCTCCCAGTCCTATTGGTTGCGGGGTTAGCGATGGCGCCGAATCTACGGACCGGGGGGCGAATGCCGGGGAGTTGGAACCCACTATTCACCTCGCGATGATGTGCAGGTGGGCATTGAAAATTCCGCCCAGGTGGACAAGCAGTTGCCGCTCGTGAATTTTCCCCGCGCGCTCGAATACCGCAATGGATTAGGGAAGCGGCTCGCGGCCTTTGCTCCCAATAACCAGTCCTGAGTACAAGTGGCAGTTCAAGATTGTGAACAGTAACGAAATCAATGCTTTTGCGTTGCCAGGCGGATTCATTTATATCAATCGGGGAGTGTTCGACGCGGCGGAAAATGAGGGTCACTCGCCGGCGTGATCTCGCACGAGGAAGGGCACGTGGTGATGCGGCACGGAACCCACATTGCCTCGCAGACTGTCCTGGCGCAAGGTGGTTTGGCCCTCCTGGAAGGAATCCTCGGGCAGAATGACAGCAGCACCAAGCGGTTGGCTCAACTCGGACTGGGAATGGGCGTCGAGTCCCTGCTGCTCAAGAATTCCCGCGCCGCCGAAACCCAGGCGGATCAGGTCGGGACCTATGTGCTCTATTCGGCGGGGTATGATCCCCATGCGATGGCGGAATTCTTCCAAATCATTCAGAAGAAGTATCCACTGCGAACGGTTCAATTTTTCTCCGACCATCCGAATCCTGAAAACCGCATCAAGGTTGTGGACGCGGAAAATCGCGCAATTGGGTCCGCCAGAAGAGTTCATCTGAAACCATGACTAAAAGGGAATCAAGAGCGGAGGCTGCGCGCGGTATGACCCTCCACCGAAGTTAAAGGGGATTCCCAAGGCTGAGGCTCGCACGCAGCCCCCGCCTCAGCCCTCGGCCACCTTTGTCCCAGGCTCGACAGTAAGCGGTTCGTGTTGAGCTACCCTGACAATTGGCAAGTCCAGCACAATGAGGACAGCGTGCTGCTCTACCCCGACGGAGGCATGGTCACGGGCAGCGAGGGCGAGACTCACAGGCCTATGGGGCTCCGATCAGTCTTTACACGCCTCATGAAGAAATTGGGGATTCGTCGACGCCCCCAGGAACTCATCGACAAGAGTCAAACCCCCAGATGCATGTCCTGCAACGATCCGGCTTGAATCTCGAGGCAATCCCGCGCTCAGCGTGCTTCTGCAAAATGAATCGCCGATCGAGGGCCAAAGGGAAACCGATCACCCCGTCACCGTCCGCCAGGGTAATGAAGTCCTTACCTTCATTTTCATTGCTCCCAGCGCCGCATTCGATTCCTACGCTCCTACCTTCGATGAGATTCTTCAGAGCATCTCCCCCTTCCGCGATGAGATTCTTGGGGAAATTAAGTGTAAATCTCAACTCAAAAGTGCTCTAGAAACTCGTCCCGCCCCCTGCCGTCAACTGACGGTCGGCCCACTGATTTATCGGCGGAATGGCCTACGGCATGAGTTAGCGGCGCAGTAGGAAAATCAATGTCCACGGGGTTTGCGGTTGATTGAGGCGCCGCGCCGTCCTTCCATTTCCGGTGGGCAAGTCAAATCTTCCCATGGCGCGCTAACGGATGTGGTCCTAAAAGGGGAACGAAGCGCCGCAGCATCCGGAAGCAGCGGCCCGCGCTTGCTTTTCTCCGCGCCTCTATGCCTCTGTGGTTATAATCGTCCTGGATGGGGCGGTGCCGCGCGGAGGATTTGCCGCTGTGACTCGGATCTGACCCCAAGATCTTGCTAACAATATTGCGCACCGGACCCGGCTGATCCGCCTACTGGGAGCCGGCGGCATGGGCGCTGTTTACCTTGCAAGACAACTTGTGCTGTGGGCAACTTTACGGTAGCCGTCAAGGTCCTGAGCCGCAAGCTGCTGGACGATCCTGACTTCCTGCAACGATTTCAAAATGAGGCGGCCTCCGCAGCGTGCATTCGTCGTCCCAACGTCGTTACCATCTATGAATCCGGCCAGGCTGACGACGGGCAGGGGTTACATGGCCATGGAGTGTAGAGGGCGAATCCCTAACGCGAGGCTTTGAAGCGCCGGGGCGCGTTTCCCGCGTCCGAGGTGTGCGGAAATTCTCCAGCAACAAGCCGGGGGTTGAACGCCGCACACAAACTCGGCATCATTCATCGTGACCTCAAACCCGATGACATTTTCTGATGCGGATGACGAAGGCAGAGCTGACCGTCAAAATCGTCGATTTCGGCATTGTCAAGTTGCGCGAGTCCGGCGCCTACGCAAACTCGTCCACGCTGTCGGTACGCCCGCTTACATCTCGTTCGAGCAGGTTTCCCGCATGAAAAGCGGCGACCTCGACGCGCGCTCGGATGTTTTGCCCTGGGCATAGTGGCTTACGAAATGCTCACGGGGTGCCCATTTCAGTCCAACACACCGGTCAGATACCTGCGCATGGCAGTAGGAACCCCCACCGCCATTCCGCGGCGTGACACCAACCTCCCCGGCGCTCCCCAGCTCGAAAGCGTGGTGATGAAGGCTCTCACCAAAGACCGCGAGCCGCGTTTCCCCACGCTCCGTGTTAGATTTTGCACACGAGCTAACCAGCACCGCTGGCCAGCTTCCACCACAGGTTGATCCTCCAACCAAATCATCCCCTGGAGAATATGA
>CAVTDA010000016.1:0-10134 GCA_963733285.1 uncultured Acidobacteriota bacterium
GGTACACTTGACAAAAAAAGTCGTAGCCTTGTTTTGGGCTCCCAAACAAATCTTGCATGGTCGCCAGGGGAATGAACATCGTGCGCCCTTGCCATGTTCGACAATTCCGGCGATGCGGAAATCCTGATTCAACAGTTTGATGGTCTGTCCCACCCGCGAATGATTGGCGCCGCGTAGATGTCGTCGACCAGAATGTCGTTTGGCCCGGAATGGTCGACCGGCATGATAAACAAAGCCGCCGGAAACGCGGTCAAAGCTCGATTGTTCAATCCCGTAGATCAGGGTGAGTGAACCGACGGCGTTGACATGGATCACTACGGGCGCGACGGCCAGCACCCGGGGCAATTCCGCCACCCGGTCGCCAATTTTGATGGGCATGGGAGCTTCCGACATGCCAATGAAGTACGAGGATCCGGGAGGCCGCACGAGGATGTCAGCGCCGACGCCCTCCACGCGGTTGGCACTGTCGTTCACCATGCCATGGCAAAGTCCCACCACAAGGATGACCATGGCGACTTCAATTGCCACCGCCAGAGCGCTCACGGCAGTGCGGATGGGCCGGTGGAGAATATTGGCAATGATGAGCTTATTTACCAATGGGGCCTCCTTGTCCAGCCGCATCGAGGTCAATTAATTCCGACCCTTCGGGCTTTTTCAATTCAAACTTCTCCGGAGCGATGGGTTCATTGAATGTCGCCTTCTCGATCGTCAGGGTAACTTCGTAATCGTCTCCAGGCCGATCGAGGCTGATACGAGCCGGGTATCGCACGCCTTTAAAGTCCTGATAATCGGAGTAGCTCACGTCCTCAGTGCAGGTTCCATCGGAATTGTAGAACTGAACTCGCGCCAACTCCAGGTCAGCCCGGTCGAACCAGATCTTGCGCTTAAGCACAACCTGCTTGCGATTGAGCGGCTGAATGACCGTGACGACGTAAAATCGCTTGGCCTGGTCCCGGTCATCCACATTTTCGCGGAAGGTCACCTCGTCTGCCGAAGCTACCGGGGGCACCAGCAAGGCTTGCAGAAGATGCCGGGGACGGAGGTTTTCCAGCGTGTTCTTTGCCGCATACTTCGATGTGGTCTTGCCGACCACAAACTTCTGCTTCGTGGGAAGGTTTAAGCGGAATTCCTCTCCATTGGAAACCATATCGAAGATGTTGGTTCGCACCACCGGAGCCTGGCCCTGCATCCGCAGCAATGCGGGCTTCTGGAGCAGGATGAATCCCTTGACGTCGTGATATTCCTTGATCACCCCGGAGTAGACCGAACCCGCCGTGGGTTCCAGGTCAACCGTGGCAACCATGGTCTGGATTGAAACACTCCAGTTGTTGATTTTGCTCGTTAGTTCCGCAAGATCGGCATTTAGAGCGGTTGGAGCGGGCCCGGGAGTGTGAATATGGGTGACCTTCCGCACCGCACATCCCGCCGTGGCCAGGAGCAGAGCGATCAAACCCAAACCGGAGAGTGCCTTTGCCGTATCGACGATTGCTTTTCGCAAGATGACAACTACCCAATCTAACAGACCTGAGGAAAAGTGTCAATCCACACGATGGGCCATAAATGCTTTTGTTATTATAAGTTTGCAGGATCGGTTGGGAGTCGGACCACGGCGTTTTTGAGGACTGGTGCAACCCGGCTCTTTTCCCCGAACCGTGGACTCGCAACGTGGGGCGCAATTCTCTCTCCATCCTCCCGAGTCTCACCTAGATGCTCGAGGTCGCCCGGCGGCGAAGTTTGCCAAGATAAGTGTCCACTTCAGTGACCCGGAAGAGTTTGGCCAGCACCCCCGCAAGCAAGAAACCCACGGCGCTTACAATCACGAGAACGAAAAGGGCATGGAGGGGGCTACGCCAGCCGATCCGAAGCTTCAGGGCCTCAGCCAACTTGTAACTGACCCCGGCGGCCAGGGAGGATGCGGCAACAACCTTGAAGAAGAACCAAACGAGTGCACCGGTGTCGGGATTCCTAGTTCGATGATTCAGGAGGCCGGCCAGCAAGATGGTATAGACGATGATTCCCACTGAGCTTGCCATGGCCAGCCCCAAATGCTGGAAGTGCTTCACCAACAACCAATAGAGAGGCAAACTCAGAAAGGTGAGCACGGTTCCGGTAATCGCCGGGGTCATCGTATCGCGCGCCGCATAGAATCCCCGGGCCAGAATATTCTGCGCTCCCCAGGCGAACATCCCCAGAGAAAAAACCGCCAGCGTTTGAGCCGTGGCTTGCAGGTCTGCCTCACTGAGACGTGTGTGGGAGAAGACGAGGTGAACAATGGGTGACGCCTCCGCAATGGTGAGGGCGGAAACTGGCACCAACAGCAGAATCAGGGCCTTCATGGTTCCATTGAGGGTCCGGTTCAGCTCATCCAGCTTGCCCTCTGAGTAGAGTTGCGCGAGGAAGGGAAATGACGCGACTCCCACAGCCTGGCCAACGACGCCGAGCGGGACCCGCATGAGCGTCTTCGCGTAACTCAGCCAGGTGATGGAGGCAGGAACTAAGTATGAACCGAACCAACGGATGATCCAATCGTCGGTGAAGACTAGCGATAAGGCCAGCATGATGGGGACGGTGAGCTTGATGAAGAGCCAGAATCCCGGATGGCGGACATTGAAGTTGGGAGAAAAGTGTGCGCCGGCTCGTTTTGCACCGTAAATCTGGAGCAGCAGGTTTCCAGCAACCGCCCCCGCCAGCACGCCGACGGCGAAGCCGGTGATTCCCATTTGCGGCGCGAGCAGCACGCCTCCGAGAATGATTCCGATGTTATAGATGACGGGAGCGAGCGACGGAACCACGAACCGGCTTTTCGCGTATTGCACCGCGCTCAAAATGCTGCCTTGATAAAAGCAGATTTGCGCCGGGAGCATCAAGCGGGTCAGAAAGATCACGCGAGCTTTCTCCGGCCGGGCTGAATCCGGGTGCGATCAGATTGACCAGGTGGGGAGCGAAGATCTCTCCCAAAAGGATGACCCCGGCGAGGAGCGCTCCCATCACCGTAATGACCGTGGAGAAAACGTGCCAGCCTTCATCTTCATGGTTTTCGGCGACGAACTTGGTGAAAACCGGAATGAAGGTAAGGCTCAATGAACCACCCGCGACGAGGTAGTTCAGGAAATCGGGAAGAGTGAACGCGGCGTAATAAGCGTCGGTGATTCCATTCGATCCAATTTGGTGGGCAACAGTCCAGTCACGAAAGAATCCCAAAACCCGGCTGAGCAGCACGCTGGCCATGACGATTCCGGAAGCTTGCGCAATTCGACGGGTTAGGTGCGGAGAGCTCATTCGTTAAAGATGTACCATGGATTATCGGGTTCTGGCTGGAATTGGCAAAAGGTCAGCCGGCATTGAGCAATCTTCGGTCCCAGCCGTGGAGACTAGTCAGGGTGGGGATAGCGGTAAGAGCATTTCAGACAGCGCGCCATCTTGGGGCGATTCAGCCAACGCTCATACCAACGCCGGCGCGAACGTCGATACTTCATATTGCCGCATTTGGGGCATGAACCATAGGACACGTCGGGTTCCATCTCCGCCGCCCCGACGGCGGAGGGGCTTGAGGTGGATACAATTCTCGCGGGTTTCACCACCGGCTCCGTCACCCCGACCACTGAGGGGCTTGAGGTGGATACAACCCTCGCGGGTTTCACCACCGGCTCCGCCATCCCGACCGCCGAGGGACTTGGGGCTGTGGCAGCGGTCGCTGCGGCTACAGGTTTCGCCATGGGCTGCAGGTTCGATGCCTTCGGCATTATCCTTGCCATGGCCGCGTCCCTTCTTAACGAGGCTGCAATGCTACGATTGAAGTGTTCGGTAAGCTCTTCTGCGGATAAATCATTGGGGTGAGGCCGATTGCGGTCACCCCGTGGTTGGAGACGCCAGTGGTAACAGAAAGAGCACCGCCGGAGGTGATACCCCATGCTCCAAAGGAATTTGTAGATAAGCCCGTGCCGAACGGATTCAGTTTTGAGCGTTCCGCACTTTGGGCAGGGTGTTTCCATTGACGTGCCTCAAGCGCCAGAGTTTAGTCCCGCCATCAACTCAGGTTTGACGGGGCTTCTGCCGCCCCCCCAACGGTGTTTATCTTGGTTACATTAAAGTGAAGAACACATCTCGCGGGATGTGTTTATTCCAAGCAAGCGGTAATAATCTAGCACACAGTAAAGACCTTGCCAACGCTCAAAATCAATGGAAGCTCTTCAAATTGAGGAGTTAACCGTCGCCCAGAAAACAAACTTTCGCCAGTGGTTTTTGTTCAGGGAAGTGGAACTGCGGCCGGGATTGGCGCGGCACCCAGCCACTCTCTAGACACCAGCGGGTCGACTTAGGTTTGGAGGGTGAACGTGCCCCCATCCGCGTGGAAAATCTACACCGGACTCCCCTCGTTATCCTTTTGACGGGGGCGATGCTGCCGGGGGTGGCGAAGCAGGCCCTGCCGGGGGTGGAGTCGAACCCGCTTCACCTGGGCCTCCGCTGACCGGCGTAGCTTCGGTGGGTGGAGGAGCCGGTGGCGCGGGTTCTTCTTGCTCCTCCCTCACCTCATGCTCCGGCGCCTTGCCGGTCACAACCGTCCACTTGATGGGATAAACGTCGGGGTCGAAGATGACGAAGTAGAAGTGCCAAATCAGGATGGCAAATGTGGCCAAGATGGCTTCGTAGAAGTGAACCGCCGTCGTCACATCGAGGACGGTCAGGGAGAAGGGAAGGTGGGCAAGCACCCAGTTGTGCGCCCAAAGCAGGATCCCGGTGAGGGCCATGACGAGAGTTCCATAGACCAAGGCCCAGTATTCCGCCTTTTCCGCGTAATTGAACCGGGCAAATTGAGGCGGCCGGGAACGATAGCCGATGTTGTAACCCACCGTCTGGACCGCGTCGCGAACGTCGCGAACCTGCGGCAGCATGGCCTTCAACCAGCGCTTTCCGTCGCGCTTGGTGAACATGTAAATCAGGTGATAAATCGAGGCTCCGATCAATACCACCCCGGCAATGCGATGAATCCAGCCGCGCAGGGGGAAGTCTTTCTCCCATTGCACAATCGGAGCTGCCCAAAACGAATGAGGATACTTTAGGGCAAAGCCTGTCACCACCAGAGTGAGGAAACTCGTCAGGAGCAGAACGTGCTGCACGCGTTCATTCAGACTTAAGCGCACCTGGCCGTGACCCGCGCGATTTTGTTCCAGAATCC
Organism: uncultured Acidobacteriota bacterium; assembly: GCA_963733285.1. Classification (GTDB taxonomy): domain Bacteria; phylum Acidobacteriota; class Terriglobia; order UBA7540; family UBA7540; genus Bog-366. The sequence goes on from CAVTDA010000016.1 coordinate 5,177, forward strand.
GGCGCGCCTTTTTCCACCAATCGAGCAGGTTGTGCAGAATCATGAAGCCCAGGATGAGCGGAATGGCGAGCAGGTAGAAGGATTTGACGAAGTTCAGCGCCCGTCCCCCGGCGGTTGCGGCGGGTAAAGTGTGGACGGGACCAATGGCAAAACGCTCCCCCGCATCGGGATGGCATTTGCCGCAGGTCTTGCTCAAATTGGCCTTGTTGACGGTCGAGCGCGGGTCGCTTGAGGGGAAGATGTTGTGCACACCGTGGCAACTGGCGCAGTTGGCGACGGTCTGCTGCCCGGCGCTCGACGCCATGCCGTGGTAGCTGTCCAGATAGGTGGACACGCGCGACCCGGGCACGTTGAAACGCCCCATCAATTGGATATCGCCGTGGCAGCGCGAGCAGGTGGCTTGCGAAACATTGGCCACCGACACGGGCGAATCGGCGTCCCCGGGGCCGAGAATCCGATGCTCGCCGTGGCAGTCGGTGCAGGTGGGGCATCCATGACGCCCGCAGCGACGGCCTTTCCGTGAATGCTTTCCTTGTAGACATCAAAAACGTCCTTGTGGCACTGCGCGCATGTGGAGGCGACGTTCTGTTTCCAGATTCTTGAGTGCGGATCGGAAGCGGGGAGGATGTCGTGCACGCCGTGGCAATCGTTGCACGAAGCCGCTTTGAGATTGCCGGCCAAGATGGCACGGCCGTGGACGCTCTGCTTATAGGCTTCAACGGGCAGTGCCACGGCGAACATATACTTGGCGGCGAGCGCAGGATTCGAGTGGCATTTTCCGCAGGTATCAGGAAGGTTGACCTTGCTCACCGGAGACTTCGGGTCAGTTGAGGCCACCACCTCGTGCGCGGTGCCGTGGCAACTCTGGCATGTGGCCGCATCACCGTTCATCTTGGCGTGGGCGCGCCCGTGCACGCTCTTGTTGTATTGACTCACTTCCGTCTGATGGCAGGTCGCGCAGAACTCCACACCCCGCGCGGTGGGACTGGCGATCGAGTGCTGATCTCCGTGGCAGGAAATGCACGTGGCATTGTCCTTGGGGTCGCCCAGCATGGCGTGAGCACTGGCACTCAACTTCGCGGGCACGTCGTCGTGACAAGTGATGCACGTCGCCGACGCCGTCTTCGCCGTATGACCTTCCTTGGCCGCTCCGGCATGGCAATCCAGACAACCCAAATCCTTGTGAACGCTGTGCGCCAGGGCATTGGGATTTACTGTAATCGGCTGGCCCTTGGAGTTCACCATTCCGGTGTCGGGCCCATGGCAGGTGAGGCACTGTTCAGCGGCGACCGCAGCAGGCAAGGTCCACAGGCAAAGCACCGTGATTAAAAAGGCAAATTTGATAACTCTCAAGTAGAGGTTTCGTCCCTGTGCGATTTCTGTGGACGCGTAAGGTATCAAATTCAAATTGAGGGTCTTGACGGGGTCAGATTGGGGCAAAATGCGCATGTTCCTAGCCAGCAGAGATTTTTTCAGGACACCTAGTCGGATTTCCGGTCCGCCGCCAGGATTATTGCAGTTTCAGTGCCGCAAAATTCAACGACTGTGAGGATGGTGGGCGACAAAAACTCCCCTCCTCAAATGGGTGCCCAGTTCCTTTCACTTCCCAGTTACAAAATGGTGCGCTTACTGGACGACTTGAAAGCTGAAGATGGCATCTGCACCGATTTTGCTTCCCGAGGCTGGCGATTGCGTCAGGATGGCTCCGGGTGTGCCATCGGGAGTTGGTACCGGCGTGATTTCGCCGACTTTGAAGCCATTACTCTCCAAAACCTGGCGAACCTGCGCGATGGGCTGGCCAACAAAGCGCGGGCATAGATAGGCTGGCGCTTGTTCTCCGCCTGAGACCAGGAGATTGACGGTCGGAGTGCGCACCTCCGCCGCGGCGGGTGGAGGATCTTGCGCGACGATGACATCCGGGTCTCCCGTCCACGGAACCACCATAAGGTCTCCCACGGTGAGGCCGCGCTGGACGACACTGATGCGTGCCGCGCGCATGCTGTCCCCAACCAATTCGGGAACGACGATCTGCGGCGGCCCCAGGCTGACCAGCACATGCACGTGCTGTCCCATCTTGAGCGGCGTTCCGGGCGGCGGCATCTGTTGCGCGATTTCGTTGGCGGCATACTGAGGGCTGTAGAGTTTATCTTCCACCTTGATTTGCAAATCCAGCCGGGAAGTGAGGCGCTGCGCGGCCTCCAGCGGCATGCCGACCAGCTTCGGCATATTTTCCTGCCGTCCATGAATCGTCAGGCGAATCGTCGTGATGGCACTGATGAGCGCCACAGCGACGAGGACGGTAAGCAGAAGGGAAAGCCGGAATACGGTGCGGAGGCGGTTGGCAACACCCATGGTAGGTCGAATTTTACCACGACGCGGCGCGGAAATTGGATACGTCGTTGACAATTCTCACGGGCGAAATTCGGCGGTTCCGCCGGTGCGGTACGGAGCGTGCCGTTTGCGGTATAATTGCGCTTGAGCTTGCGACCCCCATGCCCACTCCTTACGACTTCAAGGTCGCATGCGGGGTCAGCGTTTGGGTGCATGGATTTCTCGCGTGGGCAGAACCATAAAACTCGCGGTGATTCTCGGCTGCGGGATCTTCCTTATGCCATTGTTCGGTACATCCGCGGATCTTAAGGTTGGCGACCGTGCTCCGGATTTTACCCTGCCGGACCAGAACGGGAAGATCGTGAGGCTTGCCGACTTTCACGGCAAGAAGTCTGTGATTCTGGCGTTTTATCCCCGCGCCTCCACTCCGGGTTGAACTCGCGAAATCAAGGGATATCAGTCTGATATCGCCAAATTCCAAGCCGCCGGCGCGCAGGTTCTGGGCATCAGCCTCGATACCCAGGAGAGGAACCGCAAGTGCGCGGAAGAGACCAACGCCAGTTTTCCCCTGCTTTGCGACACCGATAAAGTAGTCGCCAAAGCTTACGGCGTCCTGAGCTTTACCCGCCTTTTTGCCAACCGCGTGACCTTCGTCATCGATAAGGAGGGCATGATCCGTTACATTGAGAAAGATGATGATGCCATTGACCACTCGGGCGCGCTGCATGCCTGCTCGCTGCCGGGAAAGCCGTAGGCGGGAGGCTGCCAATTACCGATGCCGCTCCCGCCCCGATAGAATTCGTTTTTTGATGGGTAGGGCAGGGGAATAGGGTCATGAAATATCCATTTTCGGCCGTTTTTGTAAGTGGTTTTGTTTTCAGTAAGTTCTCAGCTTTGGGTAATGAAAAGTGCCGATCTCGCCCCTTTGTTTTCAGTAGTTTCTCAGCTTTGGGAGTTTGTCGAAAAAGGGACAGAAACCGATTGGAAACGGGCCGGGGAAGCGGTGTTGGGTCGAAACTTCGCACACTACTAATATAGCCTATTTTGATTTCATTGTCAAGAGAAAAAGCCGGGTTTCATCGTTTCTCCCCAAGCTCGACCACCACCTTATCGTCCTTCACCGCCGGAATCTCAATAACCACGGTCAATCCGCCAAGGCGGGCGCGATGAATGACGCCGGCGGCAAAGATCAGCGACGCCACCTTCAGGAAGATTTACGTGCTCAAAGGGAGAATCGGCGTCGAGGCGGTATTCAGCTACCAGGGGTGCTCGGAGTAGTAGATTTCCAAGTGGTGCGGATGGTAATGGGCGTCCTGCGCGCCTTTTTCATTGGCAAAGCAGAGCGCAAAGGGTCCATCTGTTTCCACGGCGAGGTCAGACGCAAACGCATTCGATTCGATAAGCGCGTTGGGGACTTCCGGGGGCGAATGTTTCCACTCGATTCCATCGAGCGGCTGCTCCGGCTTCAGGGTGCGGCCAAGCGCGGTCAATTTCGCCATCAAATCACCGGAAAGCAACTCCGGCGCGATCACCTTCACATCCTGCCGCGTATTCAGCGCAAAATGCTTTGCAATCTCGTCCCGGGGAATGGCCATCACTTTTTGCATTGGCGATTCATCCTACCCTGAAACGCCTGGCCTTGCCATCCCCCCGAGGTTGGGGCTCCACTACTGCGAAGCCACAACCTGAATCGCGTTCACCAGCGGGTTTCCTGCCGACGCTGAGGTAAAGGTGATGGTAATCTTGCCCGTGCTTTTTACCGCAAAGGCTTCGTCCACAGCTTTGTATTCCGCGCCGGACGCGGCAAAGATGTCGAAGTTTGCCAGAACGGGCGTTCCGTTGATTGCCACATTAAACACGCGCTTGCCCTTGGCTGACCAGACAGGTTCGGCGAATTTTAGCGTGACCAGATAGTTTCCTGACGGCGCCGTAATCGTATACGCGAATGACGATCCATAGCGGGAGGTTTTGTAGAGCGTTGGGTCGGCCGTGTTCGTAATCGTGTGCGTCGTCGAATAGGCGCTGCCGCCGCTATAAGACGTATCCGCCGACCACGCCTGTCCAAGGGAGTCGGTGTACTTCGGCCGCCGGAATTGATTCGCACCGGCATAAAGGCCGGCGTTGGATTGACGGTCAGCGTGGCGGACATCGTGCCATTGAAGGTGGCATTGACCGTGACGAAGGTGTTCGTTCCATACGTTCCGTCCGTGCCGCCATAGATGCCCGAACCGGAAACGGCGCTGACCAAGCCGGTCACCGTCCGCTGCCCATCAGGTTGACGCCAGCGGCCAGCGTATAACCACTTACTAACGACACATCGTAAGTCGCTCCGGCGCCCACGATGATGTTCGAGGAGTTGTTGATGGAACCGGTCGCGCCCAATTGCAGCGTGCCGCTGCTAATGATGGTGTTGCCGATGTAGGTGTTGGATGCGGTTAAAAGCACCGTGCCGTTGGCGTTGAAGGCCGGATTCTTTGTAACGTAGCTGCCTGCCGATCCAGTGCCGGGAACCAATCCGACGTTATTGCCATTCGCGCTGGAGGCGGGAATTCCGATGGTCAACGGGCCGGTCCCAGTCGCCCCGCTGATGACTGAGACAGGAACTGAACGAAGTGCGGCAGGATAAC
>CAVTDA010000017.1:0-67940 GCA_963733285.1 uncultured Acidobacteriota bacterium
CGAATCGCCGGCATTCCTTTGCCTAGCCGCGTCCGGACCCTCGGCGCTGGCTACCGGCGGGAAGATCTCCGGCCAGGTCACCAATGGCACAACGGAGCGCCCGGTGGCCAATCAAGCGCTCGTGCTCCTGATGCCGCGCGGCGGAATGCAGCCGGTGGGGACATTCGTCACCGACGCGGCGGGCAAATTCGAATATTCCGCCAGTGATCTCTCCACCGACTCCTTCTACCTTCTCCAGGCCAACTATCAGGGGGTTGATTACAATACCCCGGTCAAATTCGACGACCGCGGCCAGGCGCGCGTGGATGTCACCGTTTACGAGGCCACGCACTCGGCGCCGTCCATCCGCATTCAGTCGTCACGCATCATCCTGCGCGCCGAGGGCAGCACGGTTCACGTGCAGGAGATGTTTGCGGTGCGCAACAGTTCGAATCCTCCGCGCAGCTACACCAACAGCGAGGGGACATTTCTGTTTCACCTCGGCAAGAGCAACACTGCGCCCACCGCCGCGGTGACCGGCCTGATGGAAATGCCCCTGCCCCAACCGGTCAATCCCGGCAAAGGCGAGGGGAATTACAACCTCCAATACCCCTTTAAGCCCGGCGTCACCGTCGTGATGGTCGCCTACGACGCGGACTATGCCGGCAACAAATTTGACCTGGTCGATTCCTTCCGCTACCCCATCGACGCGCTCGATTTGCAGGTCTCTCCACCCAGCTTGACCGTGGCTTCGCAGCTCTTCCAGCCGGCGGGGACTGATTCCGAAACCGGAAACCAGAAATTCACAGCACAAGAAGTTGCCGCCGGCACGCAGCTCAATGCGTCGCTCAGTGGTGAGGCGGGAGAGGCCCAGGCAGCCGGACCCATGCCGCCATCGGGTGCTTCCGCGCCGGCCCCGTCAGACGGAGATGTGAAGGTCATCCCGAATTCCATGACGCGAATGGGCGGGCTTGCGCTGGCCTGCCTCCTGCTGGTACTACTCTGGGGGCTCGGCGTCCGCGTGGCAAAGGAATGGCCGAAGTGGAAAGCCCAGCAGAGCGCGAGCGAAATCCAAAAGGCGCTGGAAACCGATATCGAGAATCTTTTCAACTCGCTTGCCGATTTGGACGAGCTTTTTGCCAACAACAAGATTGGCGAAAAGCCCTACTGGAAAGAGCGCCTGGAATTGAAAGCGCGCCTGGTGACGAAACTGAAAAAGGCTCCACCGGCGCTGCTCGAATCCTATGCCACCCGACACGCCCCGCGATAAACCCGCGCTCGAACTGCGCGATGTATCCAAACATTTCGGCAGCTTTCAGGCGCTGGATCGAGTGTGTCTGCGCGTCGTGCCGGGGGATTCCATTTTGCTCTATGGCCCCAACGGCGCGGGTAAAACGACCCTGCTGCGCGTGCTCTCCACGCTCGCCCGGCCGAGCGAAGGCACGGTTTTATACGACGGCGCCGACCTGTTAAAGAATCCCGCCCCTGCCAAGTCCGACATCGGATTCGTCTCCCATACAACTTTTCTTTATGGCGAGCTGACTGCTCAGGAAAACCTGGAGTTTGCGGGCAAGCTCTTCGGGCTGAAAAATTTCAAGGAACGATTGGCGGTGGTTCTCGAACTCTTCCATCTCCGGGAGCGGGCGCGGACGCCGGTGCGTGACCTCTCGCGGGGTTATCAACAGCGGGTTTCGCTTGCTCGCGCGTTTCTGCACGACCCGAAATTCCTGCTGCTGGACGAACCTTTTACGGGGCTTGACGCTGCGTCTACGGCCTCGCTGCAAGACCTCATGCAGAAATTGCGAAATCTGGGGAAAGCGCTGATCTTTTCCACCCACGATTTCGAGCAAGGCCGGGCCATCGCGCGGCGGCTGGTGGCGGTTGAGAGCGGGAAGATTCGCTACGACGGGCCGTTTGATTCTGCGCCGCTGGCAGCGCTTCGGATTGCGGCAAGCAGGAACCAGAAAGTTTAACCTTCGCGCCCGCGCGTTATCGCTTCGGGCGGGAGGAGGGGAAAATGAAACGCCGTTCATTCATTTCACAATTAGGCAAGCTTGCAGCCGCGAGCGTCTCGCCATCATTGCTCGAAGCCCTTCCGCTGCCAACTACAGCGATGGAATCGGCACGCTCCGCGCCACAGTTCGCCAATGGCGCGGGCTCATTCCGTTTTGTAATGGGACCGAAGGGGCTCGGTTTTGAACTCTCCACGTTGCGTGATGGAGCTGCGCACCGGGTGGCGTCGGTTCAGAATCCGGTGCGAATCCTCTATGACCGCCGGGGCAATGGCACGGAACGGGATGTGGAGTTTACCACCGCGCTCCCGCTGGGGCATGGACTGGTGACCTCGACGGAGTTCATCGACGCGCGAAATAATCGTTGGCTGGTCAGGCTCGAGGTGGCGAAATGGAAGGCCGCGGGCTTTCGCTGCGACTATAGCTACAAGCTGCTCGAAGGTGAGGCGCGCAACGTGTTCTTTGAGCACAGCATTGTTCCAGACCTCGCGCCCTCGCCGGACGATACCTACGTGCTGATGCCCGGCATTCTCTACGACGGCAACCGGCTGGCGCGCCCCGACGGAGAAGTTCCCCGGCTCATTCCCGCCAATCAATTTCAGTTGGATACTCCGGTGCTGAGCCTTTCCACCACGGCCACGCTACTCTACGAGAAGGCGACCGGGACGACGCTCATCACCAAGACGGAAGTTGGAAGCGTGCTGGGCCCTTCCGGTTTCAGCTACGCCATCCGCCCGGGACACCACCAATTGACGGTGACCGCGCCACTTTATCGCGAAAAGCACTTTCACGGGCATCATTACGACGATTGCACGCCCGAGGGTGCAAATGTTTCCGCCGGTCAAAGCATCAACGTCGCAGTCTTTTACCTGCCGACCCATTTTGACTCGCTCGCGGACTTCTACGTTGCCTTCCGCGAGATTCGCGAGCCGGCTCCGTTTGTGCGCACCCCGCGCCTTCCCATGTCGCAAGCGGCGGATATCATCGAGAAGAACTTTAACGACGTGAACTGGTGCCAGGAGAATTTTTACATCAACGCCTCGCCTCCCGATTACGATCCGGTTAAGAAGGGTTGCGAAAGTCTGCCCGTCGATTGGGACCTGATTACCGGGTGGTGCGGCGGCTCGATCACCGGCTATGCACTCTTGCAGGTGGGCAACGAGCTGAGCCAAAAGCGCGTCACGGCCATGCTGGATTTAATGTCCGCGGGCGGCATTTCTCCCTCCGGGCTTTTCTGGTCCAACTACGGAAGAGGGAAGTGGGACACTGGCAACAGCAGGATTGCCATGCATCAGCACATGCGCATGCCGGGCGACGCCGCATTTTTCTTCCAGAAGGCCATAGCACTCGAAAAGACTCGCGGCCGCGAGCATCCCACTTGGGTTCAAGCCGTGGTGAGCAATCTGGACGCCTTCGCCAAGCTGTGGCGCGATAATCACGACTTCGGCCACTTCGTGAATCGCGAGACGCTGAAGATCGAAGAGACGGGAAGCGCAGCGGGCGCGCTCTGCATCGGCGGACTGGCGCTGGGAGCGAATCTGCCCAATGGGCGCGAATACCTCGCAGCCGCCAAAGAGGCTGCGGACGCCTACTTCCATCGCTACGTCGAGACCGGTTGGCTCTGCGGCGGGCCGCTCGATATCGGCATCACGTCGGATTCGGAATCGGCCACGGCGATTTTGGAGAGCTTTGTTACACTCTACGAGGCGGACCAGAATCCGAAATACCTGAAGTACGCACGGATGGCGGCAGATATCCTTTCGAGCTGGGTCGTCGCCTACAATGCGCCTTTTCCTCCGGGAACCGATTGCGACCGGATCAAGCTCCAGACCGTGGGCGGCGTGCTGGCCAATTCGCGCAACCATCACATCGGGCCGACCATGGCGACGTCCTCTGGGGACATGTTCTTGCGCCTCAATCGCTACACGGGCGAGGCGGCCTACCTGCGCATTTTGGAAAATGTCGTGAGCGGCCTGCCGCAATACCTCTGCTACAAGCCGGGCCAGTTTGCCGAGATGAAAGTCGGCATGATGAGCGAGCAATACAACATGACCGACGAACTGGGCACGCGCGGCCACATCTGGCAGGTCAATGCGAGTTGGGGTGCCACGGGATTGCTCTTGAGCTACGGCGCGCTGCCCTCGATTTTCGTCGACCGCGCGCGACGCAATCTGGCCGTCTTCGATCAACTGAAGGCCGAAGCCGACTTTGACGCGAAGCGGCTCACGGTCACGAACGAAACGCCGTACGAGGCCCGCGTCTCGATTGGCACTGAGACCAACACTCGCTCCGAGTTGACGCTGGCTTCGGGTCAAGCGAAGACGATTTCGCTCGAAACACTGAGTTGATTCTTGCGAGGATGCATTACGGTTTGTTGGGTGGGCAGGACAGGTTGTTGGAAGTCCCAGGTTCAGGCCGCTGACGTCTCAAGAAATTCATGCGCACACTGCAAGTTATCTCCGCCATTTTTGTGAAGGATCTGCGCGTCGAGTGGCGGCACCGCGAAACGCTCGCCTCGATGTGCATTTTTGGGCTGCTGGTCGTTTTCCTCTTCAATTTTGCTTTCGAGCCCGCGCGCGAGGAATCACTCCGGCTGCTGCCCGGGCTATTGTGGATCGCATTCGCTTTCGCCGGCGTGCTGGGATTCAACCGCGCGTTTGCCGCCGAGCGCGAGAATGGCGGGATGGAAGGCATGCGCCTGGCGCCGGTGGATGCGGGGGCGATTTACCTGGGCAAGATGCTGGCCAACCTCTTCTTCATGGGAATTGCCGAGGTGGTCGTGGTTTTTGCCGCGAGCCTCTGGTATAACTTCTCCTTCATCCCGCGGTTGGGCTGGTTCGCGCTGATCACTTTTTTCTGCACCCTGGGCTACGTGGCGCTGGGGACCACGTTTGGCGCCGTCGCATCCAACACCCGCATGCGTGAGGTCATGCTGCCGGTGCTGCAATTCCCCGTGGCGATTCCGCTTTTCATTGCCGGGGTCGAGGGAACCACGGGCGCGCTGAAGGGCGATCCGGTAAGCGACTATTCCGGATGGATCAAGCTCGCCGCCGGGGTCAGCATCATTTTTGTGGTCTTGTCTTATTTGCTGTTCGAGTATGTCTTAGAAGAATAGTCCTTGGTCACTTGTCATTTGTCCTTTGCGATGGGAGTCGACTTATTCAGTTGGAAGGTGCGATAGGCCAGGGACTAATGACCAAGGACCAGGGACAAGTGCCGAAGGACCAGGGACAAACTATGAATAATCTCTTCCCTCCCAGGCTGCACCTGATCGTCACTTTTGCGTTGCTGCTTCTGTCGCTCTATCTGATTTTCATTTATGCCCCGCAGGAAGCAACGATGGGCGAGGTGCAGCGCATCTTCTACGTCCACGTCTCCTCTGCCTGGACCGCCATGCTCGCTTATTTTATGATCTTTCTCGGCAGTGTTGCCTACCTGTGGAAGCGGCATGATGGGGCCGATGATTTCGCCCACGGCGCGGCGGAAGTGGGTTTCATTTTCTGCACCTGCGTGATCGTGACGGGTCCGCTCTGGGCAAAACCGGTTTGGGGAATTTGGTGGACCTGGGACGCGCGGTTGACACTGACCTTTGTCTTATGGCTCCTCTTTCGTGGCTTACCTGATGTTGCGGAGTTACCTCATTAACCCCGGGCGGTCGGCCGTGCTGGCCGCGGTCGTGGGGATTATTGGATTTGTCGATGTCCCAATTGATTACATGGCAATCCGCTGGTGGCGCACGCAGCATCCACAACCCGTCATCGCCGGCGGGGAAGGTTCAGGACTCGATCCGCGCATGTGGGTGGCGCTGCTGGTCACTTGGGGCGCGTTCCTTTGTCTGTTTGCATATCTGCTGAGACAATACCTGCGGCTTGCCGCACTGCGGCGCGAAGTTGCCCGGCTTCGGCGATTGGTGGGGTCATCCCAGGAGGTATAGCATGAACGGCTATCTCGTCGTCGCGTATGGATTCGTCTGGGGGATTTTTTCCCTCTACGCGTTGATCCTTGGCGGCAGGGAAAAAAAGCTCGAAAGGGAAGTGGAAGAGCTCAAAAAGGCGCTGGGTTCGAAATAAGCCGCAGGCATTGGGTCTGAGGTGCTAGGACGAATGTCCTGGCAACTCTCACCCCCCGGCTACACGCCCGACTTGAATTATGATATGTTGACGTAGCTGGATCATCACATTGAGTGGACTTCGTGGGCTGATCGAGCTCAGGAATAATCGCTCTTTCTGAGCGATGTGCCTGAGCCGCAATCCAACCTTAGAACTAAAACTATGAAGAAGGTGGGCCGATACGTCATTGTTTCTGAGCTGGGCCGGGGCGCCATGGGTGTGGTGTACCGGGCCTCGGACCCCACCATTGACCGCGATGTCGCACTAAAGGTTCTTTCCCTCAGCCAGACCCAGGAAGAAGGCACTAACAGCCCGCAGGAAATGTTCATGCGCGAAGTGCGGGCCGCTGGACGCCTCGCCCATCCTTCCATCGTCACGGTCTACGACGCGTTCGACGATCCCGTCACTCAATCCAGTTGCATCGTGATGGAGCTCGTCCCCGGCGTCACCCTGGAAAAAATGCTGGAGTCTGGGAAACCTCCCAGCGTCGAGCAATCACTCTATCTCATCCGGCAGGTGGCGGAAGCGCTCGATTATGCCCACCGCAACAAGGTCATTCACCGCGACCTGAAACCCGCCAACATTCTGGTGACCGAAGACGGACGCGCCAAGATTACGGATTTTGGCATTGCCAAGGTTCTGGCGCGCGAAGGCGTGGCGCGAACCATCGGGATCATGGGGACGCCGTCGTACATGTCGCCGGAACAGGTGCGGGGCGGAGACATCGATGCGCGGACCGACGTGTTCTCGCTCGGCATCATGATCTTTACGATGCTGACGGGCCAGAAGCCGTTTACCGGCAATACCGCCGCGGTGATGTTCAAGATCGTCTATGAAGATCCGGCTTTGCCCAGCACCGTGAACACCAAGCTGAGCCCCGCGCATGATTATGTGGTGAGAAAATGCCTGGCCAAGGATCGCAATGAGCGGTATTTCTCCATTCGCGACCTTCTGAACGATCTGGACGATATTCAGAACGGGCATTCACCCCGCTCGCAATCGATGGCGCCCACTGCGGTTACCCCCCCTGAGGTTCAGCCAGTTGCTGAGCCAGAGGACCAGACGTCCGCGTCGCTTCCTCCCATTCCCCAGCATCCCGGAGCAAAACCTCAGCCTCCACGAATGCCGCCGCCTCCGACGCCCTTGCACATGGAGCCGCCCGCGCCCAGACCTCCGGCGCCACCTCCTCCGGCTGCACCCGCGCCGCCGGGGCCATTGCCGCGGCCAGCTCAACCCGCGCAGACCACACCGCCTCCAGCTCCGCCCGCGCGGCCTGCGGTCAAACTGCCGACGCCACCCGCTCCGCTCGGGGGCACGACGCTCGTCATGCGGGTGCCAGACCTTGCCTCGGTTTCCTCGACGCCGAATTCACCCGCGGATCCGCAGCACGGGACGAAAGTCCCGCCGGCGCCGCCCGGAACTCCGTTATTAGGACGCACGCTGCCCATGCGCGTGCCGGACCTCAATGCCGTTTCGCCTCAGCAACCGACTACACCGCTGCCTCCGCCTCAGGTTGGGCCGGAATTCGGTGGAACGACCTTACCGATGCCGGCGCCGGATTGGCCGCCGCATCTCCCTTGCACCCTACGCCGCCTTCAGCATCGCCACCGCCACCTGTGGTTAGGGCTGCTCCGCCCCCGGTCGCTCCGTCGATCCCAAAACCCGTGGCTGTCGAGCCGCCGAAACCCAGGCCGGCACCACCACGACCTGTTGCCCCCACCCGGTACGAAGCGCCCGCGCCGTCGCCGGCTGCGGACACCGAGCAGACGATGTCCCGGAGACACGCCGGCCGAGGCTGCCGCGCCGTCCAAATCGAAGCTGATTCCGATTGTTGTGGCAGCCGCTGCGGTCGTACTCCTCGCGGTCGCGGGAGGAGTGGGCTACTGGAAGTTTCACAAACCTGCTGTAACTTCGCCGGTGGAAGAGGTCGTCAAGACGCCGCCAGTAGTTCCGCCGTCTGTGCAAGCGCCACCCGAAGCTCTGCCTCCAGCTCCTGAGACCCCTGCGCAGCCGCCGGTGACTGCGGCCAAGCCCGCACCTGGAGCGGCAAAGAAGCTCCCGCTTCGCAAGACCAAGCAGCCAGCCGTCGCACATCCCGTGCCTGCGTCCCCCCAACCCCAACCGCAGCCCCAAGTCGTGACGCCGCAGCCCAAGCCGGAGCCGGCTGCTCCCAGCCCCGCCGACATTGCCAAGGCGGAAGCCGCCAAGCTCGCCAGCGCTCCGCGAATCATCAATGTGGTCTGCAATTTCACCATGAAGGAGGCAAAGTTCACTTTTGTGGGAGGCGGAAAGACTCTTTATCAGGAAAATGAAAAGGGCAAGAAAAAGAAGTCCGGATTCCTCCGGCTCAAGGGGAACTACGAGGGCTCATTCAGCCACACTCTCACGGTGCCGGCAGGTGTGACAGCAATATCGGTTCATGTGGAATCCAAAGATGGGTCCCTGGACGTCACCAACACGACGAAGATGCCCTCCGTGGGTGGGTTTGTCCCCACGCTAAGCTTGCAGGTGGATAACGACCATCTGACCCTCACCTGAAAGGCGCCGCCGGGGCGCTCTAACCGCCATCTTTTCCAGCTATTTTCATCCCCAAACCTGAGCTCCTTCAACCTTTCATTTACATTCTTGCCAGAGCCTTGTAGAATGCGCCTTCTCTTGGGAATGGGTGTCCACCTGAGGGCGGTGCGTGCATCGGCGGGGGCGCCGGGAGCACTTGATTAGACAGCAAAGATAGCTTCGGGGAATGTTCCGACGCCGTCCCATGGCACCCGGGAAGTCGAATGTTCCGGCGGGCAATAACATGAGAGGAGGAACGCATGTCTTTGACGATCAGCGAGAGGGAAGTCGGTGGAGTTACGGTTCTGGAATTGTCCGGCCGCATTACCCTGGGTGAAGGAAGTGGTGAGCTGCGCGCCAAACTGAAAGACCTTCTTAAAGCAGGCAAAACGCGTCTGGTATTGAATCTCGCCGAGGTGAGCTATATCGATAGCGCCGGCCTCGGCACCCTGGTCGCCGGATATACCTCCGCTCAAAATCAAGGCGCAAATCTGAAACTGGCCAACCTCACCACGCGCTTCAGCGAAACCCTAAACATCACAAAACTCGTGACCGTATTCGACGTGTACGACACCGTTAAGGATGCCATCATGTCCTTCGACAAGTAGGTCCACCTCGAACATCGCAAACGCCGCTGGCCGGCCCCGCCAGGTTTGCTCAGCCGTTGGCTGCGAATGCCGGAAGGCACGCGACTTCAGTTGGCGCTTGGCGAGTTTGGTTGCGCCCCGCGAGGCGTAAGAGGTGAGCCTTCACGCGTGCAGAGAAATCCTCTGGGGGAAGAATGGGTCATCAACTCGGGCTGGGTCTTCTGCTGGTTTTTGCGGGAGGCATGATCAACGGCAGCTTCGGTGCTCCCTTGAAGAAGCTTCCGGCGTGGCGCTGGGAGAATAGCTGGCTGATCTACTCGCTCTCAGGCCTGCTGATCCTGCCCTGGTTGGTCGCCTTCGCCACGGTCCCATCGCTTCCCGGCGTATTCCAGAACTCCTCCCCAAGTGTGATGGTGAAGGTCGCTCTCTTTGGATTTGCCTGGGGAATCGGCGGCCTTCTATTTGGCATGGGTATGGAGCGCGTGGGTCTGGCGCTTGGCTTCGCCCTGATTCTCGGAATCACTTCTTCCTTTGGGGCGCTCATTCCACTCGCAATTCTCCATCGCGACCAACTTTGGCAGCGGCCCGGCATCGCCCTGATGGCGGGGACCGTGGTGATGAGCCTGGGCTTGGTTCTGCTGGCGATGGCGGGGAAACGGCGTGAACGCGATCGGGCGGCCGCCTCCACGCATTCCAATTTTGCCGTGGGGCTTGTCATCTGCTTCCTCTCCGGAATTTTCTCCGCCATGCTGAACTTCGCCTTTGTCTTTGGTGAAGAGATGCGCCAGCTTACGCTTCATGCCGGAGCGTCCTCGGCCATGTCGGGCAATGCAATTTGGGCGCTCGGTGTGAGCTGCGGATGTCTGCCCAATGCGGCCTACTGCCTTTTTCTTCTCAACAAGAATCGTACCTGGAGTGTTTACAAAGAGGGCGGCAGCCGGATTGGCTATACCCTGGGCGCCGCACTCATGGGAGTCCTCTGGTTCAGCGGCATCATGATTTACGGAGTGGGCGCCGACGTCCTGGGCATGCTGGGAGGAATCGTCGGCTGGCCCGTTTTCATTTCAACCGCAATAATCGCCGGAAACCTCTGGGGTTTTCTGGGTGGGGAGTGGAAGGGCGCGAGCCGCACTGCGCTCACCTATTGCCTCTCCGGCATTGCCATTCTTTTTTTCGCCATCATCGTCATCAGTATGGGGAACCGGTCGTAGAGAGTTATTGGGTTCTTCCACACGAGGCGCTTTATCCTTGCAGGCAAAGGGTTTAGGGAGGTGTGTTGCCCTCGCCAAATCCAGTACGCAAGTACTATTGCTTAAGTACTAGGAAATCCTTAGATTGGCTCTTGAGGAGGGGAAGTGTATTCCCCATCGCGAGGTGGCGTAGAGGCCAAAGGCCTTGGGGGTGGATGGCAACAATCTCGCAGGGGCAGTCGCCGCAGGTAAGAACGGGTGGGCTGACCCAGCAAGCTTGAAGCAACGCCGGTTAAGACCAGCGCGAGCTTAAAACCATCTGCCGATCGGTTGCCGCCAGCGACGAAAAGGAGCGAAGCCGGTACGGTTGGTCGAATGCGCAAAACTTGGTTGGTTTCGGGGACCAAGCTGATTTTGAGAGACCCGCGCCAACGATTCCGGCGGTAAGACTTTAGTTTGGTTTCCGGTCGCCAATTCATGGCAGTTCGGCCAATGCTGCCTAGTGGCGATTACAGTCTGCGAGAGCGCAGAGCTCACTCACAATTCATCATGGTCGAGCTTGGCCCTGGCCGGGATGCTCGATAGCGCTGGCGACAAATGAGCTGATGGCTGGTGTTACGGTAAATCATCGTAATGCTGGTCTGCCGGCCATGATGGCGTTTGACCTTTTTAGGATGTGCGAGCTTTCGCCTTGGGGATTGGCCAAATTGCAGCGTGGGCATCGGGAATCTTCTCCACGTCGCAGAGGGTTGGAAGAAGGTTGATCGGGATTTCCCTGCGCTGGTGAAATGCGCGATGGTTGAGGACCGGCTCTGCCGGCCGTAAAGACGATGGAAAACTTTTTCTACATCCTTCCCTGGAACATGGTGGCGTTGGTCTGCGCCGCCCTGCTTCTGGTCACGCTCATCCCTCTGGGCCGAATCCGGAAATACCGCGCCAAACTGCACAGGGCTTCCCGGCTGGAGTGGTTTTCCAACCTGCGCAAGGATCTGGAGGACACCAGGGACATCAAGCAATTTGGGGAGCACGCGTTGCGCTCCGCATTGCGCATTTTTGGCAGCACCGAAGGCTGCGTTGTTCTGCAAGGGGATCATGGCAAGGAAGTGAGCCACAAGGTTGTGCAGGGGCTCTCCGCCCGCACGGCGGAATTGCTCATGTCGGAACCCCTTCGCTCCTATTTCGCCACGTCGGCGGAGCGATGGGGATCACTTATGATCTTCTCCGATTTGCAGAAGCCGGAGGTGGTATCAGCCTGGCAACGCGATCCGCTGTCGAACGGCTTTATCGGCATCATGAAGGCCGAGGGATTTCGCACCGTGGTGTTGATCGGACTCGGTACCCACGGGAGATGGAACGGGGCGCTGCTGGCGGGAAGCCGCAAGGCAAACTTTCTGAAATCCTGCGAGTTGCGGACGGCCCTGGTCGTCGCCAATCAATTGAATGTGTCGCTGGAGAACTGGACGGTTAAGCGGACAGCAGAGCGGCACAATGAGGAATCACGAGTGCTCAACCGCGTCGGGCTGGCCCTGCGCGAGACCATCGATTTCACCACCCAAATCGCCGTGCTCCGCCGGGAGATGAAGGACCTCCTGGGAAATACGGATTTTGCCCTCTCCTTGCAGAGTGCGCCCGATGGTCCGCTGGAGATGGTGGTTCCATTCGAGAGCGCCCGCGATGTGGAATCGTCACTGGGTGCGCCCACGACAGCACTGGAAGAACAAGTGATGCGCACGCGCGCCCCGCTGGTGGTATCGGAGGAGTGGCGCGGCGCCTCGCGCAGCCTGGTGAGCGCCGGCGCGAGCCCGCGAATTCGCAGTTGGTGCGGAATTCATCTTTCGCTCTCCGACGGCACCATGGGGGTGCTCGCCATGGTGGATTATCATTCCCCCATCAATCCCCGGCAGCTCGAACTCTTTCAAGTCGTGGCCAAGGAAGCCACGGTGGCGTTTGAGAACTCGCGGACGCTGATGCGCGAGAGGGACCGGACGCGTCGCCTCTCCGCCTTGAATGAGATTGGCCAGCGGGCCTCCGCGGTTCTCAATCCCAAGGAGCTGTTGCCGGAAATCTGTCTGCAGGCACAATCCGCCTTCGGCTACGACTGGGCGCACATTGAAGTTGTCGACAAGGAAACCAAGGAACTGGTGGTTGAGGCGGAAGCCGGCTATGGAAGCGATTTTATTGGCCGGCACGTTCCCCTGGCTGACACTCTGGCCGGCGCCGCGGTGCAAAGCGGCAAACCCATGGTGGCCGATTTCACTTCGGCGGACTTTCAATACGCGCCGATGCGCGCAGGTGTGCGCTCGGGAGTGAGCGTGCCATTGAAGGTCCACGAGGAAATTCTTGGCGTCTTCAGCTTGGAGAGCAAGCTGCGGAACGCCTTCGCTCCCGAAGATGTGGTGATGGTCCAGGCGCTGGCGAATCAAATTGCCCTGGCGTTGCACACGGCGCGAACCTACCAGGCTGCCTTTGAGCAGGCGATTACCGACGGTCTCACCGGGCTCAAAACCCACCGTTACTTTATGGAATCCGTGGAGCGCGAGTGGCGCCGTTCAACGCGGTCGGGGCAGGAATTTTCCGTCATCATGCTGGACCTCGATCAGTTCAAGGAAGTGAACGACCGCTACGGCCACATGCAGGGCGATCGCGTGCTGCGCGCCGTCGCCAACGTCTTGAGCGACAGCGTGCGGCAATCCAACGTCGTGGCGCGTTATGGTGGCGACGAGTTCGCCATTTTGATGCCCGAAGCCACGACCGCCCAGGCGGAGGCTTTTGCCGAACGCATGCGCTCCAACATCGAAAACGATCCCTTGCTGAAGCAGCACGGAATCACGGCGAGCATCGGTATCGGAACGTTTCCCGAGCATGGGCCCACCAAGGAGGAAGTTCTGCGCATGGCGGATGCGGGGATGTACCTCGCCAAATATCAAAGTGGCAATTCCGTGCGCGTCGGCCCCTCACCGGCAGCCACCAGCGCCGGCTTGGAGCCGGGCGTCATCGATACCAACATTGGAGCCGCGGCGCGCCAGATGTTCAGCACGGGGTCCGAAGCCTTTAATGAGTTTCTC
This sequence comes from uncultured Acidobacteriota bacterium, assembly GCA_963733285.1. GTDB lineage: Bacteria > Acidobacteriota > Terriglobia > UBA7540 > UBA7540 > Bog-366. The sequence continues at coordinate 13,499 of CAVTDA010000017.1, forward strand.
CTGCGCATCGAGCAGGCCTCCCACAAGGAATTGGGCGAGGTGCACCTGCTGGAAACGGTTACCGCGCTGGCGCGTAACATCGACTTCGCGGATCAATTCACGCGCGACCACGGACAGGCGGTTTCCCGCTGGGCGGTGATGATTGCCCGCCAGTTGGGCATGTCGAGTGAAGACGTCGAAGAGGTGCGCTTGGCCGGGGTTCTGCATGACATCGGCAAGGTGGCGATTCCGATGGAGGTTCTGGCCAAGCCCGGACGCCTCACCCCGGAGGAGTACGAGCTGGTAAAGACCCACAGCGTGATGGGTGAAAAAATCCTGGAACCGATGAGCCTGGGCAATATCAAGCGGATTTCGCGCATGGTGCGCCATCACCATGAGAGTTACGACGGCGCCGGTTACCCGGACGGGCTGAAGGGCGAAGGCATTCCCCTGGGCGCCAGAATTCTTGCCCTGGCCGACTCCTTCGACACCATGGTTTCCGATCGTTCCTATCGGCGCGCGCGTTCCTTCAACGACGCCATCGTCGAGCTCCATCGCTGCTGCGGGACGCAATTTGATCCGCAACTGGTGGACTCCTTCCTGCGGGCTCAAAACGAAACCAAGTCCTCGAAGATCAGAATATAAGACTTTCCCCTGGCCTCGTCATGGAGGCAATCCACACTCCATTACAAATATTGAAGCGCTGACGAAAGGCTCAGGCTGTGGAGGCTGCACAGGGATATTGTTGAAGTGGGGAGAACGGTCGCTTAGAAAGTGGAGGCTTGGCGTTTGGGTTCCTTACCTTCGTCCAGTACATCGCGTACTTTGCGGGCCAGGGCGTCTTCGGTGAAGGGCTTTTGCAGAAATGCCGCATCGGTCCAAAGCATCCGGCGGCGAAGCGCGTCTTCCGTGTAACCCGAGATGAAAAGCACTTTGATGTCGGGCCGCATGGGGCGCAGGTGATCAAGCAAATCACGTCCATTCTTGTGCGGCATGATGACATCGGTCAGGAGCAGATGGACGGGGCCTTTGTGCCTCGTGCAGACCATCTGCGCTTCATCGGCCCGGCTGGCTTCGAGCACCCAATAACCCATGGAGCGCAGCATCCGGACCATCAGCGAGCGCACCGCCTCTTCATCCTCAACGACTACGATGGTTTCCGTCCCGCGCAGATCGCGGGCAGCCGCGCGGCTGGGCTCAACCCGGGCTTCATCTTTTTCCGCGCGTGGCAGGTAGATCTTCACGACCGTTCCGTGCCCCGCCTCGCTGTACACCCAGATGTTCCCGCCGTGTTGCTTCACAATGCCGTAGACGGTGGCGAGGCCGAGGCCGGTTCCTTTTCCCGGTTCCTTGGTGGTGAAGAAGGGCTCAAAAATGCGCGCTTGGGTTGCGGCATCCATTCCGCATCCGGTGTCGGTGACTGCGAGCAGGACGTAGGGCCCGGGTTTCACCTGGACGTGCCCCCGCGCGTAATTTTCGTCGAGCTCAACGTTGCAGGTTTCAATCGTCAGGCTGCCGCCGCCCGGCATCGCGTCGCGCGCATTCACCGCCAGATTCATGATGATCTGTTCAATCTGGCCGGGATCGCCGCGCACGCCTCCGAGTCCACCATCCAAAACCGCGCTGAGCTCGATGTGGTCGCCGACCAGCAGGCGGACCATGTTCTCCGTACTGCCCACCACGGTGTTGAGGTCGAGCATCCGCGGTGAAAAGTCCCGCTGGCGGCTGAAGGCCAGCAGTTGTCGTGTCAACGCCGCGGCCCGCTCCCCGCTCTTCAGGATTTCATCCACGTGGGCGCGCATCGTGGTGCCCGGTTCGATGTTGCGCTGGAGCATCTGGCCGTAGCCGGTGATGATGGTGAGGAAATTATTGAAGTCATGGGCCACGCCGCCCGCGAGGTGGCCGACGGCTTCCATCTTTTGCGAATGGCGGACCTGTTGTTCCAGGCGTTTGCGCTCGGTGATATCGATCATGGCCGCGACGGCGCCGAGCTTGTTGCCTTCCGAATCGAGGATGGGCCGGCCGCTGGCCAACACCATTCGCGCTGTTCCTTGTTTGGGGACGATCATCATTTCGACGTCGCTGAGGCGTTCGCCCAGGAGCGCGCGATAGAGGGGAATCTGACGGATTTCCAGGTGAGTCGCGCCGTCGGGAAGGAACCACCCGTAATGTTCCGCCCATTTTTCCGCGGGCAGAGGTTCAGCCGGGAGGCCGTGCCAGCTTCGTGCCACTTGATTGAAGAGAGTCAGGATTCCATGCTCGTCGCAGGCGACAATGCCCACCTGAACGCTCTCGAGCAGCGCATGGGCGAAGCGTTCATCGCGCAACTGGGGGCTGGCTTGGTTGGGTTCGGCGATGTCCCCGAGGGGTTTGGTCATTGGGTTCTTCTTCAACCTTGCTTCCGGACCCCATGCCGGCAGAGCCATTTCGATTCTCCCGGCCCGCCTCGGATTCCCCTCAATTAATTGGAGAATCCCGGCGTGCCGGCGCGGAACGGGGCTTCAAGGGCAAGACGCGCTTGGGCAGTGCCGGTGGCTTGGGGGCTTTCATGCTTTTCGTGGATGGAAGGGACTCGTCGACTTCCTTGCGGATGTTTTCCCAGACGTGTCCGGGAACGGAGAAGAACGCATTCACCACCCGGGGATCGAACTGCCTCCCCGACTGATCCAGAATTTCTTCCCGCGCCGCTGAAAATGGAAGTGCGCGCCGGTAAGGCCGGTCGGAGGTCATCGCGTCCAGCGTATCCGCAATGGCAAAGATTCTGGATCCCAGGGGGATATCGTCCCCCAGCAGTTTTTGCGGATAGCCCGACCCATCGAACCGCTCATGGTGCGTCAACACGATTTCCGCCGCTTCCGACAGGAAGGAGATTCGGCCTACGAATTCGTAACCAATATAGGGGTGAGCCCACATGACCGACAACTCGTCCGGTGTGAGCGCCGCGGGCTTCAGCAGGATGGCGTCGGGAATGGCGATCTTCCCAACGTCGTGGAGGTACGCCCCGCGCTGAAACTGGTGCATCTCTTCCTGGGGGCAATCCATCGCCTTGGCGACCTCCAGGCAATAGCGCGTCACGCGACGGGCATGCCCGGCGGTGGCGCCGTCTTTCAGGTCGAGCGCCATGCCCAGGGCTTCCAGGGTTTCATCGTAAATCTGGCCGATGTGGTCGAGCGCAGTCTGGAGCTGGGAGGTTCGTTCTTCCACCATCTCTTCCAGGCGGGTGCGATAGTTCCTGATCTCAACTTCGAGACCCCTGACTTCCAGCGCCCGATTGATGCTGGCGATCACGGCATCAAGCTGAAATGGCTTGATGATGTAGTCGTCAGCGCCCTGCTTCATGGCCTGGACGGCCAGGCGAATGTCGCCCACCCCGGTGGCCATCAGGAAAGCCGTGTGGGGATACAACTTCCGCACACTGGCCAAAAGGTCCATTCCGGATACGCCCGGCATGCTCAGGTCGGAGATGATGGCGCCGATTTCGTTCTGATCGAGAATCGCCAGGGCCTGTTGGCCGCTCAGGGCCGTCTGACAGTTGAACCCCGCTTCCGTCAGCCAGTCCTTCAGCAGTGAGCAGACTGCCGCCTCGTCGTCCACAATCAACAGGTTATGGTTCAATATGGCGCCCCCGGCCCATGCTCTGATTTCATGCCGCCTCGCCCCCGTAAGATATCATCCGATTCCAGAGAGGGTCAAGCGCGTTTGAGGTTGGCAAGCGGCGCTTGCTCTCTCCCTCCGGGGGGGCGCGCCGGAGGATTTAACTTCCGCTGCGAGGCACAAGCGGGCGGACCGGGTCATACCATTTTGCCCCTTTGTCGGCGGATTCCAAGGAGGTGGCTATATAACTTATTTGACAATATAAATAGCGTTCGAATACCCCTTTCGACTAGCCCAAAACTGGACTATCGGGCCATTGTGAGTGCCATTACTACGGTGTATGCTGTCCCAAACCAAGTACAGTATTTTTCGCGTTGCACCTGGAGTCGGTTGTCGAACGAGAGAATGAGGAGCCCCATCCGATGCAGTCGGAACCGAAGAGGAGTATAGAGGCGGACGAGTTTGTCTTGAGGGATGCAAATGGAACCGCCCGTGCAATCTTGAAGATGACGGTGGACGGCCCGGGATTGTTCCTGTATGACCAGAGTGAAAAAATTCGGGCGGGATTGGTCGGAGGCAGGGAAGCTGCCGGCCTGGTGGTTTTGGACAGCCAGGGAAAGCCCCGGATATCCCTCGATCTGGCGGCGGGCGATGCGGCCGAGAGGCGTTACCGCGCTCTGGCGCTGGTCATTGCTCCGCTGGCCTGGAACACCAATGCCATCGGCGAAGTGAGTGAGGATTCTCCCTCCTGGCGGGCATTCACCGGACAGAGCGTGGAAGAGATCAAGGGCGTGGGTTGGTTGCACGCCGTTCATGCCGACGACCGTCCGCGCCTGGAAGGCCTTTTTCAACAAGCCCGGCAGGCGAAGACGCATTTTGAAGTTGAGCTTCGCGTCCGGCGGCAGGACGGCGAGTTTGGCGACTTTGCCCTCAAGGCCGCGCCGGTGCTGCAAGTCGATGAAACCCTTGGCGAATGGGTGCTGGCCGCCACCGATGTCTCCTGGCGCAAGCGGCTGGAGGAATCGCTGCGCGCGGCCGAAGAGCGCCTCGCGGCCACCACTGCTGCCAAAGACCAGTTGGCGGAATCGCTCCGGGTCAGCGAAGAAGTTCGCAACGCGCTGACCAATTCCATCACCCAACTCCAGGCAAACCTTCAAGCCAGTGAAGAACGGCTCACCGCCTTCAATGCCAACATCGCGCAGACGCGGGAGTCATTACGGCAGAGTGAAGAAAACCTGGCCGCATTGAGCATAAATAATGCCCAATTGCAGGAATCATTGCGCGTGAGTGAGGAGGGGCGCAACTCGTCGCTGGCGTCCAGCAGCCAATTTCAGGAATCCTTGCGGCTCAGCGAAGAACGGCTGGCGGCGGCAAATGCGAGCGGGGCGCAACTTCAGGAATCCCTGCGCATTAGCGAAGAGCGCCGGAACGCGTCATTCGCCACCGTTGCCCAGTTGCAGGAATCTCTGCGGGCAAGTGAAGAAAACCTGACTGCCTCGAATTCTCATGTTGCTCAGTTGCAGGAGTCCTTACGCGCCAGCGAGGGGAGCAGGAACGCTTCCACCTCGACCATCGCCCAATTGCAGGAATCTCTGCGGGCGAGTGAAGAGCGTGTTGGCAGCCTCGCGGCCGGCAAAGCAAACTCGGATGAAGCCCTGCGGCTCAGCGAAGAAGGCAGGAATTTCCTGACCAACTCCAACGCGCAGCTTGAGGAATCGCTGCGACTGAGCGAGGCGCGGGTGGGGGCTGAGGCCAACGTCAGGGCACAGCTCGAACAATCCCTGCGCTCGATCCAGGAGCAGTTGACGGCCATGAGCGCGGCCAAAACCCATCTGGAAGAGACCCTGCGCACCAATGCGGAAACGCATGCTACCGGCCGCAGGCTCTATGAAGAAGCTCTCAAAGCCGGCCAGGAACAACTGAACGAGCAGATTGTGGCCAAGGGCCGCGCGGAAGAACTGTTGCGTTCACGCGAGGAGCACTACCGCGCGGTTTCCGCGGCCATCGCCCCGCTGGTGTGGACCACGAGTTACACCGGCGAGGTTGTGGACGTTGCTCCCGCATGGATGGCGTTTACGGGGCAAAGCGCGGCGGAAGCCAGAGGGCGCGGGTGGTTGCAGGCATTTCATCCGGAAGACCGCGATCGCGCCGAGGAAGTGTTCAGGACTTCGCTCGAAACCCGCAGCGCCTCCAAATCCGAGCTCCGCCTGCTGCGTCACGATGGCGCCTATCGCGTCCTGGCAGTTCGCGGCGCCCCGGTGATTGAATACGATGGGTCCGTCGATGAATGGATCGCCACCGCCACCGATGTCACGGAAGAAAAACAGGCAGAAATCCTGCGGCGGGCTAGCGAGAAGAAATACCAGCAGATTGTTGAGCGCGCTCCGGAGGGCATCTGGATTATCGACCCCGAGAACCGCACCACCTTCGCCAACCCGCGCCTCGCCCAGATGCTGGGTTCGAGCGAGGACGAGATGCCGGGCAGAAGCTTGTTCGAATTCCTCGATGAAGACGGGCGCAAGACGGCGGAAGAGAACCTCGCCTGCTGCCGACGTGGCGTGGCGGTTCAGTTTGATCTCAAACTGCACACCCGCGACGGCCAGGATCTTTGGACCCATGCCAGCACGCTTCCGCTTTTTGACGAGGGCGGCCAGTATTCCGGCGCGCTTGCCCTGATCATCGACATTACCGAGCAGAAGCTTGCCGAAAGCCAGCAGACCGAAACACGCAAGCTCCAGGCCCTCTCCCAACTTGCGGGCGGCGTCGCGCACGGCCTCAACAATTTCCTGACCGTGATCAACGGATATACCGAGCTGCTCCTGGGAAAGATCCCGCGCAGCAACGCCTTGCATGACAGCGTGAGCCAGATCAAGAAGGCGGGCGATCAGGCAGCCGGATTGGTGACGCCGCTTCTGGCCTTCAGCCAGGGTCAGGTTCTCTGGCCCAAGTCGCTGAACCTCAATGAAGTCGTGGCCGAGGTGGAAAAGTCGCTGCACAGCAAGCACGGTGAAGAGGTTCACCTGACCACGATTCTGAGTCCGGCGCTGGGGCCCGTGGAAGCCGACCCCGAGCAGGCGCAAAAGGTCCTTGCCAACCTCGCGGAAAACGCCGTTGAGGCGATGCATGGCCGTGGCACCTTGGTCATCGAAACACAAAATGTCGAAATCGATCAGGCCTATGCCGCGAAGCTTCCGGGAGTGAACCCTGGGCCTCATGTGCACCTTCGAATCACCGACAGCGGCGCGGGGATGGATGCGGAAGCGCTCTCGCATCTGTTCGAGCCGTTCTACACGACGAAGTCTCAAGACAAGGCTGCAGGTTTGGGATTATCGACGGTCTATGGAATCGTCAAGCAGAGTGGCGGATCCATCAAGGTTGAAAGCGAGCCCGGCAAGGGGACCACTTTCCATGTTTATCTGCCGCGCGCGACCGAAGCGGTTCCCCCAACCGAGGAGGGGAAGCCCGCGGTCACCCTGCTGCGCGGGACCGAGACGATATTGATTGTGGAAGACCAGGAAGAAATTCGGCGCCTGGCTCAGGTCGTGCTGAAAAGCCACGGCTACAAAGTGGTGGTTGCCGCGAATGGCTGGGAAGCGCTGCTCTATTCCGAGCGTCACGTGGGTCCGATTCATCTGATGCTGACCGACGTGAATATGCCGGGGATGACCGGGCAGGAACTCGCCGACCGCCTGAAGCCCACGCGCCCGGAGATGCACGTGATTTTCATGTCCGGCTACGTGGAGAGCGGGACCCTCCAACCGCGCTCGGCGAAAGGAGGAGCGGGCTTTCTTGCCAAGCCTTTCTCGCCGGAAGCGCTGGCGATGAAGGTCCGGGAGGTGCTTGGACCTGCGCCCTCCGCCGGGCTGGTTCTGGTCGTGGATCGAGACAACGAGAACCGCAACTTCATGCAGACGGTTCTGGGCTCCATGGGCTACGGGGTTCTGGAGGCCGAAAGCATGGACCATGGCAGCCATCTCCTCGAGGGCAAGAAGGTGGATCTGATCCTGGTTGACATGGGGAAGTCGAGCCCGCAGGATGTGGATGTGGTCCGCATGGTCCTGAATCGGCGGCCCGACACAAAAGTGATTGCCATGTCGGGCAGTTTTGGTGATGAGTTTCTGCGCGCCGCCGAACAGATTGGAGCCGTCGCCACGCTGTCGAAGCCCATCCGCGCCGATCAACTCCTCGATACCATCCGGCGGACGGTGGGAGGGTAGGGCATCGCGCCGGCCCTGACGCTCAAGGGTAAGAGGCTACATGGCAATTGCAATCGGCCCAAATCCGGCGTATGGTAGCGGTAAGGGCCGGTACCCCAGGCAGAAATCCGGATTGATTGCGAAAGGACGGGTGGTTTATGAAGCCTGATTTGCAGAACAAATGGATGGAAGCTGAACTGGGAACCTTCGAAGAAACCCAAGCGGCGGCCCAGAAGGCGGCGCGCAAGAAGCCGTCAGCGACCTTGGGAAGCGCATGGGATCTCCTCTACGTCCTGGTGCGAATCGGAGTTTCCCTCTTTTTCGCCTTTAATGGGGCGCAAAAGCTGTTCGGCCTTTTCAGCGGAGAGCCCGCTCAACACGACAACACGATCATTGTCATGGGAGTGCTGGAAACTCTCGGCGGGGTGCTTCTCGCCATGGGGGTTTACACGCGGGCCGTCGCCCTGTTCATGTTTGCCGAGATGGCATGGGTCTATTACAAGCATTGCCCCACCGGGACCTATTGGCCCATCCCCACGGGTGGAGAGCTTCCGCTGCTCTTCTGTGTTTTCTTCCTGTTTCTGATGGCCTTTGGTCCGGGGAACATCAGCATCGATAAGATGCATCATCGCGGATGAAGCGTCGCGCGGGTGTAGCCTTGCCTCCGCCCGCGCGAAGGGGCGCGCGCTTCCGGGCAGATCTTCTCTGCGGCTCTCCAAAACACTCCCAATCTGGAATTCCGGATAAGCGGTAATTCTGTCCGTCGCGCATCTTGGGCGGTCTGATGCGACGCGCGTGAGTTCAATGGACCCGAGTGGACGCAACGTGCATTTGGGATCAGAAATAGGGTGCGGGAGCAATCGGGCTAGGTTTCGGTCGTCTGAATGAATTCGAGGCCCGCGAATATCCACCGGCTCACTTCGTCTTCGCGAGCCCAAATTACGCGGGCAGGAATGGCTTGCGGAAATCCGGCTTTGGGGACGATTCCGATCCACTCCCCGGGGATCAGATCAAGGTTGGTTCGGACTCTCATGCCGCGAAGCGAAATGTCGAGGGTGGTGGCGGAGTTGTCGGACTTGAATCTTTCGGAGCTTAAAACCAGTCGCACGGGCATCGTGACGGAATCACGATCCCATCGGCGCGGAGTTTGGGTGCTCTGCCGTTCCATCGCGGCGCTCCTCGGCTTAGACTACCTAGGCCTATCTTACCCTAACCCGGACCCCTTCGTCAAACCTCCCACCAGACCGGTCGTGGTGTCGTTGCGAAGTGGCACCACTCCATCGAGCGGCGTCAGCGTTTCGTGCCACCCACCCATTTAAACCATCAGGGGATTCCTTCTTGGGATCGCCACGAAACTCAAGCACGCCTCGCGGGGCGGGCTGGCCCCGCGGCCTTGATCGATCGGATAGCCGGAGAGAACATTTTGTCGCGTCCTCGCGGCCATTTTACAATTCGATTAACTGGCTTGTTTTCAGTATGTTCTCAGCTTTGGGAAGGGAAAAATGCAAAACTTTTCCCTTTGTTATCAATAAGTTCTCAGCTTTGGGAGATTGACCTCCAACGGGCAGAATGTCAGCAATAAACAGCGGGGGGTGGAAGCGTCGGCGAGCGGCATGCATGGCATTCTCCTCCAGCATATTCTAGCCTATCACGATGGTGATGTCAAGTGGAAAATGCCCAGTAGGGGACGCTCGGCGTGTCGATCCCGAACCGGCGATGCGGCGGCCCCAGACCACCTCACAGAAACCAAATTGCACCACCGGCGCCAGACCGCCCGGATTGACACCCCCTCGTTCTGCGTGCTACAACCCGGATGATCAGTGGCAACGGCACCTATCCAGCGATCAAAACCGCTCCCGAGATTGCAATCCGCCCGGGAGATGGGGAGGACTTCTGATGGCGCGTTTGCCCGGACCCGACAACTTCAATCCGTTTTCATCCCAACTTCCGCCGCGAACCCCGGGTCCGCTGGGCCGCAATGACGCCGGCGATCCGGGCGTACTCGCCTTGGTGGGGGACACGCCCGGCCCTCTAGGCATGAACGACGGGGCGGCGAAGTTGGCTTTGGGCCAGCAAACCTCTGCCAACACCAATCGCGGCGGCTGGGTGCGTCCCGACCTGCGCGGATTGCAGCCCATCGCGCAGCCCCTCAGTTCGCTCTGCTGGCTGACCTGTTACCGCATGATGTACGTCTGGAAGGGACTTGACCCCGATACGATGGAAGCCAAGCTGCGCGCCGGCGGACTGGATTTTAATGCCGCCTGCAAGCGCGGTCTGCTGCCGGATGAAATGCAGGGAGCGGCGCACTCGCTGGGGCTCTCATCCTTCGCCACCGGGAGCGGAATTTCTACCGCGAACTTGAAGGAATATCTCGCCTTCAGTCCGCTTTGGGTGGCGGGCGAGTGGTTCACGAATGCCTTGCACGCCAGAGTCATTATCGGCGCGAGTGACGATTGGGTGGAGTATTTTGATCCGTGGTACGGCGGCACTTATGGAACCGACCTTCAGCATAAGGACCTCGCGGATATCTTCCTGCATGGTGACCGCAATACCGCGCGCGGCCTGGACAAGCTGGCGGGAAATTCCAGATGGGTTATTGGCGGGCTTGATTCAAACGTGCGCCTGCGAACCGGAATTCGAAATTGCCCAGTGGCATTTGCCGCCCGCGCAACTTTCAGCGATTTCGCGGAACCACGTGCGCTCACCGTGTCGGAATAAATCCGATCCGTTTGCGCCCACAGATTCCAGATCGTCACCCCGCTCAATAAACCTCTCGCCCCTGCCGGAATTCAGCGGGCAAGCAGGCCCCTTATGCTACTCTAGAAGCACCCATCAGTTGAGCATCATGGGCCTGTAGCTCAGACGGATAGAGCAACGGTTTCCTAAACCGTGGGTCGGGGGTTCGAATCCCTCCAGGCCTACCAGCCTTCGTTGGGTTTCTGCCATCGGAAAAACTCCACGAGCGTGGTCCGCGATGTTGAGGGGAGGCCTGTGCCTCGATATTCCCCTGGCATGGTGTCGCGCTATGGCTGTAGACTTGCCTCCAAGGAGGGGGCTCAGCTCGTCCCCCGCAATCCCTCTGCGCGTGGTAATATAGTATTCTGTTGGGCTTATGCATTTCTGCCGTCTGCCGTTTTTAAGAATATCTATCCGCAGGTCGTCGGTTGCCGTTCTGGTCCTTCTCACCACGTTGTCGATTTTCTTGCCGGTGGGAGTGCTGCGTTCGGCGCCGCCTGACGACGCATCGGACTCCTCCACCGCCGCCGTTATCTTCGATAGTCCCGCCAATCCCCAGGCCGAGTCTTACGTTCACGCGCTCTTTCTTGCCAATCTGCTGACCCACTTCAATTTGCAAGCGAAGCTCATTCCCATCGAGGAGTACAAGCGAGGTGAACTGGCGGATTACCGTGCCGGTTTCTTTGTCGGATCAGCAGTTAAGACGGATGTTCCCGCAGCTCTACTCGCGGACATTCGAGCCACCGATCACCCCTTCACCTGGGTGGGCGATCACATTGACCAGCTTATAAGTTCTCCCGAAGCGCAGCGCCATTATGGTTTCAGCTTTGAGGAGTACCGGCGAGGCTCGGATTTCCAGTCGGTCTTCTATAAACAGACTTTACTCCCCAAGCCGGACTCTGACATCAATATCGTTTCCATCCAGGACCCGAGCGTGGCGGAAGTTGAGGCAACGGCGGTCAATCGTGATAAAGCCTCAACCCCCTACGTGGTCAGGAGCGGAAACTTCTGGTATTTCGCCGACCGGGTTTTTTCCTATATGGGGGAGGGGACGCGCTATCTGGCGTTCTGCGACTTACTCCACGACATTCTGGGCATCTATCATCCGTCCGACCAGCGCGCGATGGTTCGCATCGAAGACGTCAGTGTTGATGACGACCCCGACGATTTGAAAAGCATTGCCAATTGGCTTTATGACCGGCACGTTCCGTTTCAAATCGCCCTGATTCCGATCTTCCGCGATCCTGCACATTCCCTTGAAATCCGCCTGGGTGACAGGAAATCCACGGTGGCGGCGATTCAGGCGATGATCGAAAAAGGGTGGAACACCGGTCATGCACGGCGTGACCCACCAGGTTCATGGATTGAGCGGCGATGAGTATGAGTTCTGGGACGAATTGGGCAACCGTCCTGTCGGGGGAGACTCGGCGGATTTCGTCACAAGGCGATTGCGCATGGGCTTTGCCGAATGCTTCAACAACGGCATCTATCCGGTGGCGTTTGAGGTGCCTCACTATGGCGCCTCGGCAATCGATTACCGCACGTTGGGCGAAACGTTTTCGCTGTTCTATGACCGCCCCATGGTGACGCCCGACGATACCACGGCGCAGTTGGTCCCCTATCCGGTGACCGATCAATACGGGCGACATATCATTCCCGAGACGCTCGGATACTTGCCGGAGGATGACCCGGATCCCCGCAAGCTGCTGGAATATGCCCGAACCATGCGCGTCGTCCGTGATGGCATTGCCTCATTCTATTTTCATCCCTTCCTCAAGCAGAAGCTCCTGGAGCAGGTGATTCAGGGGGTCAGTGATTTAGGCTACCATTTTATCTCGCTTCGAACTTTCGACGGAACGGTGGATTTTGAGGGTCAGTATGCCGTCCGCACCACTTCCGGGAGCATCAACCTCAAACCCAAAAACGAGTATTGGCGCGTTCAGCTCTTCGATTCGAGCGGGCAGGTTGTTAAGACGGATTCGTCCCCCAACCAGGTTTCGGGCGATGTTGATCTCCCTGTCCAGGTTCCCTCCGGTGGTTGGGCTGCGGCTGAAGTTATGAGCCGGCCCCCGCAAGCCCCGGAGAAACCCAATTCCTTTTTCAGCCGCATCAGCGATTGGTGGGATAGCCTGCACCCCGTGGTTCCCCCTCCCTCCACTGTGGTTCGCGATAAGTTTGCCGGTTTGCCCAACGCCTGGATTCTTTGGCTTGACAACATCCATTCCTCCGCCGCGCATAACCAGCAGAGCTACAAGAGCGTGCTCGAAGCCCTCGGTTATCAGGTCAAAATTGTCAATGCGCTCAAGTTTCGCGAGACTCCGGGAACTCCGGATACCCTGCTAATCGTGCCCCATGCAGCAGGCATGAAGCTCAGCGAAGGCCAGCGAAATTTGGTTATGCGTTATCTCGGGTCCGGTGGAAACCTGGTCGCGGACGGTTCCCAGCCGTGGCTTAGCAAAATAGGGATTACGTTTACGGGTTTTCAAAACGTCGTTTCGTCGGTGACTGATCCCGATTACACGGACGTTAAACTAACCTGGCTTCCGCCGGAGCGAATTCCGCGCTTTACCCCGCCCGACAACATTCGTGAGTTGATGGATGACGCCGAGAGTGGGCAACCCGTGGCATTTTCGGGCTCTTATGGTGCGGGGCATTACATCTACCTTGCCGCCCAGCTTGATAATTTCACCAATGACGGAACCAGCCATTACCCGTATTTTCCCGAATACCTGAGCACGACCTTCGGCGCGACCACTTCGCTGCGCAGCCGCCACATTGAGGTCTACTTCGATCCCGACTCCCGCCCTGGCGCAGACCTTAACCGCCTCGCCACGATTTGGCATCGCGCCGGCATCAGCACGGTTCATGTGGCAGCCTGGAAATTCACCCGCCAGTACGCCTTCCCCTACGACGAATTTGTTCGCGCCTGCCACCGTAATGGAATTACCGTGTACGCCTGGTTCTGGTTCCCCATGGTGACTTTTAAGATGTGGGACGAGCACCCGGAATGGCGGGAGAAGAGCGCCACCGGCGCCGACGGCAAGGCAGGAATGTGGGGGCGTGAACCGTTGAATTTCCAGGACCCCGATTGTTTCCAGGCGGCGATGGACTGGACGAAGGTGCTTCTCAATGCCAGCGACTGGGACGGTATCGACATTTCCGAATTGAACTTCGACGCCGACTTCAAGGACTACCTGCGGCCCGACAAGTTTGTTCCCATGAACGATATTGTGCGCGCCGACTTCAAGAAAAAGGCGGGCTTCGACCCCATTCAGTTGTTCCAGCCCAACTCACGTCATTATTACAAGGTGGATCCGGCGGGAATGGCCAAATTTGAACGCTATCGAGAAGACATCGTGGTGGACTGGCACCGGCGCGTCCTGACCGAACTGGGTCCTCTGTGCAAGCAGCGCGGACTTGAGGTTATCGTTACCATGTTCGACAGCTTACAATACGATACAGTGCGGTTGGCCCAGGGAATCGACTCGCGCCGGATCGCCGCTCTGATGCGGGAATTTCCGTTCACGCTGAATGTGGAGGATCCAGCGCGCTTCTGGATGACCTCGCCGGAACGGTACCGCCACTTCGCCGAGACCTATCGCAAGCTGGTTCCCGATCCGCAACGGCGTTTAATGTTCGACGTCAACGTGGTTCCCGACCGCGACATTACCAATACGAACCTACCCTCCAAAACGGCCACCGGCATGGAGTTGGCGCTTACCATCCTGAGCGCCGCATCCGTTTCCGGAAGGGCCGTGGTGTACTCCGAACAAACCGTCTCCCCGCAGGACTGGGACCTCATCCAGATGGTGCTCAATCGCCCCACTTCCGTTTCCGGCGGCAAGACCAGCATGGATGTGACCTCGCCGACATCCCTGGTGTTGACGCCGGCGGAGGATCCCCTCTACTACATCGACGGTCATCCCTGGCCCGCCGTATCGTCGGAAGGGGTTATTATGCCGGTGGGAGACCATTCGATTTCCACGGAGCAAAGCTGGTGGCATTTTCTGGATACCAATGCCTTTCAGGCGCGGATCCTGACCACCACCGCCGATTTGGCGGAGGCGCACGCGGATACGACGGGCTTGACGTTTCACTACCATTCGCCCATGCGCTCGGTTTTCATCTTTAATCAGGACCCCAATGAAATCCTCGTGGATGGCAACGCCGCCACGCTTCCCACCGACCGCAGCGGTCCGGATTGGGCCGTGGTCTTTCCCGCGGGCGACCATCAGATCCGCTTGTCGACCAACACCAAGGCCGGCGTCGCCGTGGACGTGGTGGGCTGGGCCTCTTCCTGGGCGATCTGGGCCTTTGGCATCCTTGCCACAGTGCTGATGATCGTTATTTACTTGCAACTTCGCTTGGCACGGCTTATAAAACGTATCGGATAAAATTGCATGTCTCACTTTCATTGGATTATCGACGGCCTCTTCGTCGCCGTGGTCGCACTCATCTGGTTCATGCTGGGATACCAGTCCCTGCTCTTTTTTCTCGGCCACGTCTATTACCGTCGCACCCGTCACAACGCCCAAAAAGCTTACCAGTCTTCCCGATGCCGACCTGCCCTGCATTTCGGTCATGGTCCCCTGCCATAATGAAGGCCGCGTAATCGACCACACAATTAAGGCCCTCCAGAATCTCGATTACCCGAAAGAAAAAATCGAGTTTCTGATGATCAACGACGGCAGCACCGACAACACGGCCGAAGTGATCCGGGGGTTTACGTCGGATTCCCGCGTCCGCCTGCTGGAAGTTCCCGAAGCTCCTGAGCGCAAGAGGTAAGTCCGGCGCTCTGAATTACGCATTGACCCAGACTCGCCACCCTCTGATTGCCATCTACGACGCTGACAACCTTCCGGAACCGGGCGCCATTCGCCCCCTCGCTGAGCAGATTGTTCGATATCCCAAACTCGCGGCGGCTGTGGGCATCTATCGGGCGTGGAATCGCAAGCGCGCCTGGATCACACGCTTCGTCAATATTGAAGGCATCGGCTTCCAGTGGATGGTGCAGGCGGGCCGGTGGATGCTGATGCGCCTGACGATGCTGCCGGGAACGAATTACGTCATCCAAAAGTCGATCGTGGAAAAGCTGGGCGGTTGGGATGAGCAGGCATTAACGGAAGACGCCGAGATGACGGTCAGGCTTTACCTTGCGGGCTATAACGTGCAACTGGTTCCCCTGTCCACGAGCTGGGAGCAGGAGCCGGAATCTCTGCGCGTATGGTTCAAGCAGCGAAGGCGTTGGGTCCGGGGATTTAATTATGTGCTGAAAAAGCACTCCACCGGACTTCTCCGCGCCAAACCGCGGCGTATCGCGTTTGAGATTCTTTCCTCGCACCTGCTTTACTATTTCTTTTTCCTTGCCGTGGTCATCTCCGACATGCTGCTGGTTCTCTGCCTGGCGAAGGTGATTAATATTAATGTTCCGGGCCCGTACAGTCTGGTTTGGGTTCTTGCATACGCTACATTTGTCTTGCAGCTCATCATCGCGCTGTCTTGCGAACCCGGGGAAGATTCGCTGGTCAATATTCTTCTGACCTTCGTGATGTATTTCACTTATTGCCAGCTCTGGATTCCCGTGGTGGCGGCAGCATTCTACGATGACTTCATCGTCCATCGTGCCATCAAGTGGGCTAAAACCGAACGCTATCAGGTGGGCGCCGTCCAATAGTTCCTTTCATGTCTCCTAAACGTCTCCATGTCCTCGTTGTTCTGGGTACTCGCCCGGAAGCCATCAAACTCGCACCCGTGGTTCATGAACTTGCACGCCATCGCGACGAGTTCAAGACCAGCGTCTGCATTACCGCGCAACACCGCCACCTGCTCGAACCCATTCTGCGCTGGTTCCGCATCCCGGTTCATTTCGATCTGGACGTAATGCGTCCCAATCAGGAACTCTGCGGATTGACGGCGCTCATTTTGGAACGCTTCCATGGCGTGCTGGAATCCTCGCGGCCGGATGTGGTCCTCGTTCAGGGTGACACGACGACCGTCATGGCGGCGAGTCTGGCGGCGTTCTACCACCGGATTCCGGTTGGGCACGTCGAAGCCGGCCTGCGGACGATGGATCGGTACTCTCCGTTTCCGGAGGAGATCAACCGGCGGCTGGCCTCGCAAGTTGCGACGCTGCACTTTGCGCCGACCACCTGGTCACGAGATAATTTGCTGCGTGAAGGTATCCCGGCCAAGTGCATTATGGTGACGGGTAATACGGTTATTGATGCTCTCCTTGAAACCCGTGAGCGCGTTCTGCGCCGTCCCCCTGCGATTCCTCAACTCCGCGGGTTCAAGCTGCAAGGGAAGAAGTTAATCGTTGTGACCGCGCATCGGCGCGAGAACTTTGGCCCCGGCTTGACCAGTATTTGCCAGGGTATCCTGCGCCTGGCGAATGATCGCGAGGATGTTGAATTCGTTTTTCCTGTGCACCCGAATCCAAACGTCCGAGCCGTGGTGATGCCGCTTCTCGGTCAGCATCCGCGAATCCGATTGATCGATCCCCTGGACTATCCGCAGTTTGTATGGTTGTTGGCACAATCCTATCTTGCACTGAGTGACTCGGGGGGAATTCAGGAAGAGATGCCGTCGCTCGGACGCCCCGCGCTGGTAATGCGAGAAAATACAGAACGGCCCGAAGGCGTGAACGCCGGCGTCTGCAAGCTCGTGGGGACATCGTCAAAGGTCATCTACCGTGTTGTAACCGAACTCCTTGATAATAAAAAAGCCTATGCGCGATTTGAACGCCGCCGCAATCCCTTTGGCGACGGATGCGCCTCCCAAAAGATCGTCGCCGCACTGAAAAAACTACATTCGGTCATGTAACTTCTATACCCACATCGAGACAACAGAGGCTGGCATGCAGTCTCCTGGACTTTCTCAAGTGGGCGTTGCTTGCCCGCTCCAAGGATTCCGACTTGAGAATTGGACCGACCAAATCAGAAGGTCTTCCATTTTTTTTCATGCGCTCCTAATTTGTTGCCGATTCTATTTCCGAAATCTCAAGGCAACTCGCCTTGAATTTGCCATCGTTATAGGGTGTGACCTCGACGAAATGATGGGGTATGGGGGGAGCGGGTTTGCATGTGTAAAAAATGGCAAATTACCAATAACCGTGTAAAAATAACCCAGCCGAATTGTGGGTTATTCTGAGTAGTTTTTACATATATTAGTAAAAATTACTCAATTAGGTGCCTTTTATCATGTTGTCGTCCTTCATAACTTGTAGAAAACTCAGCGAAAATTTTACACTGTTTTTGGCCACATCCTTGCAATCCCCTATGCCAAGGAGGAGGTATGCTTAAGCCCTCTCCTGAGGTAGCGCTTACGATATTAAGCAATTATTTTCACAGGCCTAGTTAAGGCCCGATTTTGCGGCCCCTCAGTGTGAAAGGCGTTCCCATATTGCTGGCGAGCTCTTTTCCACCCATCGATTTCAACCGTCACTGAACTGGGTGACCACAGGGGAGCAATACCAGCCGGGCCTTGGGGTAGAAGTAAAAATAAAGAAAGCAGCCCCTGGGTTTCCGTTTCAGGCCTCATTGAGGGAATGCCCGTGACTTCTACAAATATGTTCGGCAGCTTGGAACCTGTGGGCAGCGTTGGTTATCGCCGCAGCATGTCCTTCATCTGCGGAATCATCGCCCAGGCGCTGCTTATCCTCATGGCCATTCTTGTGGGCTTGCTCTTTCCGCGTGAGATGCGATTTAGCGATAAGCACACCGAGCTCATCTGGTTACCCAACTTGACTCCTCCTGCCCCGCAGCCGGTCATCAAGATCCCCCGGGAACTTCCACACGTAGATTTGCCCAAGGTGCATCCGCTCCCGCCGCCGAAGATCGCAACCGCTGCGCCAGAGTACGTGCCTCCTAGAATTCAGCATGTGGAACCGCCCAAGGTGCATGAGTTGCCTGCGCCGACCGCGGCAGCCCCCGCTCCGGCACCCAAGGTTAAGCAGCAGATTGTGGTGCGCACAGGAGTATTTGGAGGCGCGGCCGAGCCGGTGACCACCAAGCGTCCGGTTGAGCAGGTCCAGACGGGCGGCTTTGGAGATCCGCAAGGAGTGCCAAGTCATGCGCAAAAGGAAACTCCAGGCAATACGCCGATTCTGGGCGCCTTTGGTCTCCCCAGCGGCCCCGGCCAGGGAAACGGGACGAACGGGAATCATGGAGTTCAAGGAGTTGTGGTTAGCGTGGGCTTCAACAGTGGCATTGCCAGCGTCGCGAATGGTCGCGGCAATGGCACGGGCAAAGTTGTGGCCAGTTCCGGTTTTGGTAATGGAGCGCCAGGGGTTGGCAGCGGTCATGGTTCGAGCGGGCCGGTGAACCTGGGCGGGTTCTCCAAGGCGCAACCAGCCGCGGCTCCGGTTAAAGTGGCCAAGGCGGAAGGTCCGGCGGAATTTCAGCCGATCGAAATCCTCTCCAAACCGGCTCCAGCCTATACCGAGGAGGCCCGCAAGCTGGGCATTCAGGGCGATGTTGCCCTCTCGGTGGTGTTCCTCGCGAATGGGTCCATTCGCATTAATGGTGTGGTAAAGTCGTTGGGACACGGGCTCGACCAGGAAGCCGAGCAGGTGGCCTCGCAGATTCGCTTCAAGCCAGCATTGCGGATGGGTCAGCCGGAAGACTTTCCGGCAACCGTGCGCATTGAATTCCGGCTGGCCGGCCAATCAAGCTAATCATCACGAGTACGTCAATCGCACTTGTTAATTGTTGATTCGGAGGAAATGTTATGCGAAAAGTTCAAGCAGGACGCGCCGCTTGGCTTCTTTCAGTCTTCGTCCTTGCCACCCCCATGATGATGCTCGCCATCGGGCATGGCAAGAAGAAGCCTGTCAAAGAAACCGCCGTGGAGGAGCAGCAGGAATCGCCGGAAGTGGCCAGCATCATCAACCACGTCATTGCCAGTGAGAATCTTTTCACCGTGAAGCTGCTGGGATTCTCTCCGCGCATTGAAACCTATGTTCAGTACTATCAGCCGGACGCGGAGTTGGGTGATGTCGCCACCAATGACGACCTCTATCTCGGTCGGCTGAAGTTTGCCGGCGAAGGGAAGGAAGTTTCCTTCGTCCAGACGGAGACCCCGGACTGGCTTCACCGTCACACGCCCAATCCGGCCCGCCTGCTGGGCGAGAAGGCGCACCTGCAATTGGACGGCTTCGCCATGGAAGCGCTCATGGTGGACGAGCACAACTTTGACCGGAATCACTACACGTTCGAACCGGTTCGCTGGGAATATCTGGGGGACATCCGCTGCCTTGTGATCGACGTCCATCCCCGTGAGAACGAGGAAACGGGAGCTTTCCAGGGACGCATCTGGGTTGAGGATCATGACTATTCCGTCGTGCGCATGAACGGTACGCGCATCCGCCCGGCGAAAGGAGCCTTCTACGTTCACTTTGACTGCTGGCGTGAAAACCTCCAGCCCGGCCTCTGGCTGCCCGTTTACGTTTTCAGCCAGGAAACCGACATGGGCAAGGACCTGCGCTACAAGTCGGAAACCCGCCTCTGGGGCTACGACTTGAACGCTCACCACGTGCAACAGGAATGGACCGCGATTCAGGTGGATGCTCCCGCTCCGATTCGTGACAGCAGCTCCACCAATGCTGATCTTTCCCCGGTTGAGAGCGCCCGGCAGTTGAACATGGAAGCCGAGCAGAACGTGCTCGACCGCCTGGAAAGAGCGCGCCTCATCGCTCCTCCGGGTCCCGTGGATAAAGTTCTTGAAACCGTGGTCAACAATCTGCGCGTCACCAACAAACTGGATGGAATGCCGCCGGTTCAGTGCCGCGTCTTGATGAGCTCCACTCTGGAATCCTTCAGCCTGGCTTACACTATCGTCCTGAGCCGCGGTCTCATCGATGTTCTTCCCGATGAGGCGAGCCTCGCCATGGTGCTCTCTCACGAGCTGGCCCATATCGCTCTTGGGCACAAACTGGATCCCTCGTTTGCCTTCAACGACCGCACGATTGTCTCTGATGAGGAGCTGCTCTCCCGCATGGACTTCGCCCGGTCTGCGGCGGATGAAGCGGCTGCCGATGCCAAGGGAATCGAGTTCCTCAAGAACTCTCCTTATAAAGACAACCTTGCTCAGGCCGGCCTTTTCCTCCGTGCCGCTGAGGAGGCCGCTCCGCGCGTTCCTCACATGTTCGGTGCGCACCTCGGCAATGGCCTGGCGGAAGGCACTAAAGACAAGCTGATCCGGATGTCGGCGCTCGCGACCTCCGCCCCTGAACTCAAGGCCCGGAACGTTGACCAGATTTCCGCCCTGCCGTTGGGCTCGCGTCTGCAAGTCAACGCCTGGGATGGATCGGTGGCCTTTACCGATCGCAAGGCTGTGGCTCTGGTGGATGCGGGAGAAAAGATGCCCTTCCGCGTCACGCCGCTCATTCCTTACCTTCGGGTCTATTCGCAGGCCTCTAAGGCGGATGTGTCGGCTCAGAATATCCCTCACTAACCTCCATCGCGCTGCATGGTAACTCCCTTCCAACCCTCCAATGGAAGGGAGTTACCCGCAGTCTCCTGACTCTCCCCATCACCCCCGCATTCAAGACAATCCCCCACCGCAATTGCGCCCGGGAATCCGAAGCTGAAGATTGCCCTGCAAACGCCGTGCGTCGGCGGGCTGCCGGGCAAAGTGCGCTACCGGTTCAAAGGCTTTGGCCAGAGCTTTCGCATACGCCGCCACGTCGTAGCCCCTCCAGCCTTCCCACAAAGTCCACGCGCGCACGCGATCGTCGGCAAATGAGGAGTCGGCATTGGTGATGATGAATTCGATCTTTTCGCCCGCCCGCAATTTCACCCCGGCGCGATCCAATTGCCGCGCGGCGATGGCGGTGGAGCTGTTCTTCTGATAGCTCCCGGGAACCTTGGTCAGGCGCTTGCGAATGATCAGTTCCTCGGCCGCCACACTGCCGTCGCGCAGCCGCTCCTGGTAGCGCTCATGGACCTCCCGCGCCTCCTCGAGCTTGGCGCAGTAGGTTGCGAAGTCCCGCGCCTCGGCCAGAATCCCCAGCACCTCGCGCTGCATGCGTGCGACGTAGGACGGAGTATCGTGGCGGCGGCATTCGAGACCCCGCACTTTCAGCTCGCCTTCCTCCGACACGCAGAAGAAGCGGTTGGGCACGGGGATCTCCGCCGATTGCCGCGAAGGCAGAAAGACGGCGAAGCGGTAGACGGCTTCCAGAGCCAGCGGCAGCCCGGTGATCTGTTCGATCTCCCGCGCCAAAAGTTCGTAGCCGCCGCGGAGATCGTGGGTGGAAGCCCAGTCCTCATCTTTTTGCACGTAGATCGAATCCACCAGCGCGTGCAGCACGCGGAAGCCGCGCTGTTCCGCCGCCTCTTTTGCCACCAGCAGCTTTTCCCGCGCCATCGCATTGATCGCCTCGTGCGCTTCGATTTTGCCGAAGCGGGCGTTCTTATAACCGGTGTAGCCAAAGCAGCAGACCAGCAGCCACTTCAGAACGTCGCGTCGCTGCTTGCAGGCGGAGGGGCTTGGGATTCGGGATTGGTGGTTAGGGGCTAGGGTTTCGGGACACGGGGCAGGATTGTTGATCTTCGATTTTCGATTGTCGATTTGCAGCGGTTCGGTCAGGCCTGACGATTGCCGATCGTCGATAGGCACGGGTCCGCGTTTTGAATCTTGAATCTTGAATCTTGAATCTCCGGTTCGGCCCGCGGGATGGGATTACCGATTGCCGATTGCCAATTTCCGATTGGAAAAGGCACGGGTTCCAAACCCCCAATCCCTAATCCCGAACCCCTAACCCCGAGCTCTTTATACTTTCTCCGCTTGGCGATGAGGCGCTCGACCACGCGGCTGGTGATGCCGCGATGTTTCTGGCACACGCGATAGCCGAGTTCGGGCACGCGCGGCGCCTCGGGGCAGCAGGAGCAGTTAACGGTCTCGGGAGAAATATTGAATTGCGCCATGATGCTGGGGAATTCGCTGACGAAATCCAGCTCCGCGACATTTTCAAAAAATCCCAGGCGGGGAGGAAAGACTAGCCCGCCGCGGTCGGCCCGAAGAAGTTCATCGGGATGCTTCAACCCTTCCGGCTCGGCCTTTTGCGCGGGAATCAGCACACCGTCGCGCCACGCGGTTTCCATCTGCATGTAGGAGATTCCCGTGCCCGGCGTGGTGCGGCAGGCGTATTGCACCGGCAATTTCGTGACGCGCACGAGCTCCCACAAGCCTTCCATCTCGCACTGGTCGGCGGCGAAGGAGTTCTGCGTGTCGATGTGCAGGCGCCCAAAGAGCGTCGTGGTGCTCTCCTTGAAGAGGATGCGCCCATAGCTCATGTAGCTGCGCGAGCGCGTTCGCTCAACAGGTAGGGAATCGCGGTTCAGGGGTAGGTGGATGCGCAAGCGCTGGGCCTGTTTCAGCAACCCCGGCAGCAGCACGTCGTCACCCCATTCGGTGACCAGCACATCGGGATCGTGCACGCGCAACATGCGCTCCAAAACCCGCACCGCGGGCTCGTCGGAATCGTCCAGCGTCTGCCAGTCGTCTTCCACCGCGACTTCAATCGAGCCGTGCCGGCCGTGCTTGGGATTGACGGTGCCGATGCCTTCCAGTCGCAGCCGCATGGTACGCACGGGTGGCCGTTCGTACACGGTCAGCCACTCGTCATCGCGGCAGGTGATGCAATGGATTTCAGTGGTCGATGTAGCGGCGGGTTTACCCCGCCACCCCGGCAATGGCGGCGTAAAGCCGCCGCTACAGGCTTCAATTTCCACGCGCGCCAGCGGGAAGACGTTTTTCTCCCAGCAATACATCGACGCCAGCATCAGGTCCGAGTCATAAAGCGTGAGGCTGTTGTCAAATCGGCGGGTGAATCTCGCCAGCGGTGCAAACAGCGTGGGGTGATGGACAGCGACTTGCAGCACGCGGAGCATCCGGCGGTCCCAGATGTTCTGCCGCTCGGTGAGCGCGCACGCGACCGCCGCGCGCGCCGTGAGCGTTTCCGCCAGCCGCGTGAGCTGCTTCTCCGGCCCCTGAACGTAGAAGCAGGGCCGAAACGAGCGGTCAATCAGCCGGCGGCGTTTCTGGTTCGGCTCGATCAGCCACATCACCATTCCGCCGGCTGACGGATAGAGGTCGAGGATCCATCCATTGAGTTGCAAGGTCCATTCCTAGGGCGGCCTCGATGCGCCGCAGCCGGATTTCGTGGTCAAGCTCCACGGCGACGTGAATGCCGTGCATCGCGTCCACAGGGAAGTGATAGGTGCAGGCCTGCACGTAGAGGCGCACGCGATTGAACATCGCCTCCAGATACACCTGCTCCTCCTGCCGGAGCGCGCGGCCAAAACGCTGCTTCCAGTTTTGCAGCTCCTGTTCAATCAGATCGCGGAATGTGGCGACGGTGCGGCCCATGGGTCACCTCATTGACGATGGTCGATTGTCGATTTGCGATTGCAGGCTGAAACTTGAAAATTCGGTAGCTTCCTTGCGAGTTTCAAGTTTCGAATTTCGATCTGCGGAATTTTCTCCAGCCGTCAATCGACAATCAGCCCTTGCCAACGTCTTGTCCTGGCGCAGCAAGCTCATCTGATTTTGTTCGTCCACGTGGAAAGCCCAGAGCTCGGTCGCCAACGCGCAGAGTTGAGGGAAAAACCGCTGGCGGCCGGCGGGCGGCTGGAAACTCGATGCGGCAGAGAATAGAGCCACCACGGGCAGCTGGGGATTGTCGATTGCGGGTCGAAATTCGAAATCCGAAGCTCGAAATCCGGCGGCCCCCTTGCGAGTTTCAAATTTCAAATTTCGATCTTCGTCATTTTTTCCAATCGAAAATCGAAAATCGCCAATCGTCAATGCCTTCAGTGCTTGCTGGAACGCTGCGGTCGCGTCGTGATGGCGAACGTCTTCATCGAAGTAGAGTTCCGGGAAAGCGGTGATGATGACTACTTCGGCGGGAAACTCGGTGAGAAATTGCGGGACGCGACAGATCAGTTCGGTGAGTTGAAAACAGGTAAAGGCGCGCGCCAGCATGATCTGTTGGTTGAATTGTGCGAAGGGCAGGCCGCGCTGCTCGGCGAGGCGCTTCATCATGCGCGGGTCGGCGCAGTTGGCGCCGTCGAGGAATAGAATGCGTTTGCCTTCGAGCGCCAGGCTCGGCATAAAATAGTGGCTCAGGCGCGGCGCATGGCGGTCGCCGTGAAAAACAGCCGGCCCGCGCGGCGGCAATCGCCACGGCGGAGATAAATCCGCAGCAGGCGGACTTTGTCCTGGCATCAACATGATTTCCTCCCCCCGAAAAGCAGTAGACAGTAAACAGCAGACAGGAAACAGTAGGCTTACAGCCATGACTCCCCAGTCCAAGGCCGTACGCCGTAAGCACTGCAGCCCTGTCGTTAACGGCGACGCCCCGAATATAGGCGAATAAAAAGCGAAAGTCAAGGCGACGGTAAAACGGGTAGTGTCCTGGTTTGGCGGGATGAATAGGATGTAGGGGGTCGGAGCTTCAGCTCCGACAACGACGAGGAGTTGTTGCGGAGCCTTCACGCCCTGAAGCGCGAGGGGAATTACTGGACGAACTTCCGTGCGCGTGCGAAGATTTTAAGAGTGAATCTCGAATGAAACGCATCCTGATAACTAACGATGATGGCATTACGGCGCCGGGGATCAAGGTGCTGGAGCAAAGTCTCTCCGCGCTGGGCGAGGTTACCGTCGTTGCGCCCGACCGCGAAATGAGCGCGACGAGTCAATCCATCACCCTGCACACGCCCCTGCGCATCCACCGGATTGACGCTCGCCACTATGGCATTGGCGGTACGCCGACCGATTCGGTGATTATGGCGATCTATCACATCCTGCAACAGCGGCCGGACCTGGTGGTCAGCGGAATCAATCCGGGCGCGAATCTGGGTGAGAACATCTGCTACTCCGGAACCGTGGGAGGCGCGGTGGAAGCGGCCATTCACCGCGTGCCGTCATTTGCCATTTCGCTCGCGGCGCGCCAGAATCTCGATTTTTCCGCCACCGCGGCGTTTGCCGCCCAGCTCGCTGCGAAAATTCTGGAAGAAGGATTGCCGCGGGATATCTGCCTGAATGTTAACGTGCCGCCCGGTGAAGCGCGCGGTGTGCGCGTGACTCACCAGAGCCAGAAGATTTCGCAGAACCTTGTCGTCGAGCACAAGGACCCGCGCGGCCGCCCGCATTATTGGCTCGACGAAACGCTTGAGTTCTCCGACCTTGAGCCCGATTCCGATTATGGCGCCGTCGCGGCTCAGTACATTTCCGTAACTCCGCTTCAGATCGACCGCACCCATTACCCCAGCATCGAAGACATTTCCCGCTGGCTGCCATCCCTACAGGCCGTGAGCAAATAGAAGGGCGGCGCGACTGCCGCGTTAAGCTTGCACTTCTGCAATCACTGGCAATTTAGCGGCTTCCCAGGCAGCGAGACCGCCGGCCATTTCGATAAAATTCGTGATGCCGTACTGATGCAGGATGCTGGCGGCAATGGACGAGCGGTATCCGCCGGCGCAATGGACGGCGATGCGGCGGTCGCGGGGAATTTCCGCGATGCGTTCTTGCAGATGATTGAGCGGGACGTTGAGGCTGCCGTCGATGTGCTTGGCCGCCCACTCGCGCGGATTTCTGATGTCGAGTACGAGCGGCGGATTCCCACCCGCGAGTTCGTCGGCAATCATGGGGGCGGTGACGCGTTCGGTGGGCCACAGCAGGTCGGGACGCTCCGCCAGCGCCTCCATGCCTCCCTGCAAGTAGCCTTTGACGTGATCGAATCCAATGCGGCCGAGGCGAAGCGCGGCTTCCTGTTCACGTCCGGGCTCAGCGACAATCACGATGGGTTTGGATCGATCGAGAACCGTACCCGCCCACGTGGCGTACTGTCCACCCAGCCCAATATTAATGCTGCCGGCAAGGTGCTGTTTGGCGTACTCGGCGGCTTCACGCACGTCGAGAATCTGCGCGCCGGCATCGCCCATGCGCAGAACTTCCTCGAGGTCGATGGGTTGGAGCGCCTGCTCAAGATTTTTTTCGAGCAACGTATGCTCGCGCGTATTGAGCACGGCGTCGTAAGTGAAGTAGGGCGGGGCATCGGGCTGGTCCGCCGTCACTAACGCGATGAATTCCTCCTTCGTCATCGGTTGGAGCGCGTAATTCGTTGCCCGCTGCACTCCCAGTGGCGAGACCGTGTCGGACGACAGCTTCTTTCCGCAAAGCGATCCCGAACCATGCGCAGGATAAACCAGAGTTTCATCGGGAAGCCGTAAAAGCTTGTCGTGGAGCGAATCGTAGAGACGGCCGCCCAAGTCGTTCGCGGTCCAACCGAGCGACGCGCGCAGGTCGGGCCGCCCGACATCGCCGATGAAGAGTGTATCGCCGGTCAGCACGGCATAAGGCTTGGCCGCGTCTTTGGCGAGGTCGAACACGAGGATCGAGATGGATTCAATCGTGTGACCGGGGGTTTCGAGCACCTGCAAGCGCAAACTGGGGAATGGCAATGAATCACCGTCTTTCATGGCGAAAAACTTGTACTCGGCCCTGGCCTGGGAGCCGAGATGGATGGCCGCGCCGCAGCGGTCGCGCAATTCGAGATGGCCGGCCACGAAGTCGGCATGAAAGTGGGTCAGGAAAACGTGGCGAATCTGCAACCCGAGGGTTGCGGCTTCGTCGATATACTTCTGAACGTCGCGTTGGGGATCCACCACAATCGCGGTGGAACTAGCTTCATCGCCAAGCAGATACGAAGCGTGGGCGAGGCAGCCCAGATAGTATTGTCTCAGAATCATGTTTCCCCTTCGGTGCCCTGGATGCTAGAAGTATACCGCCCGCCGCCGTACGCGGAATAGCCATAATATTCCCGTAGCGCAAGGCCCGCCCTTCGGCCTTGCAGCTTTTCCCCCTGGCGTCCGTCGGACGCCGTGCCGTGAAAAGAACCGCAGGACCGGAGAGCGGGTCGTGCGCTACTGGAACCGGGCATTTTGGTCTGCGGGGAGGCTAAGCCGATCAACTTCCAATTGGATTTCCCCGCGCCCGCCATAAGAATGCAAACTCGACCACGCCCAGTCGTCGGGTCTTACCACCAACCCTCTTCGCACCGGATTAAAGTGCATGTAATCCAGGGTTTCGTTGTACTGCTTGACGGTCCAAATGATCTCGTCGTAATAGCGGGGTTGCCAAAGGGGGCCACGTTGGCCTCGGTGTGAATTCACTCGCCGCACCCCTGCCACCTTCACAGCGTCCATCATGTTCGGAAGAGTGTCCCCGTGCGCCGGCGCGATAAGCGCGTGCCAATGGTCGGGCATGAAAACATAGCCGGAAAAGAGGAAATTCCTGCGCGCGCGCACTCCCCGAATTGCCGCCGCCAGGCAGGCAAAGTCAGCGTGGATAAAGGGCAGACGATCCGGCAAGACATTGCATGTTATGAAAAAAAACCTGTCCGAAATCATCAATCGGCGGAGACGCGACATGCGGCGAATTGTATCATCGCGATATGGTTTTGTCGGCGTGATGAATATGCGAACAAACGTAGCGCAAGGCCCGCTCTCCGGCCTTGCGGCCCTTTGGTCCCGACCACCATCAGACGATGCATCGACCGTCGGCGCGAGCGTAGCGCAAGGCCCGCTCTTGGGCCTTGCGGCTTTTCCCCCTGGCGTCCGTAGGACGCCGTGCCGTGAAAGAACCGCAGGACCGGAGAGCGGGTCCTGCGCTACGGTGCCGACAATCGAAGATCGTTGGTCGAGAATGGGCAATGTCGCCCCGAGGCCCGAGTCCCGTTCCAGCGTGTTATCATTAAAAGATTCGCGAAAGGTCAAAGATTCATGTCCAAGGTACGAGTTCGTTTTGCCCCCAGCCCGACGGGCTATGTGCATGTTGGCAATGCGCGGACGGCGCTTTTCAACTGGCTGTTTGCGCGCCATCAGGGCGGGCAATTCATTCTGCGCATTGAAGATACCGATGCCGAGCGCTCCAAGCCGGAATACGAGCGGCAGTTGATTCAGGACCTACGCTGGTTCGGGCTCGATTGGGACGAGGGGCCGGACGTGGGCGGGCCGCATGGACCCTATCGTCAGTCGGAGCGGCAAGCGATTTACTCGGAGCAGGTGCAAAAGCTGATTGCGCAAGGCGACGCTTATTACTGTTTTTGCACTGCGGAGCAGCTCGAAGCCGAGCGGCAGGAGGAATTGAAGGCTGGCCGCCAGCCGCGCTACTCGGGGCGCTGCCGGAAGCTCGCGGCGGACGAGGTCTCCCGCCGGAAATCAGCGGGCGAACCTGCGGCGGTCCGCCTCAAGATTGCCGAGAGCAGCTTCTTCTGGAACGACCGCGTGCATGGCCCCACGACGATTTCCAGCGACGTTATCGGCGACCCGGTGATTGTGCGCTCC
This sequence comes from uncultured Acidobacteriota bacterium, assembly GCA_963733285.1. Lineage (GTDB taxonomy): Bacteria > Acidobacteriota > Terriglobia > UBA7540 > UBA7540 > Bog-366. The sequence goes on from CAVTDA010000017.1 coordinate 42,354, forward strand.
GAGGGCCTTCCCGCCTACAATTTCGCCGTGGTGATTGACGATCACCTGATGGAGATCACCCACGTGATTCGCGGCGACGATCATATCTCCAACACCCCTCGCCAGCTTGCCGTCTATCGCGCGCTGGGATGGGAACCACCCGAGTTCGCCCACCTTTCGACGATTCTGGGGCCGGACCGTACGAGACTCTCGAAGCGCCACGGCGCGACCTCGATGGAAAGTTTCCGTGAAATGGGAATCCTTCCGGAAGCATTGCGGAATTACCTCGCGCTGCTGGGCTGGTCGCCCGCCGATGGAAAGACGGAAATTCTGAGTCCGGAGGAACTAACGCGGCAGTTCTCGCTCGACCACATCACCAAGAGCCCTGCGGTTTTCGACAACGACAAGCTCAATTGGCTCAACCGGCACTACATGAAGGAGTGCCCGCCACGGCGCCTGGCGGAATTGGCAGCGGGAGTCTTGCAGCGTGCTGGCCGAGTTGGCGCGGAACCGACGCCGGAAGTGCTTGCCTGGATTGAACCGGTGATGGGCGCGGTGCTCAAAAATATCAGCCTGCTTTCGGAATTGCCGGAGGCTACACGTATAATCTTCGATTTTGATGCGGCGCGGGCCGTGGCAACACCGGAATTCCAGGAAATGCTCGCCGCGCCCGCTTCCGTCGAGGTTCTTAAGTTATTTATTCCAAAGGTTTTGGCCGGGGCGAGTCTGACTTACGAGCGCTTTCGCGAAATCACCAAGGCGGTGCAGAAAGAAACCAGCAAGAAGGGGAAGGATCTGTTCCACCCGGTGCGGATGGCGGTGACGGGAGCCAGTTCCGGGCCGGAACTGGAAAAGCTGATTCCGATTTACGAGGAAGGGGCAAAGCTGGATTTGCCCTCGCCGGTGAAAAATGTGGCCAAGCGTGTCAGGGAATTTGCCGATGCGGCGAAATTGGGTCTTTGAGGGGAATGTTCTTGGCAAATCGTGATCGTGAGGGTGGGGAACGGCAGGAAGTTGTTTACGGGATTCACTCCGTTCGCGAGGCCGTGAACTCGCGGAAAGTGGATTACGTGATGATCACGCAGGGCTTCAATAACCCGCGCGTACAGGATATTGTCGACGCCTGCCGTAATCAGGGAATCTCCCTCCGATTCGCCCCGCGGATTGCGGTGGAGCGCGCCGCCGGAACTCCCCAACACCAGAACGTGGTGGCAGTGTGCACGCCGAAAGCCTATGATGATGTGTCGGAGCTTGTCGCTCAGGGCGAACATCCGCTGCTCGTGGCGCTCGATGGAGTGGAGGACCCCGCCAACCTTGGCGCCATTCTCCGCACCGTGGTCGCGGCAGGAGCGGCGGGCGTCATGATTCCGGAGCGGCGCTCGGCGGGGCTTTCACCGGCAGTTGCGCGGGCGGCAGCAGGAGCCATGGAACACGCCAAGGTGGCGCGCGTTCCCAATCTGGTCCGAACCCTGGCGGATTTGAAGAACCAGAATCTCTGGGTATATGGTTTCGAGGCGGCGGCGCCCAAGAATTACACCGAGCTCGATTATTCGCAGGGGTGCGTGCTCGTCCTGGGCGGCGAAGGGCATGGATTGCACCGGCTGGTGCGTGAAACCTGCGATGAGCAGGCGCACATTCCCCTGCAAGGTCCGGTAAGTTCGCTCAATGTTTCCGTGGCGGCAGGAATTGTGCTTTATGAGGCGGTCCGGCAGCGCTCGCAAGGGAAAAAGTAGAATGCGCCAACCCCTTTCTTTTCTGCGGAAAAACACGATTGAATCGCATGCAACCGGAGCCTGCCGCCACTCGTCTAATGAAGGGGCACTTGGGAGGTCGTTCATGAGTCGGAGTTTGTTGCGCAGCTTATTGTTTCGGGCGGCGACGCTGGCCGTGCTGGGCCTGCTGGTTGGCGGAGGGCCCGGAGTATTTGCCCGCCCCCAGGATGGCGCCACCAAAGCGCCCACTGTGCAACCTGTCCCCAAAGAAGATCCCGCCAAACCGGCAGACGATGACAATAATAAGATGTATAAACTACCTCCGGTGATTGTTCGCTACGTGACGACTCCGGTTACGGTTTTCGATACGAGCGGCAATTTCGTCTACGACCTGGAGAAGGACGAGTTCAAGATCTATGACAATGGCGAACTGCAGGATGTCAAGCAGTTCGATTCGGAGATGCACCGGCTGTCCCTGGTGATCGTCGTTGAGACCAATGATACGACAGCGCCCTTTCTGGACTCCGTGAAACCGCTGGGATCGTTATTTTCGGACGCCGTGATGGGGCCGCAGGGCGAAGTCGCCGTCCTCACTTACAGCGACCGTGTGGACATGCCGCTGGATTTCACCTCCAACGGCGACAAGCTGGATACGGTTCTGCGCGGACTGCACGGGCGCGGCAGCGGAATGCATTTGGATGATGCCATCGCGCGGGCTCTTTCCATGCTGGATAACCGCTCGATTGATCCCAGTCACAAAGACGACCGCAAGGTGGTCATCATCTTCTCCGATGGGTTTAACATCGGAAGCCAGATGAAGCGCAGCGAAATTGTCAAGCGTGCGATGAATTCCAACATTACGCTGTATGGCTTGGGATTCAGCCCGATTCGGGGTCTATGGGACAGGCCGGTGAAGGATCCCCAGCCGGACCTGGTGGCGGAGAGCATCGGGCGGCCCATGGGGCCAAATCAGCTCCCGACGCCAACCAACCAGGAGGCCAATTGGGACACCGCGGACATTCCGATTGTGCCGATTCTTTTGGGTTTGGGTGAAGAAGCCAAGAAGCCGATATTCAAGAGCTCCTTGCAATATTACTCACGCTATTCGGGCGGAACCTACTTCCAGAAGTGGGGGAAGGACACCGTCCAGGGCGCTTTGAACCGGATTGCGACGGAGATTCATAGCCAGTACGAGCTCGCCTACTCTCCCAGCAACGCCACCCAGGTCGGATTCCACAAGATTGAAGTGCAGGTGCGGCGGCCGGGAACCAAAGTTCGTGCCCGAACGGGTTGGTTTTATCAGGGCGAGCCGGAGCGTGGAGTGGTGGTCGACAAGCGCTAGGGCCGATCAGCCCAAATTAGGGACGATGCCGTTTTGAAATTCCCCGTAACTGCGATACTCCTGCACAGTCATTCCTGACTGAGTTCGATCTCGGCAAAATACGGCTGCATGTCCTTTTCCTCGACGCGCAAGACCACGGCGCGCAAGTTATCCCCTTCCTTGCTGACAATGGTGAAGTACTTGTTCTTGCTCACGCGCGCGAGGACGGGGGGATAGGCCCACGGGATTTTCATGGCCAGGACTTCCTGACTGAGGTTGGGCCGGTATTGCATCAGGATGATCTTGGAGTAGGGAAAGCTAAAATCCCCTCTCGGACAATGAAAAGCAAACCCATCCTTGTGAACCTCCAGCTTTCCTCCACAGCCTTTATCGATTTTCTCTGTTCCCGCCTGGTAAAGAAAGGGAGGCTGCTCAACCGGCTGCTTCTTCTTCCCGAAGGTTGAACTCGCCAGCAGGGACAGCATCAATGCCGGGGCGAGAATTGCCCCTATCAGTGCGGCTTTTCGGCGGACCCTCATCGTGAACACTAACACTGTTTTGATTTGGCGCGACCCGTAGGTGCCAATAACGAGTTTACCCCCAGTGACGGCGTGGGGGAACAGTCTTGCGGAAGCAATTAGAGTCAGAAAAGGAAGTCAGTGGACGATGGTATTGGCTGCGGCCCGGGTCACGGGTGGAGGAAACACGGGCACATCCACATTGAGTAGGAGGCGACGGGCATTGTTCCCCAGCGCGCCGGTGCAAACGTCCACCCGCGCAGATTTTCGCAGCCCGGCCTTAAACGGCGCCTTATCCATCTCCTTGGAATCCTTGTCGATGACCTGCCCTTCATCGTTGACGAGCAGGCGGATGTGGACGACCCCATCACTTGGCATTTCGTTTGACGCGGTTAGAATGCGGGATGGTTTAACCTGCCTTTGAAAGTCCTTTTCCGCCTGTTTGGAGGTCAGTTGGATAGTGGGGTGTTGGATCGAGAATCGCAGCTTCACGATGGCAATGAACCCCGCAGGGCCTGTGCTCGTGGCGAGCGGACGGTAGGCCCATTGATTTACAGCTTTGAGCGCCGCGGAAGCGAGGATGGGATTCCCCTGCAAAATATGCGTGCTGGAAACGCGACCCCGATCGTTTACGGTGATCTCAATCTGGACTTGCCCTTCGAGGTAATTAACCTTGGCGACGGGCGGGTATTCCGGCCGGGTATGGCTGAGCAATCGCGCCTCGAGTGCCGCCGGTTCGTAATGATTCGCGGGCTTTCGGTGAGGGTGGGGGCGGGGACGGCAACAAAATTCTGCGCGCAAAGGGCCACTGCTGCGCACATCATCGCCACGAAGGAGAACAAAACGCTGCGGAAATCAAGCTGGAGGTTCATGATCGCCCTCGAAAATCACCAGAGCCACGACGTAGCGGTCAGAGTGAGAAATCGAAACCGACATCCTTACCACGCCCAACTTTTGCGCGACTTCCAATGCCCGGCCGGTTAGCGCCAACTCCGGCTTGCCGCTTGGCAGGTGAACCACCTCGATGTCCAGCCAGCGGATTCCCTCGCTCCATCCGGTTCCCAGCGCCTTGAAGGCAGCCTCCTTGGCGGCGAATCGAGCGGCGTAGCGCTCCCCCCGATTTTTGAACCTCTCGCAGTAGGCGATCTCCGCGGGGGTGAAAATCTTTTTGGTGAATCGCTCCCCGTGCCTTTCCAGTCCCTGCTCAATGCGGGACGTCTCTGCGATATCCACCCCGGTTCCGCAAATCATCATCAATTCGGGCCCGCGCCCGGATTCGTCCGCAAGAAAAGCAGCGCTTGCCGCGGTGAGCTCTTAACTTGTAAGTGGAGATGGGAAAGGAAATGGCAGTTCGCACTCATGGACAAGCTTCTCCTGTTGGGTAGCGTTAACAGGAATGGCGCATCGGGGATGCAATTCCTGAAATCCATGCGACCCCCTCCAGAGCAAATCTAGCCGTCAGTCCGAATGATGCCTATTGGTTCTTGAAATTCATAATATCAAGCGACTCTCTTGATTGCAACGCCGGTTTTGGCAAATTTTTTTACTGAGATTCATAAATTTTCGTTTGCCATGCCTCACAATCCCAATACTTGCATAATCTCGATAAGGGGCAATACGGTTGAGTCCGGATAACCGCGGTTGTTGTGCTATATTCGAAATTTGAAAACTCCAACCACAAAAATGGTCCGGTGCGGTGGTCTTACCTGGATTGAAGTTGCCCGCCTCAGCCACTACTCGTGGCTTGTGCACGCCTTCAGCACCCGGAAGGGCGGTGCCAGTCCTCCCCCGTGCGAAGGGTTAAACCTGGGATTCAATGAGCATGACCAGCCCGAGAGGGTGGAGGAAAATCGCCGGCGATTCTTCCACCAACTGGGCGGCAACGATTTTCTCCCCGCGCTGACCAAGCAGGTTCACTCGTCGCATTCATTTGTGGTGATTCGCGATGGTCGAGGGCAGGTGTCCTACCAGGGGCCAGGCGCGGAAGCTCCCGCCTCCCCACCGATTGAATCACCCGCGGGAGATGGGCTCATTACCGCCGATAAGGGAATTCTGCTGACGATTCGAATCGCCGATTGCCTGCCCGTGTTGATGGTCGATCCGCGATTGAGGATTGTTGCCGCCGTGCACTCAGGATGGCGGGGAGCACTGGCGCGGGTGATTGAGAAAGCCGTGGGGGATATGCGGCGCGCGTTTGGTTCCAATCCGGCGGACGTCATCGCGGCGCTGGGCCCTTCGATTCGAGCCTGTTGCTATGACGTGGGTGAAGAGGTCGTTGAGGCCTTTCACGCGAAGTTTGAAAATGCCGATCGATTTTTCCAGCCGCTTCCCGACCGGCCCACGGCGGCCTCGGACCGTCGCACGATGCTTTTTGTCGATGCCTGTCCACCCGGGCATGCGCCGGAGCATGTTGCGGTCAAACGCCTCGATTTGATCTCCGTGGCCCGGGATCAATTGAGGAGCGCCGGGCTTAAACCAACCAACATTCTCGTGACCGATTTCTGTACCGCCTGCCGCACTGACCTCTTCTTCTCCCATCGTCAGGAAGGCGGAGTCACGGGGAGGCTCATCGCGGCAATTGGCATGAGGCCGTGATTCCGCGGATGAATCCATCCTTGTCCCGGCAATCCAAATCATTTTGCTTATTGCTGATTGGCGAGACTGAGTTGCCCGCAAGCGGCGCTGATGTCGCGCCCGCGGGAGATGCGAATGAAGGTGGGAATTTCGCGGTCCAGCAGGATTTTTTGAAAGTCGAGCACGCGGTCAAACCGCGGAGCCTGGTAGGGGAGTCCCGGCCCGCCATTGTAGGGAATCAGATTGATCTTGGCGCGCATGCCCTGGACGAGGCCGGCCACGCGCCGGGCATCGTCATCGGAGTCATTGAAGCTCTCCAGCATGACGTATTCAAACATCAGGTGCTCCCACGCGCGCAGCGGATAGGCGCGGCAGACGCGCATTAAATCCGCCAACGGATATTTCTTGTTGATGGGCATCAGTTCCGAGCGCTGGTCGTTATGGGAAGCGTTGAGCGAAACCGCGAGCTTGGGACGCACCGGGGCCTGAGCCATCTCTTCGATGCGGGGAAGATGCCAACCGTCGAGACGGTGATGCGCCGAAGGGTTACCCCCACGCCTTTCTGGTCGGAAAGAATCTCCACCGCTTTGAGCACCTGCGGCAGATTCAGCATGGGTTCACCCATGCCCATAAAGACGAGGTTCAGACGCGCGCCCCGCGCCACGTTTTGACCCGCCGCCACTGCCAGCACCTGACCGATGATCTCGCCTGCAGTGAGGTTGCGCCGGGAGCCAAGCAACGCGGTGAAGCAGAATTTGCAATCCACCGCGCACCCCACCTGGCTCGAAAGGCAGAGCGTGGTGCGGTCTTCCTCCGGCATGTAGACGGTTTCAATGCGGTTGCCGTCCGCGAGGCGAAATAGATAGCGGATCGAGCCACCTCAGCAGAATTGGCGCTCCGCCTGCGGATACTGGATGTTGTGCCCGGCGGCGATGTCTTCGCGGAAACCGTGCGCCAGGTCCGTCAGGCCGGCGAGTTCGCGGGCGCGGCGCGCATAGATTCCGTGATAAATCTGCCGTCCGCGAAACTTCGGCTGGCCGTGGCTTACTGCGAATTTTTCCAAATCTTCCAAGCCCAGGCCGAGAAGATTATTTTTTGTTTCCACCAGTGTCATGGAGCCTCAAATTCATTTTATCGTGTCGAAGCTCAATTCGTCACGGCGGATTGACAAAAGGACTCGACCGGCCAAGCTCCCGCAGGTTGAGCCAGTTAAATCCGAAGTACCATGACAAGTGGGTTGAAATTCTCTATTCCCTTTTTGCCCCGAAATCTGGTATAAGTCCAAGCGGGTCAATTACCGCGCCCGCCTGTACCCGGGCGTAAAATATCTGGAAAATAATATCGACATTACTGAGCAGATGCGACTTCTGCACCCAAGATCGTGAGGAGCCTTGGATGGATAGTGAGTTTTCGTCCGTAGCCGTTGAGGAGTGTGTTGAAGCAATAGAAGTCACGGAATCCCGCCGGTCGGTTTGCCCAAAGTTGCTCGCCATCATACTCGGCATATGCACTTACATTACCCTGGCGGCAGTTTACTTTTTTGGACCTGGGAACCCGGTGGTTTCCATCGGGAGCGCGCGTTTCACCCCGGATTGCCTGCTCGAACTGGTATTCACCCTGATCATCCTGCCTTCCTTTGCCTCTGCCTACCTTCACGGGCTCAGGAATCACGACGTAAATGCGGACTTCCCGGTTTCCGACACCTTGATTGACGTCATGGTGATTGTGGCGCTTGCCTGGGTGGCCATCGGCAACGGCATCCACCTGACCGCCAAACTTGATGAACAGATGGTTGCGCAATTGACTGACCAGCAGGTGGTCGGCCTGCGTGCCAATTTCCATTGGATCCGCCAGGTGGCCGGGCACGTATTTCCCCACATCGGATGGCAATTGTTATTTTGTGCTTTGATGTTGGGGCAATTGCGCCGGCCGTACCGGGGTCGCGAGCACAACACGGCCGTCCTCTATATTGGTTGTTTGTTCGGATTACTCTTCGCCCATGGAGCCATTGCCGGCACTTGCACTCACCTCGGATTTGTTTTGACTGCGGCCTCCCTGCTGGGATTCAACTATCTCCTGCGCAGGACGGGATTGCCGTCCGGTGAAGTCCCCGTTCTCAAGTTCTTCTTTGCCAGCCAGGTGACATTCCTTTTTGTCGTGGCCGTCTACTGGGTGGTTTTTCACAGCCCAAAGATTTGAAGATGGGATGACGCTGGCGGCACTTCTCGCCTCGTTCCTACCCGACCGGGCGAAATCCGTGATACCTTGACTACTCTCAAGCGGGCGCATTCAGGTCGGCTGCGCGCCACGCTCTTCCAATCAATGCGGATTGCCCTTTTTTCCGAAGCTTACGCGCCCCAGGTCAATGGCGTCGTCAGGACTCAGTCCGAGCTGGTCCGCTACCTTCGCTCCCGCGGGCACGAAGTTCTGCTGGCGGTTCCCCGGCACAAAGCCAACCCTCCGGAAAAGCAGGTCGTCGCCTTCAAATGTGTCCCCTTCCCTCTATATCCTGAGATGCCCATCATCCTTCCGCATTGGAAATTCCATCGCCGCGAATTCGCCGAGGTGGCCGCGTTCAAGCCCGACCTGGTGCATGTCATGAGCCCGGCAGTTTTGGGATATTTCGGTCAGCTTTGGGCTAGGCGCAATGGTTGTCGCGTGGTGGCATCGTATGAGACGGATGTCATTCGTTACCTCCACTACTACGGTTTTGGATTCACCGAGCCCCGCCTTTGGTCCTATCTTCGCTGGCTCTACAACCACTGCCAGCGCACCTATGTTCCCTCCCGAATCACCCAGGCCCAGTTGACCAAGGCGGGCATCTTGCACGTCAGCGTCTTTGAGCGCGGTGTCGATTGCGATCTCTTCCGTCCCGACAAACGAAGCGACGCCATTCGTGAATCCTACGGAGTCAAGCCCGGGGGCGCTCTGGTGTTGTATGCGGGCAGGCTCTCAAAAGAGAAAAGCCTGGATATTTTGCTGAAAGCATTTACGCGGCTGGTGGCTGGAAAACCCAATACCCGATTGATCATCGCGGGAGACGGCCCGCATCGCCGGGCATTGGCGCGCGCGTTCAAAAACCCTGCGATCACTTTTACATCCTGGAAGCACGGTGAGGAACTGTCGGGGCTGATTGCCTCGGCGGACGTTTTTGCCCTCCCCTCCTCGACCGAAACGTTGAGTCTGATCTCTTTGGAGTCTATGGCCTCCGGCGTCCCCGTCCTCGCCATGAATGCGGGCGGAGTTCGCGAGGTTGTTCAGCACGGATCCACCGGATGGCTGGCGAACTCGCCCGGGGAATTTGAGCAAACTCTTGGACGTTTGCTTCAGGACGCGGAACTGCGCGCCCGGCTGGGCTTAGCCGGCCGCCGGTACGCCGAGAGCCAGAGCTGGACCCGGGCCTGCGAAGCCTTGGAACAGGATTATCGCGTAATTCTGGGGGAAGATCATCGTGCAGTGCCTCACCCGGACCGCAACTCGTAGCGCCGACCTTCAGGTCGGCACATGCTGACCTGAAGGTCAGCGCTACTTGTGCCATGGCCATCCCGGCCATGCTCGATCACGGGCAGGATGCCCGTGCCACAATCCGCCGCCAGGCAAGAGATTGGGTGGGCAGGCCAACATCCACGGCCCAGAAATCTGCGTAATCTGGGTAATCTGCGGATGCTATATCATCGATTCGTTCGATCCCCTCGGGAATCGAACCTCACTCACCACCTATAGATTCCACTCTCTCTGAATTGTTAAAAGTTCGGACCTCCAACGAATCTTTGTTCCACCGCACCGTGGTCGCGCCATCGGCGGCAACGCGGAAAACGCGCGCGCACGCGGCCAATGCGCTTACCGCCGGATCATCAATCTGAGGGTATCGTCCTCCCCAAAACGAAGGCCCGGAGGTCAAAATTACGACGCGAGGTGTAAGGCGGGGGACGTTGTTAGCAAAAATCCGCGAATTGCTTTCTCCGATTGCCGTCCTGTCGCTGACGTTTTCCACCGGGCGGGCGGATTCGGAGGGTTCGTCTCCGGCCTCGACAACCCCGAAATCAGGCAGCCAAAATCTATGTCCGCCGGCGTTAATCTCAAGCGCCGTTGAGTCGCTGAGCCCACTCTGTTCCGGGTCCATCACGCGAATCGACGCGCCTCCCAGATTAAGGTGATCCCCCGGGATCAGGAGGCGAGTGGGAATTCCGCGCCTGGCAACCTGATCCAGGAAGGCTGCCGAGCCGGGTGATTCATCTCCCACGTCGTACCAAACCTCGGAGACTTGGAAGTTAGCCAAAATTGCCTGAAGCCCATCGAAATTTTCCGGGGACGCATGGGTAACGGCGAGAACATCGATTCGCTTGATCCCCCGCGACCAGAGGTAGGGGGAAACGATTTCCTCACCCGCATTCCAGCGGCGTAATCGCGAGTCAGGTGTGCGCGATATCCCCGCGCGGCCTCCTCCGGCATTCACCAACATCGTGGCTCCTCCCGGAAGAACCGCAAAGAGGGCTTCGCCCCGCCCGCAATCGAGCGCCGTCAGTTCAAATCCATCGCGCGGAAGCTGGGGCGGAAAGGGATCGATGGCAACAAGTGCAACGAAGACTGCGCAGGCGGCGAGGGCGATGCCCGTCCATCGACGCGCGAATCGCAGTGCAACGCCGGCCAGCACGAACGCCAAACAAAACCCGCATGCGGCCCAAATAGGAGGCGCGGGAATTCGATACGAAAGCCACGGAGCAAGCCTCGGCAGATGCGTCATGTGGAAGAGCAATGACATGGCGAGGCTAAGCAGTTTCGCCGGCCAGGCGGCGAGAGTTGGGGACACGGCCGCCAGCAGGTTGACGGGCAGGGCAAGCGCGAGGAGCACGGTCATCACCGGGATGGCGAGCGCGTTGAGTCCCACTCCGGCAAATGTTACGCGGTGAAATATTTCCACCATGGGAAGGATCAATCCCAATTGCAGCGCGGCGGAAAAAATCAGGATGTTGACGGTCCAAAGGACCAACCGAAGCGGCGAAACCATGACGTAGGTTGAAAGGGCAGGGAAGCGCCGGAAGATTCCAATGCGCCGGCGCAACCCGCGAAGGACGGCGCGCAGTTCCAAGCGAAGCTGTGCGAGCCGCGGCGGAAAATAGTCATCCAACATCACGTTATCGATCTGTCGCAGAGCGCGACGGTAAGGCTCAGTGGTGGACTCAAGGATGGGAATGGCGACAACGACAATCAAGAGCGCCGCAGAAAACGAAAGTTGAAACCCCGATTCAAACAGCCACGCCGGACGCACATAGAGAAGCACCAGGGCCACTCCACCCAGGGAATTGAGGGGAGAGTGCCCCCGGCCCAAAATCCGCGCAAAAAGATAGAGAGCGATCATCAGCGTGGCTCGCAGGGTGGGAGCTCGCTGCTCGACCAGCAGGGCGTATATGGCAAGAAAACTCAGGGTCATGAGGGCGCGCGTGACACGCCGCAATCCCAGCCACCGCAGCAGAAGGTCAACGAGTAGCGTGATGAGTCCGATGTGCAGACCGGCGATGACCAGCAGATGGTAAAGGCCGGTATTGCGAAAACCGTCGATGGTTTCGGAATCGAGCGCCGTCCGGTCTCCCCACAAGACGGCCTTCAGCACCGCGCCGTTGCGGCCCTCGCGCGACCAGGGAGGATAGAGGTCGTCAATGGCGCGCAACAGGCGTTGGCGCGAAGCCTCGACCCATGTGGCGGGATCGAAGCGGCTGGCGTGACCCAATATTTCGGTCTGCCGCGGGCTCCTGACCGTTCCGACCCAATAGAGATCCGCGATGTCCTCCATCCACTCGCGGAAATTGAAGCTGCCGGGGTCTTGATAGGTGTGGGGTGGATCCAACCGGGCAACCGCTCGAATGATGTCGCCAAATTGGATTCGCACTGGCCTGCCGCTGGAGTCGAGGCGGTCGTCAAATCCTTGCACTCGCACGCGGACCTTGCCTTGGACTTTAATAGAATTTGTCCCGGTCTCCGCGCGCTCGACCTCCAAGTCGAACTGGGTTCCGTGTCCGCTCGGAGCGGGTGTGGAGAGAACCCGGCCCATCAAAGTCACCGGGGCATCCAGCTTCACGCCAAGGGATTCGAGATACTGCACGTGGTTATGCGGCATTCGCTGCTCCCAGCGGAGCATCGCCGCGGCGCCGGTCAGCGTCATGCTGGCGAGAACGAGGGCCACGGCCGCCCGCCCCCAGTCGGCGCGCAAAAACATGAGCCCAATGAGGATTAAGGTCGTCGCAACGGCAAGCAGGACAGGGATTCCGATCAAACTGTGAAACCACCGCGCCCAGAGAATCCCCAGGGCAAAACTGCCCGCCAGCGCCGCCAGCGGCGACTTGAAGCGAAAACTCCTTTGCGGATTGCCTAAAGGCCAGCCATCAAACCTGCCCTCAAGGATGGCTCCCAGCCCGTGTGGCGGCGACACGGACTCCAAAGTAGAGACTTTCGTCCCCCCGTGACTCGCCCGCTTCTCGGTGCTCGGTACGCCGTCAGCGGCAACTCTAATCCACTGAAAACCAATTAGTTATCGGCACAATTGGGGAAGTTCGTGAGCTGTTTATGGGCCGTCGCCAGCCAGGAGGTTTTTATGCAGCGTGGGAGCCAACGCGCGATAGTCGCGCAAGTGATTCAATATGAAAGGTTTGCGGGAAGAAATCGAACATTTCCAGACTATCCAGTTGATAACCGTGCCTCAGCATGATGCCCAGGTCGCGGGCTAGCGTTGGAGGACTGCACGACACATAGTGCAGCCGTTTGGGCTTCAAGGCGAGCAGCAGCTTCAGCGTTTCCGCTGCCATACCGACCCGAGGCGGGTCTATGATGACCAAGTCTGGGCCCATCTGCGCGCTCCGCCGCAAAAAATCAAACGCGCTGCCGCCGCTAACGCGAACTTTCTTTCCCGGGATCGTGCTGGCATTGGCAGTGAGATTCGCGGCTGCTTGGTGAGCGGCTTCCACGGCCATGACGAGATCGAATTGCTTGGCAAGAGGGAGCGTGAAGAGGCCCACTCCCGCATAGAGATCCATGGCCACTGCGCCGGAAATTCCTCCGGTTACCGAGGTCACGAACTCCGGCAGCAGGAAGCACGCGCTTTGGAAGAAAGCGGTCGGGCCGATACGATAGGCGAATTCGCCAACCTGGTAGACAAGATGGGGCTCGCCGAAAATCTTGAGATTTTCTTCGCCGGCAAAAGCTACGGTCGAGACGCCCTCCAACTCGGCGAGACACCTGTTGGCAAAGGTTTCAGACTCGTCATCACTCCACGCACCATGCAACGTCAGCATGACTTTCTCGTCCTTGTCGTCGGCAAGCACTTCAAGTTCCGTGCAAGAGGCGAGCTGGCTGAGCCATGTTTCGGATTGAAGCGTGGCCAGAAGGGCGTTAAGCCGGGGCGAGAGAATGGGGCACGAGTCAATGGACACAAGGCGGTTCGATCCTGCCTCGTAGAATCCAAGAGCGGATACACCGTCCGGAGTCTTGCCGACCTTCAACTGCGCCTGGTTGCGATAATTCCAGGCTGGTCCGGAATGCGCTGTAATGGGACCTTCCCATTTGACCTGGCCCAGGCGCCGCAAGGTCTCGCGCAGGATTTCTATCTTGATCCCCGCCTGTGCTTCCGCCGGGAGCTGTTGATAGTGGCATCCGCCGCAACGCGCGAAATACGGGCACTGGGGTTCGATCCGCGTGGGCGACGGCTTCAGGATTTTCAGCGGGCGGGCGAAGATGATTCCTTTTTGCCGCCGAACTTCTTCCACCAGCGCCGTCTCGCCCGGCAGAAGCTGAGGCGCGAGGACCGTGTGGCCGGCATGAAAGCCCAGTGCCTCGCCGCCATAGACTAACTTCACCGGTGAAAACTCAAAAGTAGGGGGCACTCAACATCCTCATAAATAGAATAGACTCAGCCGGGGAATTTGGTAATGCTCCAGCAGGCGGGTCTTGAGGAAGCGCCGTTCGAGCAGCTCGACCTCTGGAACAGGCATCTTACGCCGGAAGGGAACCAGTCCGCGGTCGACCTCCGCGCGCAATTGCGTCAGGGTTTCGACCGGGGTTCCACGCTGGAGTGACGCATTCAACTTTTCTTCCAGCGCCGTCAGGATTCGCTCGGCCTCTTCCAAGTCTCCGGAGGGCTGAGTTTGGATACGAGTCGCTAAGCGCCCGGAGATCGGCGGCTGCTTCAGAAAGTTCATCCGCCAGGACGGCCTTGCTTTCCTTTCTTGCATTTGGCGCCCGCGGCTTCCACCGAATCGGCACAGCGCAAGATATACGACACAATCTCATTTCCGGAAAATGGCGCGGTTGTCTCCGCTTTGGCGAAGGACAGTGCGCCACCCTGGGCCGTCGTCGCGCGGCTTTCCTCCACGGCGCGGAAGACCTCCTGCGAACAGTAAGCGAGCGAATTCACCTTGCGATAGCTGCGTTTGCCCGCCTTGTACTTTTCAAACGAGCGCTCGATTCCGGCAAGAACGGCTTCCAGCGGAAATCCCTGCTCCTTCCACGATTCCACCAAAGCCCAATCGAGCGGCGACAGGAGCACGGGTTCCGCGCGGCACTTGCGGAATTGCTCTTCGATTTCGGTAAAATAGTTGAAATAATTTTCCACGGGGAAGCTGAGGCCTACTTTTTTCGCACGTTCGCCTGGTTTCTCTGATAAATGATGCGCAGGCCATCGAGCGTCAGGGAAGAGTCGAGTGTGGGCTTGTATTTGGACGCGCCCGCGATCATGGGCGCCTGTCCGCCGGTGGCGATGACCTTGGTCTGTTTTCCCATCACGGCCGAAAGGCGGTCCAGCATGCCGTCAATCGAGTCCACTGCGCCGTAAAACAGGCCGGACTGCATACTGTTGATGGTGTTTGTGCCAATCAGGCGGTCCGGCTCACGGATCTCCACGCGGGGCAGTTTGGCCGCGCGCTGAAATAGCGCCTCGGCTGCGATGCCGATTCCCGGCATGATCACGCCGCCCAGGTACTCACCTTTGGCGGAAATACAATCGAAGGTGATCGCGGTTCCCAGATCGACGACGATGCACGGGCCGCCATATTTCTCGAAGGCTGCCACGGCGTCCGCGACGCGGTCGGCGCCCAACTCCTGCGGGGTATCCACCAGAATCGCCATCCCGGTGCGCACCCCCGGTCCCAGAAACAGCGCTTCCATTTTGAAATATTTTCGCGCCATCTCCGCCAGCACCGAATCCATGGGTGGCACGACGCTCGCGATCATGATGCCGCCGATGTCCGAAGCCGACAGTTTTTCCAGGGCAAAAAGGTTTTGGATGACGACGCCGTATTCATCCGCGGTCTGCTCGCGATTCGTTCCCAGCCGCCAAAGCGCGCGCAGCGTCTCGCCTTCGTATAGGCCCAAGACCGTGTTGGTGTTGCCCGTGTCGATCACGAGGATGGATGAGTTCTTAACGCTCACGGATTTTTCCATGCAAAAAGTTTAGCACGCTGTGCGGAACATCGAAGGTTGCATTGCGAAGTGAGATGCATCGTCCAATAGCTCTGAAGGTGAATGGAAAAAGCAAAATGTTAAAATCTAAAGGCTGAATTCTGAAAAGAGGCTGAGCGGCGGATTGTGGTCGAAAAGTCAATCGTCTCCGTTCATTAGTTTCTTCCTCCTCCGCCTTTAACCTTTAACCTTTACGATTATCTCACTTCACCTCCACCACTTCCCCCGCCATCAGGGATTCCTCATGGCCGTCGTCATACTGAACCTTGAGCGCCCCGCTCGGTTCAACTCCCGCGGTCGTGGCGAGCACTTCTCCCGCCGCCGTCACGATGCGGACGCGCTTGCCGTAGGCAAAACTCGACGCCGCTTCCCAGCGCTCGGTAATCGCGAAATTGCCCTCCTGGAGCAGCAACTGATAATGCCGATCGATCTCGCGCAGCAGCGTGACCAGCACCTTGATGCGCGAAATCACCCGGCGCGCTTCCATGCGCAAGGAGGTTGCGATGCTTTCCAGTTCCGGCGGCATTTGGCTGTGATTGACATTGATCCCGATGCCCAGCACGACGGCGTGAATGCGGTCCACCTCGGCACTCATCTCGGTCAGAATCCCGCAGACTTTTTTGCCATTTACCAGCAGATCGTTGGGCCAGCGAATGTCGACGGCAAGCCCGGTAACCGCCGCCACTGCCTTCTGCGCTGCGAGGCCGGTCATCAGCGTTAGGACGGGTGCAGTCGCCGGCGAGAGTGGCGGCCGCAGAATGACCGAGGTATAAATGCCGCTCGATTTTTCCGAAAACCACGTCCGTCCCAACCGTCCACGTCCTGCGGTCTGTTCTTCGGCGACAACGACGGTTCCGTGTTCGGCGCCGTCGGCGGCCAGCTTGAGCGCGAGGGCGTTGGTGGAATCAATGCGGAAATAGTGAAGGATGTTGCGCCCGATTGGATGCTCGCCCAATTCCGCGCGCAGAAGGCTGGGAACAAGAATGTCCGGAATGGTCACGAGTTGATAGCCTTCCGCCGGCACGCCGCGAATTTCCACGCCCAGCAGCCGCAGCTTCTCCATCCAGGTCCAAACCTGCTGGCGGGTCACGCCGATTTGCGCGGCAATCTTCGGACCCGGCACCACCACCATGGCATTCTTCACCAACAGCTCGATCAGCTTGTCGATTTTGCGGTCGGTGGTGCCAAGGACCGTTCGCATGGAAGTAAGTGCTGAACTTCAAAGGTTAAAGTTTAAGGGCTCAAGGATAAAAGCCAAATCACAGCCGATCTCTTTAGCCTTTACCCTTTATCCTTTAACCTTATACACCCGATCCTGCCAATTGCTGCCAAACTGCTTTAAACCGGTTTGATGCGGAAGTTGATGTCGACCGCCGGGGCGGAGTGCGTCACTGCTCCCACGGAAATGAAATCAACGCCCGACTCGGCGTAGGCGCGAATATTGCCGGCGTCGATGCCGCCGGAGACTTCCAGGCGCAAACGTCCGGAGGCGCGCTCGACGCATTGCTTCACTTCCTGCGGCGTCATGTTATCGAGCAATACGCCGTCGGCGCCGGCCTGAAGGGCCTGGTCGAGCTCGGCGAGCGAGGTGACTTCCACTTCCACGTGATAGCCGGGAGGGCGCTGCTGCCGGGCGCGCTCAACGGCGACCGCCACTCCTCCCACCAGGCGCAGATGATTGCCCTTGATCAGGATGCCGTCATCGAGGCGCAGACGGTGGTTGCGCCCGCCGCCCATTTTGACTGCGTACTTTTGCAGCATGCGGAGTCCGGGCGTGGTCTTGCGCGTATCGAGGAACTCGGCGCGTGTTCCCATGATCTCAGCCTTCAAGCGGCGCGCGGAGGTGGCGATGCCGCTCAGGTGCTGGAGAAAGTTCAGCGCCACGCGCTCACCTGCCAGCAACGATTCAGCGGATCCGGTGACAAAGGCGAGTGCTGTGCCCGCTTCGACTTCCGCACCGTCCTCGCACCCATCCCGCCATTCGACGGTGGTATCGAGAATGGAAAAGACCAGGCGGGCCACGGGCAATCCCGCGATGACCAGCTTTTGTTTGCTATTGAAGGTGCCCTGGGCATGGATGTTGCCGGGAACGGTTACCCGCGTGGTCAGATCGCCCTGGCCCAGGTCCTCAGCCAGCGCATGAATGACCATCTCGCGCAAGGCTTCGGAGGAGAAGTCGAGATTTTCCGAACCCTCATCCGCCGCCGGAGGACTAAGATAACCGCCCAAGGTTCAGCCCAACCTTTCCAGGGATTCGGAAACTTTGCGCAGGTGCTCTTCCAGTTCCTTCCGCCGATTCTCGGCGCCACGAACAATTTCCTTGGGAGCGCGCGCAATAAAGTCTTGATTCCCCAACTGCGATTTTATCTGCGTGAGCTGCTGCTCCAGCTTCGTTTTTTCCTTTTGCAGGCGGGCGCGTTCCGCTGCCGGATCGACTTTCTCTTCATGCAGGACGCGCAGATCGAAGGAGACGCCGGAGCGGACGTCGGCGCAGGTCCGAGGCCAGGCGGCCGCGCGTCATATGCATGGCCTGCATCGAGGACAGGCGCAGAATCGTATCCTGATGCGTGCGGAAGATTTCGAGCAGGCGCATATCCTCTGCCGCGATTTGCAGACTGGGCTTGGCCTTTTGCAGATTCATCTCCGCCTTGGCGTTCCGCGCCGTCACGATCAACTCCTGAATCTTCTCAAACTGCTTTTCTGATACAGGATCGGCGACGCGCTCGGTGACCAGGCGAAAATCTTTCAATGAAATGGAGTCGTACGCCTCGCGTCCGGGCAGCAGGTGCCACAGCTCCTCGGTGATGAAGGGCATAAACGGATGGAGCAAATGCAGAGAGGCTTCGAAAACCCGGCCCAGGTTGATCCACGCAGGCGCAACTTTTTCACCGCTGGCCGGATGAGTAATTTCGGGCTTGACCCATTCCACATACCAATCGCAGAACTCATGCCAGAAGAAGTGATAAATCTTGAAAGCCGCTTCGTGAAAGCGGAATTCCGCCAGTGCCGCCTCCATCTCGCGCGTTACGGTGGCGAGGCGAGAGAAGATCCAGCGGTCGGCGAGGGCAAGCGGCTCCGGCGAGGCCACGGGCTCAAACCCCAGTCCGGGAATCGGCTCGAGCGCGCGCGCGAGCTGCGAGCGATGAGCCTCCGGCAGGTTTTCTGAGATTCATCAGTATGAAGCGCCCAGCATTCCAGATTTTGTTGGCGAAGGCGCGGTAGGATTCAACCTTGTCTTCCGAGAAGGCGATGTCGGTGCCCGGAGCGGCGCTGATGGCGAGCGCAAATCGAACCGCGTCGGTGCCGTATTTCTCCGTCACCTCGAGCGGGTCCAGCACGTTGCCCTTGGTCTTCGACATCTTTTGCCGCTCGGCGTCACGCACTAGCGCGTGGATGTAGAGCTCGCGGAAAGGAACATCCTTCATGAGTTTCATGCCCAGCATGATCATGCGCGCGCCCCAGAAAAACAGGATGTCGAAGCCCATGATCATCAGGCTGTTGGGATAGAAGCGGCGCAGGTCGGCGGTCTCCTCGGGCCAGCCGAGCGTGGCAAACGGCCACAGCCCGGAGCTGAACCAGGTGTCCAGCGTGTCGGTGTCGGCGCGGAGGGCGGTGTTTCCGCACTTGCAGGTGGTGGGAGTCTCACGCGCCACAATGATTTCGCCGCAGGCGTCGCAATGCCACGCGGGAATGCGGTGTCCCCACCAGATTTGCCGTGAGATGCACCAGTCATGAATCCGGTACATCCAGTCGAGATAAATCTTTTTGTAGTTGTCGGGAACGATGCGGATGCTGCCGTCTTCGACCGCGCGAATCGCGGGTTCGGCGAGCGATTGCATCTTCAAGAACCACTGCGTTGAAAGCAGAGGCTCTACGACCGTCTTGCAGCGCTGGCAGGTGCCGACGCTGAGCGGATAGTCCTCGATTTTCTCCAGCAATCCGTTGGCTTCGAGGTCGCGCACCACGGCCTCGCGCGCTTTGAAGCGGTCGAGTCCCTGATAAGCGGACCCCGCGTCGGCAGTCATGCGCGCATGTTCGTCAATCACCACAATGCTCGGCAGCTTGTGGCGCTGGGCAATCGCGTAGTCGTTGGGATCGTGGGCCGGAGTGACTTTAACAGCTCCAGTGCCGAACTTGGGATCGACAAAATCATCGGCCACCACGGGAATGACGCGCCCGAGGAGAGGCAGAATCAATTTCCGGCCCAGCGCCGATTGATAGCGCGGATCGGAGGGATTGACGGCAACCGCCGTATCCCCCAAAAGCGTTTCGGGGCGCGTGGTTGCGACGGTTAGGTAGCCGTTGCCGTCTTCAAACGGATAATGAATGTACCAGAGATGGCCGGCGCGCTCTTCGTGGATGACTTCGAGGTCCGAAACCGCTGTCTCGCAGCGCGGGCACCAATTCACGATGTACTGCCCGCGATAG
Organism: uncultured Acidobacteriota bacterium; assembly: GCA_963733285.1. Taxonomy (GTDB): domain Bacteria; phylum Acidobacteriota; class Terriglobia; order UBA7540; family UBA7540; genus Bog-366. The sequence goes on from CAVTDA010000017.1 coordinate 62,333, forward strand.
ATCAGTCCGTCCTCGTAAAGGCGGATAAAAACTTCCTGCACGGCGCGCGAGTAGCGCTCGTCCATGGTGAAGCGGTCGCGCGTCCAATCCACCGACGTGCCCAGGCGAATCATCTGGCGGCGAATCGTGCCGCCGTTCTCTTCCTTCCACTTCCAGCAATACTCGAGAAATTTCTCGCGCCCCATTTCCGTGCGCAGGCGCTGGCCTTCACGCTGCCACGCGCTCCGGGCCTGACTGCCTTCGAGATTGGGCAGCGCGGCGCGGCCGAGTTCTCGTTCCACAATCATCTGCGTTGCAATCGCCGCATGGTCGGTGCCGGGAAGCCAAAGAACATTTTCTCCGCGCATGCGATGCCATCGAATCACAATGTCGATCTCGGTATGCTCCAGCATGTGTCCCATGTGGAGCGAGCCGGTGATATTCGGCGGAGGAATGGTCAGGCAAAAATTCTCGTTGCCGCCATCTTCCGCCGGGCGGTAGAGATTCTGCAAAACCCACGCCTCGGCCCAGCGCGGCTCGATGCTTTCCGGCGCATAAACCTTGGGTATTTCGGTTGCCAAAGGAACCTTCTCCTGAATGAGTCCGTTAATAGATTGAAATCAAATTAATATACCGGGTGCATCCAAGTCAGTCAAACTCGGCGGTTAAGCAAGCGGAGGATTCTCCTTGCAAAATCTTGGCTTCTGGTACGGACTTGATTGTGGATTGAATCATGGCCTGGAATCCGAACTCGTGTGCTTGCGGTGCAAGTCCGAATTCAGTCCAGGTCCGGATTCAATCGCGACTATTCCTGGAAGGGTGCTTGGGGGTTAAGCTCGGCGGCGATTTTTTCGGCCAGCCGCTTGGCCATGTCGGCCTTCGCTTCATCGCCCAGAAAGGAAGGCGCCATGTGGGCCACGACCTTATGGACAATTGAAAGCACAAGCTCGTGATCAACTGCGGGCTTGGGAGCCGGAGCTGGCGCCATCGCGGCGGGCTCGGGTGCTTCTTGCGGTTTGGGTTCCTCAACTGGGGGATGCTGCTGAACGGCCACCGCCGCTGCAACGGGCTCAGGAGCGGCCAAGTCTCCTGCAACGGGCGCGGGATTGGCGACTTCTGCTGCAACTTGTTCAGGGGCGGCCACTTCTGCTGCAACGGGCGCGGGGACGGGTTTCTCTTCGGGCGCAGCGGGCGCGCTCTCGGCAGTGGCTTCGGGAACCGTTTCTTCCCGATGGATTTCACCATCTCCAGCTTCGGTAGTCACCTCGGGGGCCGGGGCCTCGTGAGCGGATTCAGCCGGCGCCGGTTCCGATTCTTCGGCCACGGAGCCAGCAAGCACCTCAGCCTCACCAGTAAGTGGCTTGGATTCAGTTGCCCCTATCTCATCGTGTGGCTTTTCTGCCACGGTTTCAAGGGGAGCGTCGTCGTGGCTATACACCACTTCCAGCGGGGCTTCAAGGGCCGCGGGGGGTTCGGCCGCATCTGTGATCGGCTCACTGGAGGCTGCTTCCGGCGCGGCAGGCGCTTCCAAGGCCACTTCCTCGGAAGAAGCTTCGGCATAGACGACTTCGGGAATGGCGCTCGCTTCCGGCGCGGTTTCCGGAGCCGGCGCGGCCAGGGCGGATGCTTCCGCCTGCTCATCCGCATAAACGACTTCCGGCAACTCGGCATTAAAGCGAACCTGTCCTGCGGCGGCGGCGTCCAGTGAAAAGCTGCCAAGATTGGTCGCGTTCACCCCATGCACATGATCATGCATTTGCTCGGCGGCATTGTCTTCGGGGTGCTCATGATCGTGGGGATGAGGGTGCGTGTGATCGTGATCGCCCAGGGCGGAGACGTCGAGGTCCTCGGCGATGAACTGCGGTTCGAGCGTAGATGCCGCTGCATCTTTCGCTTCCGGCGGGGCTTCCTCTTTCCAGATCGGGTCGGCAATCTCGATCGGGGTGCGGAAGATGGCCGTGCGCAGGGCGGCGGAACTCGCTTCCGCGGCGGGGGCATGCGATTCTTCGACGAACACCGGGGGTTCCGGGGTCCCGCGCAGACTGTCCAGGAACGCTGGGGTCTCCTCCGCGGAGGGCGCGGAGATTGCCGGTTCATCGAGTGCCGGACCGGCCTGCGCCGACTCCCTCAAGGAGGGCTCTTCTGCTTGCAGCGTGGGGAATTCGAAATCATTCTCGTGAAGAGACGGGCCACCGGCTTCCTGCGTGCCAAACGGAAAATTCCCGATGTCGGCCTGATGCTCGAGTGGAAACGCCGGCGCGTCTTCACTCGCCGCTTCGGCAAAGGCAACTCCGCTCGCGTGGGCGGAGAAATCGGGCTCGGGAGGCTGAATTATGGTTGGCGTCGAGTCCGGCTCAGATGAAACCTCGAACTCTTCCAAGGCGGGAGCAGCCGCTGCGGGCGGAGCAATGGAAACCTCTTCCACGGCCGATGCGGCGGCTTCCGACTCGTCCGCCAGCTTGTCCACGAGGGAGATGAGTTCGCGGCCTTCGAAAGGTTTCTTGAGGATGCCATCCGCCTTGACCGCCGTGCCCTTGGCGCTGTCGTAAGGCTCCATGTCGCTGATGAGCAGGACGACGCGGATGTGAGAAAACTCCGGCGTCTTCTTGACGTGCTCGCAAACTTCATAGCCGTCGCGGCCGGGCATGCACACATCGGCAATAATGACGGCGGGTTGCACCACGGCCAGACGCTTGATCGCCGCCACGCCGTTGGACACCGTTTCTACTTCGTATCCCTCGCTCTTGAGGATGCCCATCGCCCGCTTTTGAATGGTTGCGCTATCGTCGGCGACCAAGACTATCCGAGCCACGATTTTCTCCTGATTTCACGCACTTAATTTTGTCTGAGAAATACCATGAGGGCATCAGTAAGTCAAGGGTACAAGAGTTTGGAAATCTTGGGCTTACCCGAAACCAGGGGCAAATTGACGCGGGCGCGGGGCCGCTGACATTTTTTCCCCGGAGAGATCAGCACCTGGACCTCTTGGGCGAGACTCCTTCAATTCTTCATTCAGGATTTTCAAGGGCGCTGGACGGCCCTTGCCCCCGAATACGGCGATCAACCACTCTTGGATTTCGGCCGCTTGCTGCCTCTTTTGCGCGCCAAAGCTAGCTTCGGGGCAAAATAAGCCCTCATCCTACTGTGGAAACTCGTCGATAGACGATGTGGAATAGTGTCGGGGGACCGGCGAGGGGGGCAAAAACATGGAGCATGGACCACAGCCTTCGTGGTCCGCGGCTTTTCGCAACAATTGTGGGGCTTTAGTCATCGCGTTGTGGTCCTCCCCGCTTTAGCGGGTCCATCCGTTTGGTTTCGGTAGGGGCGCTTCGCGAAGCGCCCTCATTCGTCTTGCCGTCGATTGGCCAAGGGCGGTTCGCGAACCGCCCCTACAATAAACGTCCAATCTTAGTCATCCCGCCTCTAAAGCGCGGGCAAAGAATTCACGAGTTTGACCGTTTCAACGCTCACGCGGATGGCCTGACCTACTAGGCGCACGATGTATTCGGGTCGTCGGCGCGGTTGGGGTCGCTGCGGATGCCGCTGTGCTTGTCTTCCGTCACCTGATATTGATCGATCACCCATTCGAGCGCTGTGCGATTGCCCAGGCGGTATTCAAAGGATTCGGGCGGAATCCCGCCCAGCGTAAGCGAGTCGTTGACCTTCAGTGAACGATGGTCTTTCGCCAGGCGCATTTTATCCTCGACACGATAGGAGAGCGGAATCGTAGCGCCGACCTTTAGGTCGCATGTGCTACCTCAAGGTAGCGCTACATCCGGGGCCGAGCGGCGGTCCGCCTTTTGTAGAGGCGGCTTTACGCCGCCATGGCGAGATAAACTCGCCGCTACTGTAACGCCGCCATCTTGGCGGCTCTTGGGGTGCCGGCGGGACGCCGGCGTTACGGTCGTCTCCATAAAAGTCAGTGGCCACGGTTCGAGCTGTTCGTATTCGATCTGCAGCCGCGCCAATTCCTTTCCGGCATTCGAGAATCCCCAGAAGTCGTTCGCCATCGGAATTCGCGGCAGTTCGCGCTTCAGATTTTCGACGTATTTTGACCGGTATTCGGGATGGTGCAGAGCCTCCATCATTTCCGTGGATTTTGGCAGGGAAAGGCGGGGCAGTTGCAACGAAAGGCTAAACGCCAAGCGAATCACCGAAAGAGTTGGCGCAACCAGGCAACGAAACGCTTTGCATCAGGTGTTTCAGGGGACAACATCTTCTTTGTGACCGATTGCCCCAGCGGGCGACCCGGCTCATCCTGCTATGCAAGATAAGTGTGAATAACTGCCTTGCTGAAGTGTACGTCTTTAAATGTGGTCACTTGTTTTCTTTTGGCAAGGTCAACTGCTTCTGTCGCCACCTCGACGCCGACCGGTGGAACCCCAGTGAGGAGAAAATCCTCGAGCATACCCTCGTTCGAGTTATCGGGCATGATCCACACGCCGATTCTGGGCTTGGTGTCATCACCTTCGATTATCGTACCGTTAGGATCAGGTAGGGCGGGAATCTCGTAGCGGTGATGCGCGATCTTTGCGGAAAACTGCGTCCATCGGCCTTCGACGGCGTCCAGGACAACCCCAATTGCTTGGGGCCTTCCGGGATCGGATTTGGGAATCAGAGCGTTTAGGCGTTTCAGAACTTTTTCGTCGCCTTCACACTCGAAGATCCCAAAGTTCTCCGGCAATTGGTAATGCTGAGCCAAGGCCAGGATGACATGGCAGTCATCCTTCCCTTCCACCAACAAAACCCGTTCTGCTTCTGACTTGCAGATGTCGCTCAACTAACGCACCTCGACCTCAGTTTCAACCGAATCGGAGAGTGTGCTGCGGTCGTAGGTCGTTACCTTCACACCGTTTTGACCGTTTCGGTCAAGCCGGTGGAACGTTGCGGCGGCTTCATCATCCTGCCACACCGATGAGAACGCGTTGACGCAGTCCCGACTGTGGGTTGTAGCGAAAACCTGCACATTCAGCCGTTTCGCCAATCGAAACACGAGCTGCCACAGTTTCGGTTGAACCGTCCAGTGCAATCCATTTTCGAACTCATCGACAAGCAGAATCCCGTCTTTTGCGCTGACCAACGCAAGGATCATTTGGAGGACACGGCTTAACCCGTCTCCCATGGTCTTCAATGGGTAGCGCTCGGACGAATCGGATAGTCGAACGAGTGCGATACGCAGACCATCGACCCGGGTGCCACCCAGAAAAGCAATCGCGGAGATATTAGGATGGATTAATTGCAAGCCCGATAGCACGTCGTTTTGCAGGTCGGTAAGGCTGACATAATCCCACAGGGTTGCGACTTGCTGATCTATGAGGCTCAGTGCGGGGACAAAGAGGCACGGGTACTTATATTTCCTGTCCGCAGCTCCAAGAGCAAGAAAAGGAAGGTCACTCTTGGGACGCCGGTAGTCAAGGTCTTCTAATGCAGCCAATGGCGTTGTCCTGTCACCTTCGTTTACGACCAGCCAGTATTTTACATTCGCGAGATTCTGGTTTAGATCAGCCAGTGAAGAAACTCGCACCAGTCTTGCGCTCCCTTCCTCCTGGATGGTTTGATAAGGCGCCGTTTGTAATACGACTCTCTGCTTTTGATCATTTGCCGGCCCGACCTCGATCGCTGGAAGACC
>CAVTDA010000018.1:0-18192 GCA_963733285.1 uncultured Acidobacteriota bacterium
AGATATATTATTTGCCGTTTGGCTCAGCTAATGACGTTTATCCCACCCAACCCGTTCACCGCTGTGGTCGAGGCCGGCAAACCTGGGAATTGATTATCGTAGGGCACACCGGCGCGAAGGTCAACGACGTCGGTTGTGTGAAACCGAAGGACCTAAGATTTATTGTGCGGAGTAATGACCTTGGTTCCCTTTCGCGTACAACGGATTTTGACCGCGGCTCTCTCCGTCAAGTTCGATTTGTATGAAACGAGATAAAGATTCTCGAGGTCTGCCCTTATCGATTCCAATGCGGTCGACAGATCCTTGGGATCATGTATGGTGCGGGAGACCCCGCCGGTCGCACCCGCCATATCCTGGGCAGCTTCTTCCCCTCTGGAGTCTGGAACCAATATCTGCAGGCGGAGTTATCGGGAATATCAAAATCCCCAGATGAAAGGCGCGTTCGACAGCCGCTCGCCTTGTGTAGTAACTGGTATTGTCCGACATGTCGGAAAGAATAATTAGCGCATTGTGCCCCTTGGCTTTGAAAAAGTTCTCACTGGACGCCCAGTAAACCGAATCGTTTACCGAAGTGCCTCCCGGAGGCACGGGGGCCGTCAACGCATTGTAAAGGGAGGCGCGAACTTGACCAAGGTCGGTGGAAAGCGGACAAACGAGAGTGTGATCCTTGCCGAACGTGGCCACAAAGGCGGAGTCTCCCTGACGGATCACAACTCCCGCAGGGTCCAGACTGAAGTCCTTATCCAGGCCATGCAAAAAGCCAATGGCGCTTGGACTTTTATCTACAAGGAATCCAATTGTCTTCGGGGCCTCCGGATTCCGACGGATGGATTCAATCGGCCTCTCGTCTTTGCCTTCAAAAATCTTGAGTTCATTCTGCTGGAGATCTTCTACCGGATCGCCTTTGCGATCCAAAACGAGAACGAAAACCGTCGCCATGCTGTCCTGAGCTTGGGTCCTTAGGGGAAGCGCCGTGCAGATGAACAAAAGCAGCAAGCCGACGGATACCGCGCGTTTTCTGGGCACTTCTTCACTCCTCGTGGCTTTCCATCGATATTCCATCGTCATTTGAAACGCTTTCAATCGACGCCACTCCTCTAAAGTTTGAGCTTTTACCCTTCAGCTTTTACCCTTTAACCCTTACTCTTTACTTCCCAATTCTCGAGTGCTCATCCTCAACAACCTCAACCTCAAACACCGCTCCAAAGTGTTGGACGACGCGTTCAATTACCTCCTCCATTTTGACCGGGTGACCCAGCAGTTTTTCCAGTGAGGTCACTCCCTTGCATTCCAGCCCGCAAGGGACGATCCATTCAAAATAGCGGAGGTCGGTGTTCACGTTCATGGCGAACCCGTGGGACGTAACCCAGCGCGAGAGGTGAACGCCCATGGCGGCCAGCTTATCGTTCCCGACCCAGACGCCCGTACAGCCTTCGGATCGCACGGCATCAATGCCATAATCGCGCGCGGTGCGGATTAAGACTTCTTCGATCGATCGCATGTACCAGGAGATGTCGCGACGATGCTGCGTGAGGTCGAGGATGGGGTAACCGACGAGTTGGCCCGGTCCATGGTAGGTGACGTCGCCACCGCGGTCCGTATGGAAAACCTGCGCACCGCGCGATGCCAGAAACTCCGGCGAAACGAGAACATTTTCTTCTCGGGCGTTGCGTCCCAGGGTGTAGACGTGAGGATGTTCCAGCAGGATCAGCGTGTCGGGAATGGTTCCGGCTTTGCGCTGCGCCACTCGTTCGCGTTGCAGCTCCAGCGCCGCGGCGTAATCCATGAGACCGGGTTGTTCCAAGCGGCACAGCATCAAAATCAAGTTCTGTCGTCAAGGGTCGACGTCCTGATCCTGTTCTTGACGATGCGAATGCTTTGAGAACGCATAATGTACTTCATTATTTGGAGCGTTTTAGATAAGCCAGATAGGTCAGTCCATGCACTTCTGGCACCACACTTACTAGTTCCCATCCGTCGCTGCCTAGTCGATCAAGTACCTCATCACTCGCAGCCCGCCCGGGTAGCGGACGATCTCCAACTTCCACACATTTGTATTCCCAAATTTTGGCGCTTGTCTTGGTATCTTTCCCGACCCCGCGGGCGGACCAAGTAGCCAAATACAAGATCGCAACCACCGCAAGCAAGAGGTAAGGTTTCATTCTCATCAGAGGACCTCCATTTTCACAGAGACGAAAGATCGAAGTCTCCGCCCTTTAGCCCTTAACCTTGAGCCTTTACCCTTTTGGACCCAGTCCCGAGAGCCTAAATATGTATCGGCCAATCCACCGCCGCGTGGGCCGCTTCTCCCACAGCTTCGGCGAGGGTGGGGTGAGCGTGAATCGTGTGGGCGATGTCATCGACCGTGCCTTCAAGGCGCATGGCCATGACGGCCTCGGCAATGGTCTCCGTCGCGCGCGGACCGATGATGTGGACTCCCAAAATCTCACCATATTTCTCGTCGCTGACGACCTTTACGAAGCCCTCGCGAACGCCCAGGATGGCTGCCTTGCTCACTGCCATGTAGGGAAACTTTCCAATTTTCACTTTGTGTCCGGCTTCGCGCGCCAGGCGCTCGGTCAATCCCACGCTGGCAACCTCGGGCTCCGTATAAGTGCAATTGGGAATCTGCCGGTGATTGATGGCTTCGGCGTGCTTGCCCGCCGCGTGAGTGACGGCCACGATGCCTTCCATCGAGGCGACGTGAGCCAGCAGCGGACTGTTCGCGACAATATCGCCAATGGCGTAGATGCCGGGTTCATCGGTCTGCATGAAGCCGTTGGTTTTCACGAAGCCACGCTCAACCTTGACCTTGGTCTTCTCGAGTCCGATATTCGCAGTGTTGGGAGCGCGTCCCACGGCCACGAGGCAGGTCTCGGCTTCAAGTGTCTGCGGTTTGCCGTCCGCAACCGTGTATTCGACCGTCACGCCGTTCGCGGTCTTGGTCACTTTGGCAACCTTGGCCTGCGTCTGAATGGCGATGCCCTGATGCTTCAGCGACTTTTCCAGCTCGGCGGAAATCTCTTCGTCTTCGAGCGGTACAGCGCGCGGGAGCATTTCCAGCACCGTGACCTTGGTTCCAAAGCGCTCGAAGATGGAGGCGAATTCCACGCCAACGGCGCCCGCGCCGATAATGACCATCGATTTCGGAATTGCCGGCAGGTTTAAGATTTCCTTGTTGGTGAGAATTGTTTTTCCATCGGCTTCCAGGCCAGGAATCATGCGGGCTTCCGAGCCCGTGGCCAAAACGATGTTTTTGGCAGTGATTTCCTGCGTCGTGCCCTTGGAGTCGCTCACGCTGATCTTGCCGGGCCCGGCGATCTTGGCGAACCCGCGGATCATCTCCACCTTGTTTTTCTTCAGGAGAAATTCCACTCCCTTGGCGAGCTTGGTGACGACTTTGGTTTTTCGCGCGATGATCCCCGGCCAATCTACGCCCGTGTCTTTCGCCACGATGCCAAATTCCTTGGCGTTCTTGACGTAGTCGTAGACGTCGGCGCTGAGAAGGAGATCCTTGGTGGGAATGCAGCCCACGTGGAGGCAGGTTCCGCCCCATTTATCGTCCTTTTCGATGATCGCGGTTTTCAAGCCCAACTGGCCGGAGCGAATTGCCGCAACATATCCACCCGGACCACTGCCGATGACTACCAGATCGAATTTGGGAGCTTCTGCCAAGACCACACCTCCGAATGAAGTCGTACTCTTCACAAGTTATTGGATGTTCAAAACTACAAATCATCATCTTATCTGATGGAAAAATGCCGCACAAGCGCTAGGATATTCAGCATTCGCGCCTTGAGGAGGCGAATTCCATGAGATGAACGCACCGACCCCCCTCAGTTTATCTCGGTCTGTGCTAATGAGGATCACATGCTGAAAAGTAGTTTTGTTTTCTTGCTGGTAGCTGCGGCGAATTTGACGTTTCTAGCCGGGCCGACCTGCGCCCGTCCTTTTACTTTGGGAGGGGATGGAAGCGCGCCACCGTCCGCCGCAACAAATAAGAAACCAAAGGTCTATCGTGGAACGGAAAAGGGCGTTACCCCACCCAAGATTATCGCCAACCCGGAGCCCCCTGAAACTAAACCGTCAAATGAGGGAAATCCAATAGAAACCGTGATCGTCGTGGTTGTAGTTGGAACAGCGGGCGAGGTAACTGATGTGAAGGCCATTTACGGATTTGATAAAGGGCTAAGGGCGAAAGCGGTGGATACAGTCAAGACTTGGAAGTTCATGCCAGCTCAAAAAAATGGGATAGCCGTACCCTGTCTGATGTCCATCAAATTCTCCTTCTGGCGGAAATAACCAGGGCGGAAATTGCCCCAGACGATTCGTCCTCTTATCACAATCACGGGTTGTCGAGATCCAGTTGTCGGACCGGGCTAGTTTTTTTGATATTCAAGGCGCGAAGTCTAATTTTCCAATGAGGGTTTTGGCGTCCTGGGGCGTCTTTGCTTCTTTGATGGCGCGCAGTTCCTGCTTGATCTTTGTCTGCAATGTTACGGCGTCGTCGTGCTGAGCTTTGGCCGCTGCCGCATCCTCTTTGGCTAGGGTTGCGTCATGCGAAGCCTTGTCGAGGCAGTCGATCAGTTCCCCCATCATGCTGTTGTGCATGGAGAGCTTGCTCACTGCGCCCTTCTGGTGGTTAAGGGTTTCAAACTTGGTGAGGCTTTCCTCCTTCACTGTCCCGGCGAAAGCCGTCACGTCCTGTTTGGACCCCTCCACCATCGTCACCTCATCTTTGCAAGACTGGGCGAAGACATATCGCGGCCCAACGAGGATTCCAATGCATGCTCCCAACAAGAGAGTTGCTTCCCATAACTTTCCCATGGATGCACCCCCAGAGTTGGGAATTGAAGCGTTCTGACAACCATGCCCGGTGTTGTTATTTCCCGAACCCATATTTGGACCTGCGGCAGATGCTAACACAGTTGCGGCAGCGGTGCCCGGCTATTCCTGTTTCCATCCCGATTATCTCCATGAAAATATTTGGGTTATTGAGGGTCGAAGCGATTGGGTGGCCACCCGGGATCTAATATTGGAGACCGAGGTTGCTAGTTTTGGCCGCGGATGCCGTTACAAAGATGAGGGAATCTATTCATAGTATCGTAACATTTGCGGTGCTATAATTCCCTTCGTGCGTCAACGTATTGTCATCATTGAAGATGAGCGCGACATCGTAGAGTTGGTCCGATACAACTTCCGCAAAGAGGGCTTCGAAATCGAAAGCTTTTCCCGCGGGCGTGAAGGGCTGGAGTATCTTCGCCGCAACCCCGCCGACCTTGTTCTCCTCGACATTTTGCTTCCCGACGAAGACGGATTCGAAATCTGCAAGCGCCTGCGCGCCGATGAGCGCATGAAGTCCATGCCCGTCATTTTTCTCACTGCCAAAAGTGAGGAAATGGACCGCGTTCTGGGCCTGGAAATTGGCGCTGACGACTACGTCGTAAAGCCCTTCAGTCCGCGTGAACTCGTGGCACGGGTGAAAGCAGTCTTGCGCCGTCAGGAGCGAATCGCCGAGAGGAAGGAAGTTGTGGAAGCAGGTGCCTTGCGTCTGGATACGCGCACACAGGAAGTGACCGTGCGGGGCAAGCTGGTAGAGTTGAGCGCCCTGGAGTTTAAACTGTTATACTTTCTGGCTTCGCACCCGCGCCATGTTTTTGACCGCGACCGGCTGCTTGACGAAGTCTGGGGTCGGGACCGTTTTGTGACGCCGCGCACCGTCGATGTCCACATTCGACGCCTGCGCGAGAAGATCGAAGAACTTCCCAACCGCCCACATTTTCTCCAAACCGTCCGCGGCAGCGGCTATCGCTTTTCGCCGGAAGTGCTGGAAGGCGTTGAAGCCTAGCGCGAAGCGTTATTAGCTTCTGGCCGGTGGCGGCTCACCTCTCGCACATCTTCAAATCATGACTTTCCGCAGCCCCATTTTTCGCAAGCTGCTGTCCAGCGCTCTCGTTTTGATCGTTGTAACCCTCATCGTCCCGTATTTCTACGTCACCCGCTATACCGCCCACCGCGAGATTCAGCGGGTGGAACAGCGCTTGGAGGCGGAAGGCCACATTCTGGAGGCAGAAGTCGAAACCATACCTCCGGCGCAGTTGGAGGACTGGGCCCGCCAAGCCTCGGCGCGCGCACACGCCCGCATCACCATCATCGATCCCAACGGAGTGGCCCTGGCCGATTCCCACCACGACCCGGAGTCGATGGAGAATCACGGAAATCGTCCGGAAATTATCGAGGCGCATCACGATCAGAACGGAGTGGGCAGTTCGATCCGGCACAGCGCCACGATTAACCAGGACCTTTGCTATACGGCAATTCGTCTTACCTACCGCGGCCAGCCCGGCTGCATTTTGCGATTGGCGGTTTCACTCGACGATGTGGATTCCTCCATCGCTGCGGTGCGCTGGAGAATTCTGTGGGCCTCGTTTTACGCGGCATTGCTGGCGCTCATCTTCGCTTACTTCTTCTCAAGGTCGTTCACGCAACGCATCGCCCGGCTGCGGGTATTTGCGGAAGGATTGGTCGGCGCCCACTTTTCGCAAGCAGCACTTCCCGACACGAATGATGAGCTTGGCGCCCTGGGAAGGTCGCTCAGCGTCACCGCCACGCAGCTTCGTGATCTGGTGGATCGCTTGAGCGTTGAATCGGTTCAGCGCGAGGCGATTCTCTCGAGCATGGTGGAAGGCGTGCTTGCCGTGGATGGCAACTTGCGGATTACCTTCGCCAACGCCTCCTTTGCGCGCGTGGTGGGGGCCGCTCATCCCGTTCCCGCCGGCAAGCCGCTGGTGGAAGTGGTGAGGGCGCCGGAATTGCGCGAAGTCCTGACCCGGGTGCTGTCCTCCGGGGAATCCGTGCGGGGGCGGATGCAGTTACACGCCGCGGAACGCGCTTTTGAAGTGCAGGCGGCTCCCCTGACCTCGGGCTCGGCGCGTGGGGCCATCGCCATTCTCCACGATATTACCGACCTCGAACGGCTGGAGCGCATCCGGCGCGACTTTGTGGCGAATGTCTCGCATGAACTGCGAACACCCCTAACCGCCATCCGCGGCTATGCGGAAACACTGCTCGAAGGTGCGCTGGAAGACCAGGAAAACAACCGCCGCTTTCTCGAGATCATCAAGGCACATGCCATTCGGTTAAACAACATTTCTTCGGATTTGCTGACGTTGTCGGAATTGGAGGCAGGAAAGGCGCGGCCTGAGCCAGAGGTTGTGGGAATTCGTGCGGCGGTTGAATCGGCCCTCAGAACGCTGGAGTCGGAAGCACAATTGCGCGGCGTGTCTCTTGTCTGCGGAAGAATTGAGGACGCGCGGGTGCTCGGTGACCGCTTGCAGATTGAGCAGGCGCTCGTGAATCTCCTGAATAACGCCGTCAAATTCAATCGCCCCGCCGGTGAAGTGCTGCTGGAAGTCACTCGCGCCGCCGACGGCCGGGTCCGAATCACCATCACCGACACGGGCATCGGTATTCCCCACGAGGACCTGCCGCGCATTTTTGAACGCTTCTACCGCGTCGATAAAGCCCGGTCGCGTGAAGTCGGCGGGACCGGTCTTGGCCTGTCCATCGTCAAACACATCATAGAGCGCATGAACGGCAGCGTCAGTGTCGAAAGCCAGTTGGGCAAGGGCTCAACCTTCACACTGCTCCTCCCCGCTGCTGCTTGATTCCCAACCCTGATGAAATGCTTGAGGGCGAATTTCCCCCGCGACATTTTGGGAGACGGTTTCCCCGACCCCAAAATTGCAAGGGGATCTGCCACACCTTGCCAAAGATGCCCCTCTATTGTGGTGAAACGTTGTAGAGGAAGATGAATTGAAGGACCAGGTGATTGCCCGTAAACTCCGAGGGCAATGGAGGAAATGGAACCGAGGAGTGGATTCCGGTCATCGCCGCGCGGTCAAGCGGATCCGACCCGGAAGAGGAAACCATGCGCTGCTGGGGGACTGAGCCGTCCTTGAGAATTTCAAAGACGATTCCCACGCGGCCTTTCTCTCCCAGCCTTGCGGACTCCGGAATCACTGCGAGCCAATTGCGCCTCACAATATAAATGATGCGGGATAGGTACGGACCGAAATCCACACCCTTCGTGTCCGAAAGGATGGTCGGCATTTCGGTGGAGAAATTCGGGTGCAGGTTGTTGAATTCCGAGATCGGAGTCCCCGCCTCCCCCACTACCCGCGTGAGGACCGCCCCGGGCGGCGTTTTGCAAGGATTGCTGGATCGCCTGTCCTGGCGAGAGGGAGGGTACCTGGAATTTCCCCGCTTCCGCCTGGGGTGGAGCAACATCCTCCAAACGCAATTGCGCTTCCTCCTTGGGCTCCGGCTTGGGTGGCGGAGTTTGGTCATGCTGAGACGAGGCTTGTTGACGGCGGGGCGGGAGATGTCGCAGGCGCAGGCGGTGGCTGGAGTCTGGGCGCCACGTAATTTATCAGGCTCAGGTGTGTTTCCCCGCGAAAACGGCATCTTCAAGCCATTGGGGTCAATGACCGGTGCTTTCCCTTGCGCCATCCGATTCTTGTCTGAGAGGCGTGCTTCCGGAGGCGGATTTCCAACGATTTCAGCAAATCCGGAGGTAGAAATAACGTTGTGATTTGATGTTCCGGTTTGGGGGCGACTGGAATTCCCATCATCAATTTACCCCGGCGAATGAGATCCGGCGCGAAGATAATAAAAAGAATCAGGAAGATATGCAGAAAAACCGAGGTTAGAAACAGAGCTCGACGGCGCCATCGAGCAAGTTCCTGGTCGGGGCTGGCATCCATGAGCAGATGGATCGGGATTTCCTCATTCGCCGGAAACAAGTCGAGCTGAGGGGTTTCCCTTTTGGGTGGCTCCAATTTGAGTTGGAATTCTACGCTCATGAAACCTTACGCAGCCCGAGGTCAAGTGACTTGGCAACGGCGAACTTGAAACCGCTGGATTATCCAGTCAACCGCCTCTTGGCTTTGCACTCCTGTGCCTAATTCTAGCTCACCCTGCCATAACGAGGAACTCGCTGGTCAAAACCAACGCTATTTCCCCGGGGGACAAAATCGAGACCACTTTTGACCCTTCCTAACTTTCACCACTTTGTCCAACGGAACGCTTCAAAGGCATGTTGGCGAGTGCCGCATGTTGTTCGATGCAATTTAGGACGCTCTCGGCTAGCTCCAGAGCCAGTTTGCCCTCCCTGCCGCTGACCAGGGGGCGGTTCCTGGTTCGGACGGACTCCACAAATGCCGCCAATTCAGCCTGCAGGGGCTCCTGCGGCGGAGCCGTCAGTTTCTGAAAGGCAATTTGTGGAGTTGGGCCGCTGCGATCCACTCGAATCAGAGTCGCGTCGCGCCGGGTGAAATCGATGGAAAAGTATTCATTGGGCTGGAAATACCTGAATTTTCGCACCCGCTCCGTGCTCACCCGGCTGGCGGTTAAATTGGCGACGGCGCCGTTTTCAAATTCCAGCCTGACATTGGCGATGTCCACTTTGTCAGAAAGGACGGGAAGGCCCACGGCGCGCACTTCCCGCCACGGAGAGTTGACCATCCATAGGACCAGATCCAGATCGTGGATCATCAGGTCCAAAACCACGTCAACGTCGAGACTTCTGGGGCTAAAAACTCCCAGGCGATGAACTTCAAAAAACATCGGATGGGTGGTGGCTTGCTTCGCTGCCACCACTCCAGGGTTGAATCGTTCCAGATGCCCGACCTGCAGGATGCGGCCTCCGGCTTCGGCCAGCTCAATGAGTTCGGTGGCCTCACCCAAGGTTCGGGTGATGGGTTTTTCCAGCAAAACATCCACGCCTCGCGCGAAAGCCCGGCGCGCGACTTCAGCATGGTCGGTCGTGGGGATGACCACGCTCACCGCACGGACATTTTCCAGGGCCTCATCCAAACTCTGGAAAGCTCGTACACTCAATTCAGCGCCAATTTCCTTGGCCCGCTCCGGGCGCAGGTCATAAACACCGGTCAGTTCCGCTCCCGGCACTTGCTTTAAGGCGCGGGCATGCTTTTTTCCATGCTCGCCAACACCCAGGACTGCAACTGGAATTCTATCGCTCAAATGCTCCTCGTTTTCTTACCAGACAGCGGGGGAAAGGCATTCAGAATTAGGAATTAAAGGCTAAGGGCGCGGGCCAGAGTTGGGGACTTCGGATTCTCTCGATCAAAATTCCCAACCTCCTGGCTATCACATTCCGACGATCGCGATTTCCGCCTCATCCGCGTCCGTGATGAGCTGTTGCCGTTCGAATAACAGAGTTTTTCCCGCGTCAACCGCAAGCACCGTGGCATGCGACTGCTGCATGACCTGAACGGTCTTTCGCCCCACCACAGGAACATCGAACCGCATGTCCTGATTGGGCTTACTTACTTTGACGACGACGAGCCGCCTTCCGTTACTCAAGCTCGCGGCGCGCTGGATGGCGGCGTCAGTTCCCTCCATGGCCTCCACCGCGACGCAGGCACGATCCGCCACGACAATCGTCTGGCCAAGGTCCAATCCCGCGATTTTCTTGGCAATTTCGCGCCCGTAGGAAATATCGGCAGCTTCGTCTGCGATCGGGCGCCCGCCGGGTAAGCGTGCCTGCTTCCGCCAACATCGGCTTCAAAAACATGGTGGAGTCCACGACCTTCATGCCGCGGCCTTCAATCATGCGAACAACTGCCCCAATCAGCATGTCCGTGTTTTTGCGTGAAAGGCCATGGAGCATGCGGCTCATCATGCCATCGGGCTTGATCTTGCTGAAGAGCTGCGCATGTTTCACCTGACCCGCAAGAACCACTTTATCAATCTTCTCCGCCACCATCATGTCGAGGGCCTTGGCGGCTTCGCCTAGGCTCACCCAGCGGATATTCTGCGTCTTCTCGGCAATGTCGGGCGAGGTTTCTTCCTTAATGGCCACCACCAGCGGGTCCAATCCCTGCTCGTGAGCGGCTTCCAAAACGAGAAAAGGAAAACGCCCATTGCCCGCAATGATGGCGTAACGGTCGGGGAATGAAGTTGGGGAATCCGTCATGGGGTTATCGGCCGCATGGCCGTCGGGTGATTCGAGGGTTGCGCCTGAAACGTTGCAAGCAGTACGAAAAAGCGAAAAGCGGCAAGCTCATCGCGCCTGCATGCCGTCTTTACTCCAATCGTCCGGAGTACAGATGACCCGGCAACCTGATCAAATCTATTTCGTAATTCCGCGCGCGGTGGAATTGATGAACTCCACCAGGATTTTAACGTGATCGGACTTGAGGCCCTTGGCTGCGATGGCTTCCAGCGCCTGCGTGGTGTTCAACTTCGATCGCGTCAGCAATCTGAAACGCTGCTTCCAGTTCCTTCATGTCGTCGGCGGTAAGGCCCCGGCGCTCCAAACCGAGCTTGTTGATGCCATACACCCGCGCGGGGCGGGGTACCGAGGTTTTGGAATAAGGAAGGATATCCAGACTCACCATCGTGCCACTGCCCAGGAAGCTATAGGCTCCAATGCGGGCAAACTGGTGAACGGCGCTCAGGGCCCCCACAATGGCATGATCCTGAATCGTGACGTGCCCGGCCAGAGTGGCGCAATTCGCCATAATGATATTGTTGCCAAGCTGGCAATCGTGGGCGATATGCACATAGGCCATCAGCAGGTTGTTGTTGCCGATCCGCGTGCATCCTTCGCCTTCCGCGGTGCCGAGGTGAATCGTTACAAATTCCCGGATGGAGTTTCCATCGCCAATTTCCGCGCGGGTGGGTTCCCCTTTGTATTTCAGATCCTGGGGTGGCATACCGATGGAGGCAAAGGGAAATATGCGGTTGTTTTTGCCCAGGCGGGTGCGCCCGTCAATGACGACGTGGGACATCAGTTCCGTGCCGGCGCCGATTTCAACGTGCTCGCCAATAATGGAGAAGGGGCCGACCTTAACCTCAGAGGATATCTTCGCGCCGGGATGAATGATTGCCGTGGGATGAATGCTCATGACCGTGGCTGACCTGGGCGATCGCTGATTGCAAACATTTCCACCGCTTCCGCCGCAAGCTTCCCTTCCACTAAGGCTCGGCCCAACGTCTTGCCGTAACTCGACCGGCGATGCGTCACTTCCACTTCAATCCGTAACTGGTCGCCGGGCACGACAGGCCGGCGGAACTTTGCATTCTCGATGCCGGAGAAGTAGATGATCTTCTTTTTCTTGTCCTCTTCCGGCATGTCACGGTAAAGCAGGATTCCCCCCACCTGCGCCATGGCTTCCAAAATCAGCACCCCCGGCATCACGGGCGCTCCGGGAAAATGTCCCTGGAAGAATTCCTCGTTGATGGTGACATTCTTCAGACCCACAATACGGTTGGGCGGGTCCATTTCCACCACCCGGTCCACCAGGAGGAATGGATAGCGATGGGGCAGGAACTGCATAATTTCCATCACGTTATAAATAATGCGGCTCTCTACAGGAGGGCCAGCGATCGGTTCACCCATTCATCACCTTCTCGTCGATTTCATTGAGATGTGGGGAAATTCAATCCGCACGCGCGAGCCCGGAATCAGCTCGAAGTAATAGACAGTCGGATCGGCAGTCATTATAAAGGAAACAAGCCAAAGCAGCCAATCGGTGTATCGGGCGGTGGCGCGCTGCCTGCTAGGATGGTAACCGCGGCCCAGAGGGTTCTGCCATGGGAGCTTTCCGAATTTGTATTGTTTCTAAAGCACTTACCCGGATAGACCTTCATTTTAAGAGACGTTTCCTCGTTGAACAACGCGGGAAAGAGTGACGATCGCCTGCACTCGATTGGGTTGGATGAAGCACCGAGGCAGCAAGCATAACCGATTCGTATTCCTGTAGGGTCGTTGAATCTCGAGTTGTGACTCGCTTCCGGCACGGAATTCTCCTGCCCCGACCAGGGTTTGAGCGAGGGCCGGCTCTGCGATTAAGACTATTACAATGGGCTACAGATGTCAAGATGGCGGGGGCTGCCGGCAGTGGGACAGTTTGGGCTGCTGGAACCGGGTTTGCGTTCGCCGGCCCGCCGGAGACCGACGCCAGGGAGAGGCACGGCTCCGTCGGGAAACTTTCCCCTTGACATCTCGATGATTGTAGGCTAGAATAAGTTCGAGGAAAATGCGATGATGCCGCGCGCCGCAGCCTTGCCACCCGCGCTTCCGTACTGGTCTGTCGTCCGCCGGCCCGATAATCTGCCAAAGCTGAGAACTTATTGATAACAAAGGGAAATGTTTCGGGATTTTCCCTTCCCAAAGCTGAGAACATACTGAAAATAAGCCAGTTACAAAAAATCGAAAAAACCGCATAAGAGGAGAGAATTTGTCCTATGCCGAATGTCGCCTCCGTCAACCGGAACCAGTAGGGAATGACCGCCGCCACGAGCAGCATTTCGGCAGGGTGATTCCAACTCGCCTAACCGAAGGCGCCAGCCCCGGCTGCCGAATTCTCGAATGAGACCGGCGCAGCAACGATCTGCACCATTACCGGGCTGCCCTTAATGATCCAGCGCGGAGCCAAGAAGGTTCCTCGATCGTCCGGGTGGCAAGAATTTGTGAGGTGCTATGGAGAAGACCCGATGGTGGAGGTTGGCCCAGACAGATATTTCCGACCCGCCACAAAAACAGCTCATCGTTTTCATGTTTGTTTCCTTGCTGTGATTCAGCAGTGATTTAGAGGAAGAGTCGTTAGCGGTCTTTAGCGCTTGGAATCCGGGGGGCAATTTCTTATTCCGGCCTTCCGATCTCAACTTGGTTGAGGGTTTTGGTCAAACCGGCGGGTGGATGGTGGGAAGGTCGGAAAGCACAGAATCGGGGAGTTGGTCCGCGGGCATTTCGATATTTCGGGCGATTTCCTTTTCAATTTCTTCTTCCGAGGCGAGGGCAACCCGGTTACGGCCAGCCACCTTGGCTCGATAAAGCGCCGCATCGGCAGCGCGGATCAGGGTTTCCGCCTGTACGTCCGGAAGGTTTTCGATTGCCGCCACACCCAGGCTAAGGGTGATGGGAATGGGTCCCTCAGGAGTTTCTACGGCCTTGCATTCAATCCTGGCGCGAAAGCTCTCCGCAAAGCTCGCAACCCCGACGGGGTCACATCCGGGAATGACCGCCAGAAATTCGTCGCCTCCGTAGCGTCCCAGAGAGTCGTAAGCTCTCATAACTCCCCGAAGCCGCTGCGAGGCCTCACGCAAAACCGCGTCGCCCACGAGGTGGCCGTAAGTGTCGTTAATTGTCTTGAACTTATCCACATCGGCCATGACCAGCGCGAAGGGTCCACGAGTTCGCGCCGCGCGCGCCACTTCCTTGCGCAGGATGGCAAGAATAGTTCCATGATTCCAAAGGCCGGTGAGCGGATCGCGGCTGGCCTGGTCGCGCAAGGCTTCCTGCGCCTGAAATAATTGATCGTGAAGCTCGATAATACGCTGGCCGGCTCTCAGCCGCGCCCTAAGTTCGACCGGATCAAAGGGTTTTGTCACGTAATCGTCAGCCCCCGACTCCAGCCCCTCCACCATGTCTTCCTTATGCCCGCGGGCCGTCAGCAGGATGATGTAGACATAGGCCTTCCCTTTCCTTTGGCGCACGCTCCGGCAGATTTCAACTCCCGCCCGGCCGGGCATCATCCAGTCCAGAATGGCGAGTTTCGGCGAATCCTCCTGCTGCAATACCCTCCAGGCTTCTTCTCCTTCCTTCGCCGCGACAACCTCATAACCCCACTTCACAAGAAAGGTTTCCAGCAAGCGCCGCGAAATCGAGTCATCTTCCGCGATCAGGGCTCTCATAGTGCAACCTCTTTACCGAGATTGGCCAGAACGGGGCGAAGGCGTTCAAGCTCTTCTTCCAGTCGTGCCAGGGCCTCATGCGCATTCCCCAAGTCCTGACGGCAGCCGATCATCCCCACTAAATCCGCGGCATCACTGGCTGCTTTAGCCGAGAAGAGCGCCAATTGATTTCTGAGAACCTGGGTCGCCCGCAGGAACTCCGCCTCATCGCGCCGGATGGCGGCGTCGCGTGCCGATGAGATCAATTTCGGACAATCGCTGAAGAACGCGCTGATCAGGTTTCCGAGTAGTGCTCTGTCCCCTCGAAAGCGCGTCAATACTTCTCCCCGGTCGAGAATCCTCCGGATTTTGCCGTTGGAAGGGTTGCCGTAGTCCGCCAGGGTGGAGGGGAGCCGCAGGAGATCCTCGATGGTTTCAAGCATTTGCTGCGGTTGGATAGGCTTGGGTATGAATTCATCCGCACCCAGCGCGGCCAGGCGGCTCTTTTCTTTTTTTGTCGAACTCCCCGTCAGGGCGATGATGGGAACATGCGTTGCGGAGCCGTTTTCACTCTCGCGGATTTCCCTGATGGACCTTTCTCCATCCTTGTCCCGTCCCATGGTGTCGATGAGGATCAGGTCGAACCGCAATCTCGAAATCTCTTCCGAGACCTTCACCGCCGCACCGTCTTTTTCAACGATGTCAACCAAATGCCCGCGCTTTTCCAGAAGGCGTTTGATCAACGCGCGGTTTACGGGATCGTCTTCGGCCATCAGAATGTGGAGCTTTCTCCGCTCCTCGCGGAGGGAATGCCGCGTAACCAGCGGCAGGGAAGTTGTTCCCGGAGGCGCTCCAATGGCCAGAAGGATTGCCTCGAGGATCTCGGTTTGTTTCGCCGGCTTCATCAAATAGCCGGCAATCCCCATTTGCCGGCATCGGGCAGCGTCCCCGGGCTGACCTCCCGAAGTCAGCATGATGATGGCGGCCCCCGCAAGGTCGGGGTCAAGTTTGACGGACTCGGCCACCGTAAACCCATCCAGGTCGGGCAATTTGGAATCGAGGAGGATCACGGCATAGGGGTTCCGTGAACTTTTGCTCTCCCTCAACATCCTGAGTGCGCCTTGTCCGGAATCCGTCTCGGAAGGCGCCATCTTCCATTCTCTTCAAGACTTCCATCAGGATGTGGCGGTGGGTTGAGTTGTCATCGACGACCAGCGCCGGGAGGTTTCTGAGCCGGGCAAATTCCGCCCAGCGAGCCGAACTGGCCGTGCGGCCGAGGCCAAACCGGGCGGTGAAATGGAAAATGCTGCCTTGGCCGGGAGAGCTCTCCACCCAAATGCGCCCACCCATCAATTTCACCAAATACGCGGTGATGGCCAGCCCCAGCCCAGTCCCTCCGTATCGCCGGGTTGAGGACCCATCGACCTGCTCGAAGGCATCGAAAATCTTTTCCTGCTTCTCATGGGGGATTCCGATTCCCGTGTCGCGTATTTTGAAGAGCAACACCGCGTGGTCTTCCGGCGTCGAATCCAGGTCCACCAGAATCTCCACCTCGCCCTTTTCGGTGAATTTGATCGCGTTGCCGACCAGGTTCAGCATGATCTGGCGAAGCCTTCCCGGATCCCCAATCAGGTAATCCGGCACGTCGGGTGAAATCGAACAGGACAGATCAATCCGCTTCTGCTCGGCGCGGAAGGAAAGCGACTTCAGCGTATCTTCGAGGCTCTCTGGCACTTTAAACTCGATGGCGTCCAGAACGATCTTTTGGGATTCGATCTTGGAAAAATCCAGAATGTCATTCACCAGCGTGAGCAGGACATCGGTGGAATGCCTGAGCATGGCAAGGAATTCGGATTGTTCCTGGGAAAGATGGGTATCGGAGAGGAGCTCGCTCATGCCGAGAATGCCGTTGAGCGGGGTTCGAATCTCATGGCTCATATTGGCGAGAAATTCGCTTTTCGACTGATTTGCCGCTTCCGCCCTGACCTTTGCCTTCCCCAGTTCATCGAGGGCTTTGGTGAGTTCGAAATTGTTCTTTTCCTGGACATCACGCGCCGCTTCCAACTCGGCCGCATAACGCCGGAGTTCTTCATTCGCTCGAATGCGTTCAGTAATGTCCCGGCTGATGCCCACCAGTCCGACGATGGTTCCAGAAACGTCGCGGAGGGGCATTTTGGTGGTGGAAACCCAGCTCACGTGGCCGTCGGGCCAGGTTTCCCTCTCTTCCTTGCCCAGGACGTGCTGCCCGGTATCGATGACCTCCTGCTCGTCGGAAAATGCCGCCTGAGCGTGCTCGCGCGTGAAGAAATCAAAGTCGGTTTTCCCGACTGCAGTTGAGGGGTCGCTGAGGCCAAAAGCGTGAGCCAGAGATTGATTGATCCGGATAAAGCAACTCGACCGATCCTTGAAATAGATGTAATCGGGAAGATTGTCCATCAGGGATTGAAGGGTGTCGCGTTCCGTCGTCAATTCCTCCACCAGCCGCGCGAGTTCGCTTGCGTGCTCCTCCTGGATGAGCTTCGCGACTTCCAAATCTGCGAAGTATTTTGTCCGCCTCTCCTCGGCGCGGTTTTGCTCGGTAATATCGATCATCACCCCCACCTGTCCCGCGATCTCGCCTTGCGCGCTGAGGATCGGGGCCGTGGAAAACTGAACCTGAATCCACGAACCATCCTTCCTCTGGCAGCGCACCTCCGCACTGGGGGCTTTAGCAACAGGATCAAAAGGCATCGCCTCCCCATCGTCGTCGGTCCATTCCATCCTCATGGGAAGCGCCTTGCCGAGGATTTCACCTTGGGTCCACCCAAACAGCCTTTCCGCCGCAGGGTTCCAGAGTCGAACATCCTGGTTGGCGTCGAAGGCAAACATGGCGGCCGGGGAGGCCTGTGCCACAACCTCAACTAAACGCAGCGTCATAAGTAATTGCGCATTAAAGGAATTTGTGGTTTCATGTCCGCATGAGACCACTGCAAATCGATGATGCTCGAACGATGATCCTGGGCCTGCAAGACGAGATTCACCGTTCGGAGGAATCTCGCTATGATCACCGTCTCCATGGGGTTCTCTTGGTGGCCCAGGGAGCGACGTGCCCGGAGGTCGGGCGCTTGCTGGGAGACGCTCCGCGCACCGTCGAGTATTGGGTGCGGCGTTTTGAAGCCAAGGGTTTCGCGGGGTTGACCGAAGGCCAGCGTTCGGGACGCCCACGACGATTGAGCGAAGCGCAAATCCGGGAGGTCGACCGGGCACTGCGCCAGACGCCTCGCGATTGGGGGTTGAGCGGCACGCTGTGGGATGGGAAAACCTTGAGCGCCTGGATCGAGCAGCGTTTCCAGGTCCACTTGCGGGTCCGGCAATGCCAGCGCTTGTTCCGGCAACGGGGCTTTCGACTGCGCAAACCCCGCCCGCTGATTGCCCACGCCGATCCGGAGCGGCAGAAGACGCATAAAAAAACAGCAATACGTAATCTAGTCGAGTAGACTACACAACATA
>CAVTDA010000019.1:0-19115 GCA_963733285.1 uncultured Acidobacteriota bacterium
TTTCTGCAGCGCAAAAAGAGGTCGATCATGGCCACCAACGTCACCATGCCCCAGATGGGGGAAAGCATTGCGGAAGGAACCATCACCAAGTGGATGAAGAAAGTTGGTGAGCGGGTGGAGCGCGACGAACCGCTGTTCGAAATCTCCACCGACAAGGTTGACGCGGAGATTCCCTCGCCCGCCGCCGGCATTCTGACGCAGATTCTGGTGAAGGAGAACGAGACCGTGGCCATCAACACGGTGGTGGCCGTGGTCGATGGCGAAGGCGCCGCGGCTGCAACGTCTGCCAAACCCGCGGAAGCGCCGGCGCCGCAGAAGGAAACTCCCCCCGCGGCACGACCCGCAGAATCTGAACCCATCGCGACGCGAACTGACGAAAGCGAGGACGAAGACGTTCGCACGTCGCCGCTGGTTCGCCGCATCGCCAGGGAAAACAATGTGGACCTGAGCGAGGTCAGAGGCTCCGGACTGGGCGGCCGGGTCAACAAGAAGGACATCCTCGATTACATCGACCAGCGTCGCGGTGGCGCTGCTTCCGCTTCCCCGGCGGGCCCCACACCCGGAGCGCACCCGGCCCCCGCGCCGATTGAATTTACCGGCGCCACGCATGTGGTTCCCGATGTCGCCCATGCGCCAGAAGATTGCCGAGCACATGGTGATGAGCAAGCACACCTCCGCGCACGTTTATACTCTGGTGGAAATTGAAATGACGCGCGTGGTGGCGGCCCGCGAGCGGTTCAAGAAGGAATTCGAGGAACGCAACGGGATCAAGCTGACGTACACCCCGTTCTTCGTGCGGGCCTGCGTCGAGTCCATCAAGGAGTTGCCCATCATCAACTCCTCGCTGGACGGCACGAATATCATTTACAAGCGCGACGTGAACATCGGCATCGCCGTGGCTCTCGAAAACGGATTGATTGTGCCGGTCATCAAGCGCGCCGACGAGAAAAATTTCCTGGGCATCGCGCGCTCCGTGCAGGACCTTGCCGACCGCGCCCGCACCAAGCGCCTGAATGTTGAAGACGTCCAGGGAGGAACGTTTACGATTACCAATCCCGGAAGTTTCGGCGGGTTGTTCGGATTGCCGATCATCAATCAGCCCCAGGTGGCGATTCTGGGAGTGGGCGCGATTGAAAAGCGTCCCGTGGTGAGGGAGGACGCCATCGCCATTCGCCACATGGTTTACGTCTCAGTTTCCTACGATCATCGCGTCATCGATGGCGCCATCGCTGAGCGCTTTATGGGAAAGATCAAACAGATTCTGGAAAACTGGGAAGAGCCCGTGCTGTAACTTCCCGTGACCAGCGACAAGCCAACAAAGAAGGTCAAAGGTTGCAAGGGTGAAGGGTGAACCTTTTCATAATTCAGTCCTCACCCTTGATCCATTAACCTTTGACTCCAATCCAAAATCGGCAATCCAAAATCCAACCTTAAATTACTGATTTGCCACGGGTATTCGATCAACGAGTTCCGCCAGGGATTCCAGGCAAACGTTGGGATCGATGTTGCGCCTTTGCAGCATGGGCAGGAGCTGGTTCATGTTCAGCGCAAAGAATCGATTCCCCTCGTCTTTTTGACCTACCATCGCATAATCCACGGCGATGGTCTGAATCAGTTCAATGCTGTGCGTTCTTCTCCTGCCGCCATTTGGCCATATCCTGGCGAAGAACGTCTTGAAAAAAATCTCCAAAATTTGCCGTCTGGTCTTGGAATCGGCCTTGAGCGTAGGCGTAGACGGAAAGAACATCAGCCGCGTCGTAGTGGTTTCCGCACGCCGTGAGATACGGACGATGCGCAATCACCTGCCAGTCTGCACCTTTGCCGAGTTTGCGAACTTCAACGCCATCAAAGGGCAGCCCGTCGATTCCGTCAATGAGCCCAATGGGTGCTACCGCATCCTTCCCCAGTTCCAGAATCGTGACCTTGGTGCAGCAGTGATCGCCGCCGGAGTACTGGCCAATAATCGCATCGGGAATACCGTCACCGCTTAGATCCCGCGTGTAGGAGAGTCGAGCCTTCCTTCCCTGCGCCGGCTGGCCATTCTTCCCGTTGAAATCAAAAAGAGCGGACCAGGGATTGACCGACCCTTCGAGGGTTTCAATCTTGTAGACCGGCCGGTCAGCGCGGTCGTAAATCACCACCCGGCCTGAAGCGAATATCAACGGCGCGGGTGTGGCGCGGTACAATCCCGCGCGATAATCGCCCAAGCGAATGGTTTTGAGCCGTTCGTACCCCGCAATATCGGGCGCCTGCCCGCCCATCCCCGCCGTGGTTAAAATGAAATCTTCCGCTGAATCCGCGACGTCCTGAAGATTTGCAGGATCCCATCTGCGTTGCAGGGCAATGACGAGGAGTAAGACAATCGCAGCGAGTGCAATCGAGACGATATTTTCACCTTTCTGCATAGGAGAATTTCTAGGGCCCGGGGGGCGATAAAGAATCACACGGAACGGTCATCATGGACCTAATGCCAGGCATGAAGAAGTCATGAGGGCGGCGGACCATTCTCCGCTCGTCACTTATCATTGAGCCCTTCTCGCAGCTCTCGGTTCCTCTGGCGGAAAGCATCCAGGCACCAGCTATCTTCGCCCAGATTGTGGCGAAGGATATAGACATTTTCGTCGTCCGCGCGAACTTTAAAGCATTCGTAACCGACACCGTACCACCGGTCCACGACTTCCCTGACTTCAAATTTCCGCACATTGGCACCCGCCAGGAATGTAAAACGCAGCGGACGCTCGTCGGCGCGGTATCCGGAATAACACTCCACTTTGAGCTGCATTCGAGTCAGGGGAGGCAGGAGCCACAGATCTTTGCGCGGCCTTTCAAGCGGTTGGACTGGATGCTCTCCACGAAGACCGGTCTTCCTCCCGCAATCTTTTATTATGATGCAGCGGCGAGAGCGGCGTCGCGCAGAAATTTTGCCGATTCTTCCGGCGGGGTGGGATTGATGTAGAAGCCCGTGCCCCACTCAAATCCCGCCATTTTCGTGAGCTTGGGAATGATCTCAATGTGCCAGTGGAAGTAGTCCTGGGCCTCTTCGCCGATCGGCGAGGTATGGACGATATAGTTGAATGCGGGAAAATCGAGGGCGCGATCAAGGCGTGAAAGCAGATCCTTGAGCATGGGGGCAAGCTGCTCGAATTCGCGTTTTTGCGATTCTTCAAACGCGCATTGATGAGTTTTGGGAAGAATCCAGATTTCAAAGGGGAATCGCGCGGCAAACGGGGCGATGGCAAGAAAACCGTCGTTCTCGGAGATCAGGCGAACCTTGCTCTCCGTTTCCTGCCGGATGATGTCGCAAAAAATACAGCGTTCCTTGAAGTCAAAGTGCTCGCGCGCGCCCACCACCTCCTCCGTCACCCACTTGGGAACCACGGGCAGGGCAATCAGTTGGGAATGAGTGTGCTCGAGTGAGGCGCCGGCGGCATCGCCGTGATTTTTGAAGATCAGGATGTATTTGAAGCGGCGATCCTTCTTGAGATCAATAATGCGGTCACGATACGCCCACAGCACGTCTTCCACCTGACGCGCTGGAAGCGTGGCCAGCGTGAGGTCGTGACGAGGCGTCTCAATAATGACCTCGTGGGCGCCGATGCCATTCATCTTGTCGTACATGCCCTCGCCCTGGCGATTCAAGGTGCCTTCAATTCCCAGGGCGGGAAATTTGTTGGGCACAACGCGCAGAGACCAACCTGGGGTATTGCGGGCGCTCCCGTCACTGCGATAGGCGAGAATTTCCGGCGGGGTTTTCGATCTCGTTGCCATAGCAGAAGGGGCAAAAACCCGTGCCCCGAATCTGAACTTTTTCGCGCACGAAATCCGTGGGCCGCTTGGCGCGGTCAGTGGAGATGATGACCCACCGTCCAGTGACCGGATCTTTTCGAAGTTCGGGCAAGGGCGCTCCTTCAAACGGCCTCAACCTCAGGCCTGCCTGGCTCTAAAAAGCATTCTTGATTATGCGCGGCTGAAGACCTGCCTCAGGATCCCAGGCGACACTCACAATGTCGAACCGATAGGTCACGGGCTTTCGGCGAACACGCCGGAGATATTCGTCGGCAGCGCGGGCGATGCGCCTCTGCTTCGACTTGGAGACGGCTGTTTCCGGCGGACCCGCGGCGTCGGTGGTGCGCGTTTTCACTTCCACAAACGAAAGGACCGGCCCATCCCAGCCAATAAGATCAATCTCTCCGGCGCCTGAACGCGCCCGGCGATTCCGGGCAACTATTGTATAGCCAGCCTGTCGCAGATACCAATAGGCCAGGGTTTCGCCTCTTGCTCCCGTTCGCAGATGCTCCGATTCGCTGGACCCCGCCGATGATGGACGGGACGCCATCCGGGCACGCTGGCGTTCCTTCCAGACCAACGCTCGATAGATAATATCCGCAAGCAAGCTCATGGCGCCATGCCGTCAGAGGCCTCTCCACAACATGGGGTGTCCCCGAATACATTCCCGCCAGGTTTTGTCTAGCTTTCAACTTCGGTGATGCAGCGATCCAGGATATCAATGGCGCAATCCGCCTGCTCGCGATCGATCACCAGCGGCGGCATCAATCGGACCGTACTTTCGCCGCAACCCAGAACCAGCAAGCCAAGTTCAAAGGCCCTTTCAATGATCCGATTGCGAACCTCGGCATTCGGCTCACGCGTTTCCTGACTCTTGACCAGCTCGATTCCAATCATCAATCCGCGGCCCCGCACCTGGCCCACGAATTTGTGTTTGTGCGGCCAGTCGGTGATTCTTCCCATGATGTGTTCACCGATGCGCGCGGAATTCGCAATGTATTTCTCTTCCAGCAGGCGAATGGTTTCAAGGGCCGCTGCGCATGCCACGGGATTGCCGCCAAAGGTGGAGGCATGAGCGCCTGGCCCCCAATTCATCAGTTCGGCGCGCGCCACCGTCACACCGAGCGGCAGGCCCGACGCGATCCCCTTGGCACTTACCAGGATGTCCGGCGCCACACCCGCATGGTCGCAAGCCCACATTTTTCCGGTCCGTCCCATGCCGCTTTGCACCTCGTCAAAAATCAGCAGGATTCCATGTTGGTCACAGATGCGGCGCAATTCATCGAGGAACCCGGGAGGGGGAATGACATATCCACCCTCGCCCTGAATCGGCTCGACGATAATGGCCGCAACCTCGTCGGGCGGAAGAATGGTTTTGAACAATTGCCGCTCGATCAGGTCCGTGCATGTGCAGTCGAAGGTGCATTCGTTTGCGCGCTGACTCTGCGGGCAGTGGTAAGAATTGGGATAAGGCACGTGAACCACGCCCGGGACGAGAGGCCCAAACCCCCGCCGCTGCGCCGCTTTGCTGGCGGTCAATGAAAGCGCGCCCATCGTCCGGCCATGAAAGGACCCGAGGAAGGCAATAAAGCGGTGCCGCTTGGTGTGGTAGCGGGCAATTTTCAGAGCTGCTTCCATCGCTTCCGCCCCGGAATTGCCAAACGCGACTTTCTTGGGAAATTTTCCCGGCGCGATCTGCGCCATCTTCTCAGCCAATTGCGCCAGCAGCGGGTAATAGAAATCCGTGCCCGACATGTGAATCAGCGTTTCGGACTGTTTATGGATGGCCTTCACAACATCCGGATGGCAATGCCCGGTGGAGACCACGGCGATTCCGGCGGCGAAATCCAGAAAGAAGTTTCCATCAACATCTTCCACAATGGCGCCCTGACCACGCCTGGCCACCAACGGGTAGTCGCGAGTATAAGATGGCGAGACATACTGCTTGTCCAGCGCGAGAATCTTTTGAGCTTCGGGCCCGGGTAGCGGCGTCGAAATTCGGGGTAACTTGGTTTCCATAAGGTTTACCTTCTCACCTGCTTTGGGCAGCGCGGGCGTTGGTTTCGGGTTCCTTCAGTATGGAGCTAAGCGGAGTGGCCTAACGGCCCCCAATAGGTTTGGGCCGAGGCATTAATCGAAGGTAGAATCGAAGGGTTCGCACGATTATCTTCGCTTCCAACGCGTTCCCGACTTCGTATCTTCCAGTATAACACCGGCTTGAAGCAAGCTGGCTCGAATCTCGTCGGAACGGGCGTAGTTTCCGGCGCGGCGGGCGGCAACGCGATCGGCGATCAGTTTCTCGATCTCGTCGTCGCCCAAAGCCTCCGCCACCTGGCGGCTTGGCCATCCCCGCCTTTCATGCCCGTCCCATCGGCTCCATCGGGACTTTTCGATCCGCTCCCTCGCGAACGAATCCAAATTTCACCAGCTTAGAGTGGTCGTCGTCTTCGAGCACGGCAAAGATCTCGGTCCCAGCGCTCCAACGTGTCGAGGAAGGCGCCACGATCCGCATCATGGAACTCGCCGCGATCCATCGCTGTGTTGCCCTCGCGGACCATATCGAAAATCGCGCCCAGCGCCCCCGCCGTATTCAGGTTATCGTCCATGCGCGGCTTCGAAATTCTGCCGGGCTTCTTGCGCCCGGTCTTGCAAGGCCGAACTCTCGCCGGCAGGGAACGTTTCCTTCGTCAGGCGGTAGCGGAAGTTGCGCAGGCGATCAATCGATTGCTGCGCCTGGTGCAACCCCTCAAAGGTGAAGTTGAGTGGCTTGCGGTGGGGAACCGAGACCAGCAGGTAGCGGATCGCGGAAGGCTTGAAGCCCTGATGGATCAGGTCGCGCAGCGTATAGTAATTGCCCAGCGATTTCGACATCTTCTCACCATTCACGATCAGGTGCTCGGAGTGGACCCAAAACTTGACAAACAGCTTGCCCGAGGCGGCCTCGCTTTGGGCGATTTCGTTTTCGTGATGGGGAAAGATGAGGTCGCTGCCGCCGGAATGAATGTCGAAGGTTTCACCCAGGAATTTCATCGACATGGCGGAGCACTCGATGTGCCAGCCGGGCCGGCCGGGGCCAAATGGCGTATCCCAGAAGGGCTCGCCTTCTTTCGCCGCCTTCCACAGGACGAAGTCCCGCGCGTTCTCCTTGTCGTACTTGTCGGAATCCACGCGCGCGCCGGTTCGCACGCCGGAGAAGTCAACGTGCGTCAGCTTGCCGTACTCAGGGAAGGCCGAAACCTTGTAGTAGATCGAGCCCTCGCTCGCATAGGCAAACCCCTTATCCACCAGGGCTTGAATGAGGTTAAGCATCTCGGGGATAGTATCCGTGGCGCGGACCAGATGCTCCGGCTCCTCCAGGTTCAGGAGCTGCCGATCATCGAGGAAGGCTTGAATGTACTTGTCCGTGTACTCCCGCAGCGGAAGGCCAGCCGCCTTGGATTCGCGAATCGTGTTGTCATCCACATCGGTCAGGTTGATGACGTGCTCGACCTGATACCCGGCGTATTTCAGGTAGCGGCGCAGAATGTCCTGAAAAAGAAAGGTGCGAAAGTTGCCAATGTGGGCAAAAGCGTAGACAGTTGGCCCGCACGTATACATGCGGACGGTGTTGCCCTCAAGGGGTTTGAACTCCTCAAGCTGCCGGCTTAGTGTGTTGTAAAGGCTTATGGGCATGGGGATGGATCGATCCACCGTAACGTCAAACGTGCAATTCTATTTGCTGGCTCAACGCCAAGTCAAGGAAGGGGCGGAGGGGCGGAGGTGGTCCATGTGCCATGGCCATCCTGGCCGTGCCCGGGCGCGGGCAGAATGCCCGTGGCACGAACCGCCGCTGCGGTCGCCCCCTCGCCTCCAAAATGAGCCACGACGCTATTTGGCAATCGATTGAAGCGCCCCCCGAAATCATGTAGATTGGAACCCGCAAATCGCCTTGGTCGGTCAGAGTGAAACGTGGACCTGCTTAAATTGAACGATGCCGCGCGCGAACTCGGGGTCAGTTACCCGACGATTAAGCAGTGGATTTACCACGGCAAGATCCAATCAGTGCTCACGGCCGGCGGACACCACCGGATCCCCCGCGCTGAAATCCACCGGCTCTCCGTATTGGGCGAACCCGGCAAGACGGGCAAAACCAGTAAGAATAACCCCTCGCCCGAATTCAAATTGCCCAAGGGGCTTGAACACTACATCAGCGGGCGGAACCAACTGATTGGCCGCGTCACCAAGGTGAAAATTTCCGGCCTGCTGGCCAAAATCGTGTTGGATATCGGGGGCCAGTCGATTACCGCCATTATCACCAGTGACGCCTGCCGTGATTTGGGCCTTAAAAAGGGTCAAACCGCCGCCGCCCTGATCAAAGCCACCGAGGTCATGATTATCGGTACGGGCTCCAATACCGATTGAGGTTCCCCCCGTTTTCTCCATATCTCAGTGCCTCTGTGCCTCAGTGGTTCATTGAACTTCTTCGCGCCAGGGGTATCCCGCCAAATCAGGCCCCTCCACCCGACGATCCCCGCAATAGACATACCGTATTAAATCGATTATATTTAAAGACTATTCCATATTGATTCGTCTTTATTCACGAGTAAGGGCGAAAAATAGCAACTTACTTGGGCGGGAGCCTCGATCCGGCCTGAACGGATCGAAAAGGCTTCAGCGGGAGAACCTACTTCGTTCCAATCCAAGTCCCCAGGAGAAACAAAAAAATGCGTCTTGCACTAATGGCGACGTGCCAATTCCCAAATCTCCCGTGGACTCTTCCGAAGAGCCGCTCAGTTCGGCGGTTGACCCAGTTCGTCCTGCCATTGGCTTGCCTTTTCTTGGCCCTCGCCTCGCCAGCGTTTGCCCAAATCTCAGCGAGCATTACGGGAACGGTTTCGGATCCCTCCGGCGGAGTGGTTGCCAATGCCAAAGTAACGGTTAAGAACATCGAGACCGGCGCGCTTCGCACGACAACCACCGGAGCATCGGGTCAATATCAGGAGTTATCCCTTCCCATCGGCGAATACGAAATCCGCGTTGCGAAGCAGGGCTTTGCCGAACAGGTCCATACCGGCATCCGGCTGGTGGTGGGGGAAGAGGCGCGCGTTGATTTCATCATGCAAGTCGGGGCGATGAGTCAGCAGGTCACGGTGAACTCCGACGCGCCCATGGTGAGCGTGAATACGGAAGACGTTCCGGGGCTGGTGGGTGAAAAGCAGGTGAAGGACCTTCCGCTAAACGGCCGCAGCTACGACCTGCTGCTGACGCTCAACCCCGGCATCGTAAATTTCACTTCCGAGAAAACCGGCGGCATCGGCATTTCGAACTCGACGACCGGAAACAACTTTGCCGTCTCGGGGAATCGCCCTCAGCAGAACATCTTCCTGCTGAACGGGGTGGAATATACAGGCGCGGCGGAAAACAACATGCAGCCGGGAGGATCCAGCCAGCAGTTGCTGGGAGTGGACGCCGTGCGCGAATTCAACGTCCTGCGCGACTCCTACGGCGCGGAATATGGCAAGCGCCCGGGTGGGCAGGTCATCATCGTCACGCAATCCGGCAGCAACCGGGTGCATGGCTCGGCCTTTGAATTTCTCCGCAACAATGACCTGGACGCCCCCAACTATTTCGATCAGGGCTCCGCGCCGCCGTTTCGGCGCAACCAGTTCGGAGCGTCCCTCGGCGGCCCAGTTCAAAAGGATAAGACCTTCGTGTTCAGTAATTACGAGGGCTTCCGCGAAAGCTTGAATCAGACCTCGGCGGCGTTCGTCCCCGATGCAACCTCGCGAGCCTCTGCGGTGGCGAGCGTTCAACCCTTGCTGAACCTTTGGCCCACGCCCCGGGCCGGAGCTCCCGATTTCAGCGGCATTGCCGAGTACTTCAGCAGCCCGCTTCAAACCATCCGCGAGGACTTTGGCACCACGCGCATCGACCATATCATCTCGTCGCGCGATTCCCTTTCCGGCGTCTACACCATTGACGACGGTGGGGATGTGACTGCCACGCCTCTGGATCCCTACAGCTCGGACATCCTGAACCTGCGCGAACAGGTGGTCAGCCTCGAGGAAACCCACATCTTTTCGCCCAACCTGCTCAACACCGCCCGCGTGGGATTCTCGCGCGCCGGATACTACTTCACCGGTGAGCCGACGCCCGGAACTCCCGCCGCGTCAGTTTCCGGTTTTCTGCTCGGCCATCCGGTGGGCGCGGTCGTGGTCGGCGGCAGTGCGGCATCGAATCCGCAAGCGTCGATCGGCCTCGCGGGCAGCAATAACGGCAGCAACCTCCCGATCCACCGCAATCTCTTCACCTACGAAGATAGGATTGCCTGGACCCGGGGTCGCCATCAACTCACGTTTGGCGCATGGTTTCAGCGCTTTCAATCCAATGAGACGCTCGCCCTGAGCCAGTTCGGGCAAGCCACCTTTGCCAGCCTCGCCACTTTCTTGCAGGGAACCACTTCTTCATTTCTTTACGACCCCACCCCGACGGAGATGAATTGGCGCTCGCTTCTTGGAGCCTTCTACGCCGAGGACACGATCCGTGTGTCGTCGAGAATAACGCTCTCCTTGGGAATTCGGGACGAGTTCTCCACCGGCTGGAATGAGGCCAATGGCCGTGCGGCCAACTACTCTTTTCCAAATGGAGTGATTTCGAGCCAGCCGCATATTGGCAGTTCAATTTTTACCACGAACAATGCCAAGTTTCTTCCGCAGCCGCGCATCGGCCTGGCCTGGAGCCCATTTGGCCGCAAGACCGTGGTGCGAGCCGGCTTTGGGATGTATAACGATTTGCAGGACGCTCTCGGCTACCGTACCGACCAAAACGCGCCCTTCAATCCGACCTACAGCATCTCCGCTCTGCCCGTCGCGCAACTTCCGATTAACTCCGCGGCCGCAGTGCCGGGTAGCGCCAAATTGGTTCCAGGCGGAGTACAGCCGGACATGAAAACTCCCACGTTGATTACGTGGTCGCTGCGAGTCGAGCGTGAGCTGACTCCCAACACGGGGCTGACCATCGGATACGTGGGTTCGCACGGCTATCATGAACTCCTGGGACTTGACGCCAACGAGCCCGCTCCCACGATTTGCCCAGCGTCGCCTTGCCCCGCCGTTTATCCGACGGTCGATCCGAGCGCGGCCCCGCCGGTCACGATCTCCACCGGCTTCCCCCAAACTTCTCCCTTGGCCGGAGCCCCGGTGCCCGCCGGGACATACTACATTCCCGCCGGAGCGCCGAAGGCCAACCCTACGCTCGCCAACACCTGGACATGGTTTTCGCTGGGTGACAGTTCCTATAACGGGCTGCAAGTGGACCTGAACCACCGCATGAGTCACGGCATCCTGATCCGCGGCGTGTACACCTGGTCGAAGACGCTTGACGATGGAGATTCCCTGAATGCCACGACCGCCGGGAATGCGCCGGGACTCGTTTCCAATCCTTTCAACCTGCGCGCCGATTGGGGTCCGGCCACTTTTGACGTGCGCAACATCGGCGTGGTCAGCGTGCTCTATGCGCTGCCGGTGGGAAGCGGCAAGGCGTTTGCCAATGGCATGAGCGGCTGGGCCAACACGCTGGTCAGCGGCTGGTCGGCGAACAGCATTGTGACCCTGCAACAAGGATTCCCGTTCACACCGCAACTGAGTTACAACCCCGCCAATACCGGAGACACGCGAAATCCCGTGAGGCCGTTCCGCAATCCGGATTTCTCCGGCCCGGTGATCGAGGGCAAAGCTTCTCAGTGGTTTAATCCCGCGGCGTTCATTGCGCCCCCGGCGACCGGCGGGTTCGAAGGAGATTTATCCCGCGACAGTTTTACCGGAGCGGGCGTGGCGACGTGGGATTTCTCCGTGATGAAGGATACGACCCTGCGCGAAGGCCTGCGACTCGAGTTCCGCGCCGAATTGTTTAACCTGCTCGACCGCGCCAACTTCAATACGCCCAATTTGATCGTTTTCACTCCACCGACCAACGCCAATCCCTCGGGAGTCTCGGGAACTGCCGGCGCCGTCACCAGCACGTCAACTTCATCGCGGCAGGTGCAATTTGGGCTAAAGCTGCTGTGGTAAAAAAGGATCAACTTGCCTTCAACCCCGCCGCCCCTGCATCCGAGATGCGCCAGCCGCAGACGCTCGCGCATCATACCGTTGCATCCACCCCGGATTGGGGATACGATAGGGCGCATGGGTAAGGTAAAGGAATCCGAGTTCAGAAGCCCGCTCCCGCCCTTGATGACGAGGACGAGGAAACGCTCGCCGCCATTGACGAAGGCCTTCGCGATGTCGACGCGGGCCGAACCGTACCCGCGGAAGAAGTCCGAAAGCTCCTGCCCCAGTGGACTACCGCCTCCTCGACTCGGCAAGATCGCTGAACGACCTCGGCGAAATTCTTGCGCACATCGCCGAGGAAGACGCTGGCACGCTGCTTCCCAATTCGGCGCTTCCTTGCTGGACCATGTTGATCTCCTCAGTCCATTTCCGCGCATAGGAAGCGTCACCCAAAAACGACCGCAAGTGCGCAAACTACTGCACAGCCCTCTGCTCGTTTACTATCGAGTTCACGAAAATAAACGGCTGATTGAAATCCTTCACGTCCGCCACGGTTCTGGAAGCAAGCCAGCAGTGCGGAGTTGGATGCACGGCCCGGTGTTAACAAAAGCCCCTAGCGCGAGCCTGCCCTTCAAGTTCCGTGGCCATGTGCCGCGAGGTGAGGGCCAAAAAAAAAGTGCTTTCCCTTCTCCAGGGGTGGAAGATCGGCCGTGGCGGAAGTCCGATTCTAGGACCCCGAGGGCCATCGGACCCCAGAAATCCGGGTTGGTAAAGAGAGTCCCTTCGGACGATGACAACCACGAAAATTCAAGTGGCGTTAGGTGGCGGCTTTTCCCCATCATTACGAAAAGCTATGCAGATTGACCACATACGGTTGTCGCTGGGGCACGGGACATGAGAAAATCCCATCCTCAGGATTGCAATAGTCCTAGCTGGGGAAGCTGCTCCATGTGAAAGTGGCTGTCGAACATTGAAATAAGGCATGGGTGCTTGGAAATGGCACGACGCTATTACAGTTCAAGAACGAAGCCCGGAAGGCTCACCCTTGAAGAACTTCATTGGAAGCTTGGGTATTTCTACCTCCTATTTCGGGACAGAGACTTCTTCAGAAGTAAGGCCGGAATCACAAAACACGACCTTCCCGAGGAGATCAAGCACGAAGCCGCCCTCGCTCTCAACTTTCAGCCATTTCCTATCGAAGGATGGGGTTAATGGGGAGCTTGCAGAAGATCATGTATTCGATGTGCTCGAATTTCTTTTTGACCGAGTGTCCAAGCCTGGCAATTGGGTTCGGATGAGGGACGATGAGGGAGAGGAGTTTTATGGTTACGACTCCTATGAGGAGGACGCCGGCAAAAGAAGAATTCCGTGATATGGCCAACATATTTCTTGCCGACGACAAGACCGGATTCGAGTTAACCA
The DNA here is from genome assembly GCA_963733285.1 of uncultured Acidobacteriota bacterium. Lineage (GTDB taxonomy): Bacteria > Acidobacteriota > Terriglobia > UBA7540 > UBA7540 > Bog-366. The sequence goes on from CAVTDA010000019.1 coordinate 13,236, forward strand.
AGGACGGAACAATACTGGCATCGGAATGGACGGCCTCCAACACATTTTGGACGCCGAGATCATCCCGTTCGACGAAAAGAATGTCGACTCAAAGGTTCGGAATGCCATCGCAAAATGGCGAAATCGCCATTTGTCCTTATTTCGGACAAAAAGGAAGCGATAAGGGAACTTGCGGACATATTTGAGTGGCTTAAGAAAACTAAAAAGCTTGAGACCGTATTGGACAGAAAAGACGAATCGGCGATTTTTGAGATTGCCAATCATTTTGGGATCCGCCACCACGACCCCAAGCAAAAAACGAATTATGACCCTATAATTTGGTATTCATGGATTTTCCATTTCTATCTCGCAACCTATCATGCCGCCATCCGATTGCTTACACGAGAAGACGGCCGCTTGGCAGTGATCAAGGAGAAAGTGTATAAGCAATCGAACTTTTTGGGCAGTTGCCTTGACCACTTGTCGGGCTGGCATTTCGAAAACGGTGAAGCCATATTTCGCTTTGCCCAAAAGGACTCATTCTTCGCGGAGTTGTTGAAGAACCGCGAGCAGCAAACGATACTGCGTTCGGTGTGCGCTCAAGTTTTGGGTCAACCCGTAAAGATTTGCGTAAAACTTCACGAAATTTCAGGACCCGAGTAGGGCGGAGACTTCCGATCAAATTCAAAGGACTGTCGATGACGGCCCTCCTGCAACGATTGCGTGAAATGCACCCATCTAAGTTCGAGCTCCTTTGCTTCCATGTACTTAAGGAAAGGTATCCTGGAGCAAACATCAGGCGAGTAGAGGGCGCGGGTGGCGATAAGGGAATCGATGCGTTTTGCGGCGAGCTTCTTGGTGGACTGTCAATTTGGCAATGCAAATATTTCCCCAATGGCGTGAAGCGTGCATAGAGGCGACAAATTGAAAAGTCACTAAATACCAGTCTTCGACATTTCACCCCCACGCGTTGGATTCTCTGCCTCCCTATAGATTTTGATGTCAATAATCACATATGGTTTCAGGACCTTCAGCGAAGGCACGCTGGCGTAGAAATCGGGCTCTTCCAGGGATCTGATATCGTGGGCGAGCTAATAGTTCGCCGTCCGCTTCTGGAGGTATACTTCCCTGGCGCCATTCTGGACGTGGCCGAAATTAAGTCGTTGCTGTCAAAAGCCGGCGACTTCACACGCGAGGAACTGGAGAAAGTCTCAATCGAAAACCTGCAAGAGTACCTCAAGCGGCTCCAGAACAAAGACCCCCGCTTGACATACAGGATCACGTACCCCTATCGGAAAACGATCGAGAGCCTGCCGGACCTCAAGAGCGAGCCGGGCTTAATTTTCTCACTCTTTGATGGCCAAAAGAAAATCGATGCTTTTGCGCGAGACGCGGAGGCTTTAAAGCTGGACCCACCAACTGTTCAAATCCGGATGAAGGAGGCCGGATTCAAAAAAATGCAGCACGCAATTACCACAGGCTCTACCGTTGAGTTTGGGGACGGAGAAATTTTTGATGTCGAGCTCCTCACTCGTGACCCATTTAATGCCTCGGGGATTCAATCCGAAAAAGGTGGTTCTCTTTCCCTCGCAAGCAACGACCAACGGGAAAGTCCACCTTGGAATGAAATTTCGCAGCAAATTAGGCGAAGTCGTCTATCCGTTTGTTGAGTTTGTGGTCACGAAGCGGGGGACCGAAGAAGTTGAGATGACATCTGTCAGTCATCACCTCCCGGTCAAATTTTCACTGATATTTCGCCGAAGCCTAACAATGACCCTAAAAATAGAGGAAACGTGGGCCGACAAAGAAGTGGAAGCGGTTCGCGAGTTGAATCGAATGTTTGAAATCCTCGCTTCGGGGGCGACCCTCGATCTGCAACATTTGGAGTCGAATAAACTCCTGGGGAGAGCAGATATTTCTCCACTGCCGCTGTCGAATTCATTTCCCAAGTTTAAACATTATATTGATGATTTATTCTCCATCTCCCAAGCCTTCGGGGTTTCGATGAGGGTTCCGCAGAAATTATCCCGCGCGGACTCCGAAGGCCTTAATTTCCTTCTTCAAGTGGTCAAGCAGGGAAAAGTAGCAATGAAAGGGGATTCCGTTACACTTACGTTTTTAAAAGACGAGGGGAATCGGAACTTGTTCGCAAACCTCGAAAAAGACCAGTCGATGAAGTTGGAGAAACCGAATTACGAACCAGCCCCTTCACTTCTAGGCACGAAGTTTATGACTGGCCCTTGCGCGTTCTATTGTCAACGCCTAAGGGCAACTAATCCTGAAGATGCAAAGGCGAGTTACTTAAATTCACCGAACGGCGGGGCTGTTGCTGTCGAATTTAAGTGTTTAACGCCTCTGGAGGTCTACTTTACGAAGTTCCACCGGACGGCCACGGCCGGGGATTGGGCTGGACGTAATTCTACAACACCCCAGCAGGAATAAGGAATATCCTAGCATCTCCCGCCAGTTGGCGAGGTGAACTCAAGGCTACAGAATCAAATTGACGCTATACGCGCAGACTGCGGGCTTGCGGTAGTCTGCGTTCTCCACCCTCTGGAAAAATCAAAGCAACAGACATTCAAATTGCCTTCTGTGCCAGCCATGGTTCCTATTCAAGCTTGATGAATCCCGGATTGAGGATGTCTTGGGTAAAAACTTCCATCACTTGCACCTAACTTGTGCAGCGTGGGCAGGAGCGACAACTTCTATCCGGTTTCGACGTTCCTCTGGCATCTCCCACGGAAGTTCTGGTACCAAGCTCGGGGAGGATCGATCCGACTGAAATCCCAGCAAAAGCCCTTGAAACTCCGCCATGGTCGCTGTCGCAGGGCTTGATTCGACAAACTCGAGAGCGTCCAATTCCGAGGCTTCTGGAAAGAATCTTCGATAAAGTTCCACCTTCTGCTCATCGTTGGCATGTCCCATGTAAAGCCGGTAGTCAATGCGTCCGGGACGGAGCAGCGCTCCATCCAGCGTTTCAATGTGATTCGTGGTCATCACGAAGAGCACGTTTTCAGGCGCGCTGAAGCCATCCAGAACATTCAATAACCCTGAAAGCGTTACTCGCACCGAGGCAAGGTTATGCGGCCGGGTGCCAGCCTGGGCCGAGGTCGCAACGGAGGACGCCTGTGAATTCCCCTCTCGCGCCTTGCCCGCCCCCATGCAATCGATATCCTCAAATAGAATGATCGAGTTCCGGGGAATGTCGTGGATCGCGCTAACCAGCGAGCGATCGTTGAAATCAACCAGGTTGACGGCATAGATGGACATTCCGAAATGCCGGGAGAGCGCCGAGACCAGCGACGTTTTTCCCGTGCCGGGCGGGCCGAAGAGCAGATATCCACGATGATACGGCACACCCAGTTCGGAATACCGCTGCCTGGACACCCTGAACCGCTCGACGTCTTTCAACAGGTGTTCTTTTTCACCGGGCTTCAAGATGACCGACTCCATGGATCTTGGTGCGTATCCCTGCACCCTCGACCAGGAATCATCGTAGACAAAAAGTGCGGTATCCATGCGCAGGCTTCGCTCGTGGGATGCGACCACATCGTCAATCAACTGGCGCAGGATTTTCTGGTTTCTCCCCACGGTCCGAAAAGTAAGTGATTCGAATCGCCGGCGGGAATTCGACCGGACATCGGAGCTGCGGTAAAAGTAAACCGTGAAGGGTCTGCCGCCATGCCAAAACCAGTGCCACCCCGGAGCTGGAATCAGGCACATGGTGTCGGCGCGAATCGTGGTGTCGAGGTCCACCCGCCGGATGCGCTTCAGGAAGTTCTGCTCGAGCAGCCACTCCTTGACCCACGCGAACGCGGCATCGTCGTCCTTCACCGTGATCATCATGGTGGTCTGGGAGACGAGCCAATCCCACAGAGTTTCGGGAACGGCGCGCAGATACACCCCCAGGCCGCCGATCATCATGAGGAGCAGTCCGCCCGAAGCCAACGAATTGTGTCCACCTAAAATGCTCTTAAAAAACTCAATCATAGGTATTCGATTTCACAAATGCGTGCAAAAACCCGCGAAAAGACAGGATTTTTGGTCGAAAATGGACGAAATAGGCGATTTTCCCCTTGGAATTCATATCGAGGGGAACGGGGCTCCAAAGCGCCGCATTCCGGAGGCCCGCGAAGGCGCGCCGGAATCATGGCTCCTTGTAGGGCACTAGGGTTAGTGCTGAAGCAAAGCGGTCGAAGCCAAAGGCGGCTCCGCCTTGCAGTTAAGTTCTTTGTTGGCCTTGGGTTGGGGAACGCCGGAAATTAGTCGGCGCGATTTTTTGAAGAAACACGCAGGGAACCCAACGTGCAGATGGCAGTTGCTTGGCGGCCGGATTTTGAGTACTTAGCCATGTCGTTGGTCCTTTTTGATGACATTTCCAAGAATATCACGCTTTTGCTTTTTGTGGTAAAAAAGTTGCGCGACTTTGGTATTTTTGGGGAGGTCCCACTACAATGGGCTGGCCAATGCCGATAAGACAGGCAACTTCACGATCACAGATGTGCCTCCCCATAAGGAATGTGGCCCGGAAGACGAGCCAATATGATGAATCCTAAGGAGATAGCATGAGCTGGATGGAGGAACTTGCCCGCGAGCTTTCGGGAAGAATTCTGACCGGCGCGGGGGAGCTGGAGGGCGCGGCGGGGGATTTTGGACACGTCATCGTGCGGTCGCCTCGGGTGGTTGTGGCAGCGGAGTCGGCGGAGGACGTGGCGCGCGTGGTGAAATTTGCGGCGCGGCATTCGCTGGCGGTGGGCATTCGGGGGAGCGGACACTCGCAGGGGGGGCAATCGCTTTCGCGCGATATTGTCCTCAACATGAGCGGCCTCAATAAGATACAGGAGGTCACGGAGGATTCCGCCGCCGTCCAGGCGGGAGTCACGTGGCGGGCGCTGGTGGAGCATCTTGCGCCGCAAAGCCTTTCTCCTCCGGTACTTACGAACAATCTCGACGTCACGGTGGGGGGCACGTTATCGATGGGCGGCCTGGGAGTCACCTCCTGGCGGCACGGCACTCAGGCGGATAACTGCCTGGAAATGCAAGTGGTTACTGGCCAGGGCGAGATCGTCCGGTGCTCGGCCACGGAAAACCGAGAATTGTTCGATGTAGTGCGTTGCGGTGCAGCACAGTTCAGCGTCATTACCCAGTCCAAGATCCGCCTCCGCCGCCATAAATCACATTTTCGAACATTCTACCTTCTTTATGATGACCTTACGCTGCTACTCGACGATTTGAAGACGGTCATGACCGACGAGCGCTTCGACTGCCTCGAGTCGTGGTGCGTCCCCTGCCCCAAGGGTTCAAAAAGGTGTCGGGGAGCGCCAGCCGTTTGCAGTGGTTTTTTCCGCTGCACGCCACGGTGGAATTGGACGCGGCGGAGCCCCCGGAAGAGGCGCTGGAGAAGCTGGCGGGGCTCAGGTTCTACAAGCACGTCCACACCGAGGACGGCGCGATGGCGGAATTCTTCACCCGGCTCGATGCGCTGTTTGCCCTGTGGAAGCGCGGCGGCTTTTGGGACTTCGCCCACCCGTGGATGGAATGCACGCTGCCCTGGCAATCGACGGAGCCCTATCTCAAGCAGGTGCTGGCCCGGTTCCCCCCGCAGGCGCTGGTGGGTGGACACATCCTGCTCTGGCCCGCGCGGGGAGCGGCATCAAGCGCGCCACTCTTCATGCGCCCGCCGGGAGAGTTCCTGATGGGAGTGGGAATCCTGCCCGCCGTCCCGCCGCAATTTCTGCCGGAAGTTCTGCCGCGCATGACCGCCGCGAGCCAGGCCTCGATCATGATGGGCGGCAAACGCTATCTTTCCGGCTGGATCGATTTTGACCACGCAGCGTGGAAAGCCCACTACGGCGAAAAATGGCCCGCAGTCGTTGAGGCAAAACGCAAATTCGATCCGCA
>CAVTDA010000020.1:0-12774 GCA_963733285.1 uncultured Acidobacteriota bacterium
TGGGTGGAGCGCCTTCTTTGCCCATCCAGCGCTTCGGGCGCTCGCGTGGATATCGATCGTGCTGGCCATCGTGTCAGAGGATTATCCGGCAGCAGCGGCCTGAGCAAAGGTGATCAGGAAGACCGCGGCAACCGCTGGGTGCTGGGCGCTTTCTGCCGTAATCTCGCTCTTGCTGGCATATTTTTCAGCTTACACCGACCGCATCGGATTCTGGACGCTCGACGGCGAACGGGATGCGATGGTGGGGCGTGGTGCTCTGCACGGCAGGCAGCGTGCTGCGCCTCGTTCCCGTGTTCGTGCTGGGGCGGCCGGTTCAGCGGACTGGTGGCGATTCAATCCGGCCACCAGCTCGAAACACAGAGTAACCGCGGAGTCGTTCGCAACCCGAGCTACCTTGGGATGCTCGTGGGGGAGCACTGGGATGGGTGCTGGCCTTTCGGTCTGGGTTGGGCGTGATTCTGACTGCGACACTCCTCGTCCCGCTCGTGGCGCAGGATTCGGGCCGGGAGCGGATGCTGGATAGCACTTCGGGGCTCAAGTACGGCGGCATATTGCGCGCGCACCTGGCGACTGCTCCCGGGAATTTCTTGAGAGCGGCGGATGGAGCCGGAGTTGGGGTGCGCAAAGTATCGGTTCTCAGACACTCTGCGGCTCTTCCGTGGAGGGGGAGAACCGTGCGAAGCCGGAAGCAGTTGGCCCTCTCTCCGGTTCGTGAATCGGCGAAATCGCCATGGAGAGATTTTGAAATCGTGAAAGCTGGGGGATCGTTGCAAGGAGCGAAACTACCCTGCGCTGTCCAGCTCGATCCGAAAATTCCAAGCCGGGAAGGGCGGTGCGAGGAGCGGGCGAAAACCCGTCGCCGCAATTCGCATCGGTCCACGGGAACGATCGGGCAACCGGTATTCGATATTCTGCGGCGGGCGCGCCTGGTCGTGCAAACGCTTCCACAAGTGTTCGGAGTCGTGGTCAAAAATCACCCCGCCCTCCACCCGGAGGCGATACCACGAGCCTTCCAGCGCTTCCCCATCGAGCTGGATGGGCGCCCGCGGCGCGCGGCCCAGGAACACGCGATCTCGTCCGTGGGTTTGGGCTTTCTACTCCCGCATGATCAGCTTCCGATCAAGGGTCAAATACACGTCGTCGTAGATCGGAACCGCCTGTTTGGGGGGCTTTGCGAAGTGGAAGATCAGGGCGGGAACCGACATATCGACCGGCCCTCCCATGTACACGTTCTCGGACCGATTTTTCAGCGGGCCGTTGTTCGGGGAAGAGTTGCGATAGCGAGCAGACCGCGTGGGCTTAGTTCACGATGATCCCCACAATCAAGGGCTCATCACTTACGGGGATCATCAGCTACCGACTTTTCGAAGAATGGATCTTGGATGCTGGGTCGGGCAACGAGGAAGAGAGGATTTTCCTTGGGCTTTTCTGCGCCGGACTCGCCGGCCCAACGCCGAGATCACCAGGCCGTCCGGCCGGAGCCGCAGCGGGAATTTCTTGCCCACCCCACGCCACGCGACCGCTTGCAGGATTGCCACTCGGGTTCAATGCGTCTGCCATGGCATTTCCCATCTTTAAGAGATGTGCTCTTCTGCGCAGTCCTGCTGGGCGCCAAACTTCGCTCGCCCTTACCCACTCCGCAAAGCGCTCGCCCCCAGCGCCTCTTTGGCAATCGTGTCTCCCACTCCGGGGAGCGAATCCAGCCCCGCATTTAAACGCCGGGATGCGTCATGTAACGCGAACTTGCCTTCCAAAGTCCGCGGCTCTCCATCGGCTCCTGGAACGATTCTGCCCATTCGCCCCGACGACATTACGTCGCCATCATCTCAACGACTGTGATCTCCAATTGGGGGGATAACCCCGCCGCTGCGAATTCAAAACTGAATCACTGCTAGTCCCCCATGCCGCTTAACACTGCCAAGGCGCATTCCTATAATCCCTTTTGTGCTAAGCTAGTAAGTAGCTGAGCGCGAGTGGGCGGGAGTAGCTCAGTGGTAAAGTGCGACCTTGCCAAGGTCGATGTCGCGGGTTCGACCCCCGTCTCCCGCTCCAAAGTTCTCAGATGGTAGTGACGAGTGGCATGTGGCGAAGTGACACAGCGGTAGGCCGCGAACTTCTTGCTTGTCATTCGTCACTCTTCACTCGGTCACTGATCTGGGCGCGGTACCCAAGTGGTAAGGGAGAGGTCTGCAAAACCTTTATGCGTGAGTTCGATTCTCACCCGCGCCTCCATTCCTAAGCATCCTTCCTAATCAACTTCCCTAGCACAATTGAGTGGGTAGGCCCTACGGGTACTAAAGTTCCCGAAATGTGGTACTTAAGTGCTATTCAGGGGGGTTGTATTCTATCTCACCCCTGTTAGGATACCCTTGTTATCTGAAAGGGCAGGACTTTCAATTTAGCGCACGGGCACTGTTGGGCAGTCGAGACTTGGATCAGAGGAAACTTATGAAAACGCTTCGCCAGGTGGTTCTGTTTGTTTTGGGCATTACTGCTGGGATTTGTGCGTACTCGCTCCTGAAATACGTGCCGGCGCCATCGGCCGTTATGGCTAGTAGTACAGTGGATGGGTCACAATCCCTGTCCGCTCAGCCGCAACCCGGGCGGGTGGCTGCGCACGTCGCTTCTTATGGACGTCTGTCTCGGCACTCCGGACGGCACAAGCACCACTTTCACCACCGGCACCACGAGATGCCCTCCGCGACCATCGCCCAGGCCGCCCCGACGCCCGCCGCGCCAATTCCCCAGGTTGCGCCTATCCCCACTTACTTTAAGGCGGATGGCTACGTCGAAAAGGCGGATGGCCAACTCGAAGCCATCATTATTCAAAATGATGGAATCCAGATTCTCAAGCTGGGCGACCGCATCGGCGATCACCTTCGGGTGACGAGCATCACACGCGAAAGCGTCGGGGCAATCGACGAGGCCGCCTACCATGTGCCTTCTACTCAACCCTCAAACTTGGATAAACCCGGATCGACCAACCTTCCGGGCATCACCGTGGCCTACTCGCCGGGTCTTTCCACGCCCCAGCCGATATCTGCGAGTGGCAGTCGGGGGCAGGTTCTATTGGCTTTAGGATCGATACGCTAGAATTTTTTTTGGGGGGCAAGAAACTCCCTCCTTGCGTCGGGTCTTGTTTGGCTAAGTTATTTTGATTATTTGACTTAAGGAGAACTTATCAACAAACATCTGAGGGGTCCGACAGACTTTTCTGTGTCAAGGTCCAGGCCCAAGGTTTCGGTAAGCTAAGGTTACTATTGCAAGCACATCCTCCTATCGACCGGAATTCGCCGCAGAGCAGCGATTAACGCCTATCTCCTTATGGACTAATCACTTGTAGCCGTAGGCCGAAGGATAAGGCGCAATAGTCGTAATCTCATGCAGCCGTAGGTCGAGGGATCCGCCTCTATCGTCCTCTGCATTCACATCGTCCTCAGTGTTGACCCCCGAGCGAAAGTGATCGCCTAAAGTCATTTCAAGTCATTCATTGCAAATGGGTAATTAGGAATTCTGTGCCTACAGAAACGTCTGAACGCCAAGAAGCTCCGGCGGATGACTTTCGGGCGGATTAGCAGCTCAGCAATGTCTGCTTCTAGGCGGCAGGGAAGATCGGATGTTCTTTTATTTCTATAATTTGAGAAGCATGACGGGTCGCGTGCTGGGCCAGAACGACGAGCCACTGGTAGCAATCGAGGTCGCCAAAGGTGATGTGCGGGAAAAAGTGGTTGTGGACGTCCGCGCCGGTATCCTGGACAAAAGCCAGGGTGCGGGCCCGGATTCTTCGGAGTTGAGCTACTAACTCATTGGGATCAGGCTTGTTAGCGGATGGACGGACGGCTTCCCGCGCGCTCAATCGGGTTCCGCGCGAGTTGGGCAAGTCCAGGATAAGCGGGATCTTTTCCGCGGCTTGCGCCCGTTTGCCGGGCTCCGGAGGTGTTTCCAGAGCCTTTTCAATCGCTTCCGAGATAAAACTCTCGAAGAGGATGATGTGCTCGAGGATTTGGGCGATCGACCAGCGCTCGGGCTTTTCGCGGAAGTTCCATTGAGCCGGCGAAAGGCCCGCAACGAGTTCCAGCAGCCGCGCCTCGCTCGACGCCAGTTTATCCAGCACGAATTGGCGTTCTTGAGTCTCCATAGTCCCCTCAGTATCAATCCCCTGCCCGGCGGTTTTCAATAGTTCTTTGAGCATAGGATTAGGGTAATGGCAAAACGTTTCGCCCCCAAATCACGCCTTGACGTCTATTCTAACTCGACTTGGGTCAAATTTGTGAGCCCTGCGTTTACGGGGACGTGGTTCAGTGTGGAATCCCAGCGGCGGTTTTAGGGGCTGCGAAAAACAGTGGAGCGGCGGGTTTACCCCGCTACCCAAATACCTTCATGTCCACCTGAATATCCGCCGACAAACGATGCGGGGTAGTGTCCGGGGACCGGCGAGGGGACAGGGTGGCAGCAGGAAAAATGTTCATTTCTGACAGGTGCTCCAAGACCGGCTTTGGGGAGATAGCAGTGGCTAAATCTAAAATTTCCTGTCACGTTTGGGTCTCCATCGGCCGATAACCGTTGTGGGAATGTGTGGACCGCCGGCCCCCGCGCCGCACCCCCGATAATTCTTATCGGCGGAATCACCGGCAAATCTGAGCTTTGATTTTGCGACAGCAGCCAGGGTATCGACATTTCTGACTTTGCGCGGCCTTCTCCCCAAATACCTTCATGCGTACCTGAATATCCGCCGATATACGATGCGCGGGAGTGTCGGGGACCGGCGAGGGGGCATAAAACCGGGCTGCTGCGACCATCGGCGCGCGAGCCCTTGGCCTTATCCGACCGTCTGAGGGAAATTGGGGCGGTCGCTTTCTTGGAGTGGGGCAGCAGCGTGGACTCTGTTGCGGTAGACGAAAACACCCTCGCCGGGTTCGGGGACGGAGTCGCGGTCGATGGCGAGGCCACGATGGGTTGCCAGGTGCTCGGTTACGGATTCGGCTGCGGTGGTGGCATCGGCTTCGGGTATGCCAATTCGTCACCCACACCGAACCGCGGGTGCCGCCTTCCCGACGAGGTCCCGGTTCCCGAAAGCCGCCTTCGGCCGGAATTGCCCGTCATCGAGCCCGACGGCGTGCCGGATAATACGATGATGGTGTGGCAGGGGCAGCGCAGATGTGCGCGGCCTTTGCGCTTCTCTGCGGCCCGTCACCAGCCGTATGATTCAATATTAGATAATATATTTACTGTGATTACTTCGATGGTGGCCACCGCGAAGGAAGCCGGATCGCTGCCACCTTGGCGCTATGAGGTCAGCTACCAGGACCAGCGGCGGTGAGGGAGCGGTTTGCCATGCCCAAATCCCCAATTTGCGGTTTGCATAACCCCTTTATTTTCAGGATGTTCTCAGCTTTGGGAAGGGAAAAAGCGGAAAAATTTCCCTTTGTTTTCAGTAAGTTGTCAGCTTTGGGAGATTGGCCGGATTTTGGGCCAACGAAGGGCATGGCGCAGGCAAATGGTAGCGGGTTGAGGCGTCGGCAGGCGGCATCCATGGCATCATCCTATCCTGCATAGTAGCCTATTGATATGATATTGTCAAGAGGGAAAATTACCCGGGTGAGGGTCTGCGCCGCCTCCGCTTCACCCGCCGCTGCCATCATGCTATGTACCAACTTCAAGACCAAGAGCTTTGCAGCGAATGGTAGACTGTCCCTATTTCCACTGTCTCAACCGAGGGGTGCAGCCGGTCTGTCCCGGTTTTTACAAAGAATTTGGAGGTCAGTGATGTCACGCAGCGGACAAATCATGGGAAGCAGAGTTACGGTTTTTATAGCAGTCTTCTTCCTGCTATATGCGCCAATGTGCAAAGGGCAGGAATCCAGAGACGTGGGGCACTTCTGGGCGATGAAAGGCACGGTGCAGCTCCTACCAACAGGCGAAATTCTGAAGCCAGAGGAAGGAAAGACGACCGTGTATTCCTATGTGCGGGGTCACTACGTTGCCGATAGGGGAACTCCGGTCCCAGAGCCGGCGATGAATTGGACCTATTTTGATTGGCTGAGTGTTGATTGGCACGATCAACTGGACAGGAATGACTCCGACATTCCTGATGGCAAGTTCTGGCCACAGAACGCAAAGGTCAAGAAGTTGGTTTATCTGTCAGCCCGAAATGCTCCTGTTGTTACGGTTGTCGTCTGCTATACCGAATCTGAGCCACCCGCGGACTCTCCTCTAGTGACGTCCAAGCACATAGTGATTGTAGCTCTCAGCGGCAAGATGACGGATAGAGGGTACGTTTACCATGAACTTTGGACGAAGACCGTCCAGAAGGAGTCGAGCTATGGCGAACTCACTCTCCAGCAGGTGACGGGTGTCGGCAGAGTGCTGGTTCTTTATTCGGCATCGGCTGGTCCTTCGTCAGAGAATGAACAACTTGATATCTACCGGGTAGAGTAGGCGCAAAATGAAAACAACCCGCGGGTGGCACAGACATCGTTTCCTTACAACTGCTCGATAAATTCACGGGTGGCATACAGAACAATGTCTGCGCCACCCAGAATTCAGGATTCCAGTCCGCACTTGACTTGACCGATTGCGTCGGATCATCCCCCTGCTATGGAAGACCATTCCATCCACGGATGACGCATCCAAAGAAATCAATGTTTGTGCCGCCCCCGCCCATGCAAACGCCGTCGCGCCTTGTTCATGGACGCCGGAGGAATCTAAAGTAGAAAGCTGCGAACACCAAGACAATGCCAATATTCACGGTCAGGCGTTCCCAGAATCGGTTTCTGAAGAGCGCGAAATCTACACCGACGATGACGGCTGCCATCAACACCCCGTAGACCACAACAGCTACCTTTCTGCCCATTACAGCGCGAATCGCCATTTTGAATTCTCCATCACGTAATCTGCCATCCCCAAAATAGCATTTTTCTTCCGCGCTATCTGCCGGAGTGTTTGAAGAAGAATGACCGGACAGGCAGAAGCAGGGCTATACTCATGACCAGAAAGTCGCATGGCCCTTTGATCGCATCTCGATCCAACCCGGGAGCCCTCGCGGCCGACCCGATCCATGCAGACCATTCGGACCAGTGGCCGGGATGCCCGGAATGAATGACATGCAACAACAGTGGCAGAACATAGACTGGGAAGACGAAGAGCCCAACGACGATGAGCATGCAGAACCAAGCCCATCGCGCGGTCTTCCGGTACGCCGCCCAAACCACGATCAGGCTCACCATCACTATCGCCAAGGAGGCAAAGCCTATTGGCATCAAGTAGTTCTGCGTCGAGAAGCGCGGACCTTCATGTAAATATTCTAGACGCCATGTGGAGGCGAAACTGAGATTGGGCGGAATCAGCGCGGCGAGGGACAAACTGAGGATTATGCTGGAGACAAGCACGGTATCAAGTCTGTATCTCATGTTGCCTCTTTCACCAGACGTTGCCGTTGTTCGTCGAACGTTTCCTCGACCAAACGTGGTGACCGTCCCCATCCCCGACTATGGGTTGTCAGGCGGAATTCACCCGGTCAACCCCGCCCTTCATGAGATAAGCCACATTCATAACAATGAGCGCGATTAGAGGATAGCCGGTAATTATTTGGGCAGCTATCCCCATATCCCCCGTTCCTCCTAACGTTCCCATCGCAATACCAATTGCGGGGAGGTTCCCTGGGAGAGCAAATGAAATCGTAGTGAAGCACGAGGACAGCAAGAAATAAAGGATCTCCGCTCCGAATACAATATTGCACAAGACCCATCCTCGCCGCCTGAGCCTCCAAAGAAATACGCTTGCCACAAGCAGCCCGAGTAAGAGAAGGAAGTTCACCGCGCTCATTGCACAAAAGACCTCCAGTAAATAGCGCGGCGAGACAAAATGAAGGTTTCGTCCGTAGACACGACGGCAGAGCGCGTGCACGAGAAAATACGATCCAAGACAGACGAAGATGGCATTGATGATGGCAAGTGCGCGAAGGACAAATGCTCTCCAGATCTGCATTCTTATACCTCCTGCCTCGCCCAAAGGCACCGGACACCTTTTTCCCCTTTGTCTCGACTACCGTCGCGTTGACTTCCTCATTAATGCGGATCCAACCCACCCGACAGCGTAATAGAGCGGCCCGTTCGAAATCGCGGCTACTGTCCAAGTGATGTAGGTCATCACGCTTCCTGTGTCCATCGTGTAAATATGCAAGAGGGCTCCGGGGCAGAGCACAAACGTGATGTCAGTGAGAAATTTCAAAAGCGGTGGAGCCGAAAAGTTTCCCATGGCTTGCGCTTGTTGCCACGTGGGCAGATGGAATGGGTCATACGTGTTGACGTACCACCACGCTGACATCAGTCCAAACCCGATTACGATTCCCAAAATTGCAAGTCTTCGCGGGATTTTTGACGTGGTCACTGACATATCCCCTCTCTTACTGTTTCCGGCTCTGGGAGCCGGGGACGGTCACCACGTTTCCTGTATTCCGAAGTCGGCGCTCATGCTTGCTGCTCGTGTTTGGGGCGACAGGATTTGCTGCCTTACGCGCACACCTTCCGAATCCTATGTTTTACATCTCGCTAACATTGCAAGTCATACGCCGGGTGCGTTGGGGGGTCAAGAGATAAGATTGCAAAATGGTAAACATGCCTGAGAATTCTGAGGATTTGGGACGGGCCGGGACCTTTTGTCACTGACGAAACCTGGCAAGGGACGGAAGATTCTCCGGCCTGGGCAGGATGTCCCCACGGAGTGGCTCAGCGGTAACCTGCGACCTACTCGCCGCGGCGACAAAGGCTGCGCCTTTCCGTTGCGAGGGAGTAATTGTCCTCCGGCAAAGCCGGAGGCTTTGGAAATTGGCTCCTCAAAGGACCCGAAAGTGACCCCTCATCCGGCATCGTCCCTCAGCCACCTTCTCCCCCGGAGAAGGAAAGCCATCTTTTGCGGCGGGACCGCCGCACACTCGTTCGCGCGACGTCTCGCGCGACAGCCAATTTCCCTCTCCGCAGGGGAGAGGGGGGACCGCAAGGCGGTGGGTGAGGGGTCACTTTTTTAGCCCCTAGAGTTTAAGGGCGTAAAGGCCCCGCAACAACTCCGCGTCATTGTCGGATCTGAGGCTCCGACCTTCAGGTCGGCATGCCGATTGTAGCGCCGACCTTGAGGTCGGCACCTGCTGACCTGAAGGTCAGCGCTACAGGTTGCTTGCCGGGCTCAAGCCCGGCGCTACGCCGCAGATCGGAACACAGCCCCGGCCTTCGTGAGAGTTGTTTCCCCTGGCAAGGCGGTATATTCTTGCGCAACATCCATCCAGCAAGGGAAGGGCGTGGCATGTTGGGCAGAAAAATCTCCGCCTATCAGATTGTTGACACGCTGGGGAGCGGAAGTCTGGGAGTCACGTATCGCGCGCGCAATCTCAATCTCGAACGCGACGCGGTTCTGAAGGTCCTCCCCGATGCCATCACCCAGGACCCGCAACGGTTCGAGCGCGCGCGGAGCGAGATTCGGGCGGCGGCGGGGCTCAACCACCCCAACATCGCGGCGATTTACGAAATGTTTCGCGAGGACAATCAGTGGTTCATCATTCTGGAGCTGCTGCAAGGTCAGACGCTTCAGGAAATGCTGGCCGAGTCGACCTTCGACGCACCACGCGTTTCGGAATCGACCCGGGCGCCGCTTTCCTTCGCGTGGTACTTCGAATATGCCCAGCATCTTCTTAAGGCCATCGAATATGGCCATGCGCAGGGGCTGGTTCACCAGGGCCTGAAGCCCGCAAACATTTTTATCACCTCACCCTGGGAGTCCTCAAGGTCATGGATTTTGGACTCGGCGGGCTTGCCGGTTTCCGCATCACCGTCATCGGCTTCGGACGGCCCAATGAACGCAGGCGCAACCGCTCCGACGCTGGAGGGAGGTTCTTCACCCACGAAAGCCGAACCACACCGCTATGCCGGTTGGGCGGCTTATCGGAGTCCTGAGCAAGTGCGTGGCGAGAAATCCATGAGCGCTCCGACCTGTTCAGTTTGGGGACGGAATTTATATGAAATGGCGACTGGACGGCCACCGTTTGCGGGAGAAAGCAGGTGCTGCGGCCCTTGCCGCGGTTCTTGACCAAAAGCCCCGGCCGCCCCATTGAGGTGACTTACGAGGTTCCCGAAGAAGTCCTACCGGATCATGTGCAAGGCGCTGGAAAAGGATCCTGGCGCGCGCTATCAACATGCCGGCGAGGTTCGCAAGGACGTGGAAAGGCGACCGACCGAAACGCCGAATCGCTCGCCCCCGGGGTCCCTCATCGTTCGTTGATCTGCGCCGTGCGGCAAGAACACCGGTTTTTCAGATAGATTCCTCGTCAGTCCCCTGACCGATTGCTATATCTCCAGGCTGATGCGGTGAGGCAGCGGGAGTTTGAAACAGTTAACGGATGTTGAGATACGGGGAAGAGAACCCTCACCCGTCGGCACATGGCCGACACCCTCTCCCCTCGGAGAGGGAACTTGCTTGTTGTTGCGCGAGATGCCGCGCGCGGGGAGTTCGGCGGTCCCGCCGAAAAAGGCGCATTTCCTTCTCCGAGGGAGAGGGAACTTGCTTGTTGTTGCGTGAGATGCCGCGCGCGGGAGTTTGCGGCGGTCCCGCCGAAAAAGGCGCATTTCCTTCTCCGAGGGGAGGGAAGGCGGCCGAGGGACGAAGTCGGATGAGGGGTTACTTTAGGTCCCTCTGAGCTGTCGTGGACAGTAATATCCGAGGTCATCACCGCTCACGCTTTGATCGCTTCCGGTTGGATGCGCGATTTCATTCCCGCCTCGATCACCTGCTGCGCCCGGGCGCTATCGCGATGAGTTACGGGAAAGGGCTTACTCGAGGCGCAGCAATCCACGAAGGCTGTGGCTTCGGCTTTGTAAGCCAGACCGAAGCGTCCGGCAAATTCCGGCAACGGCCGGTCGTACTGGCGTGTGGTAAAGGTCCTGCTGGCCAGGGGTTCGGTTCGCCCGCGGCGTCCATAAGCATTGACGACGACTTCACTGGGCTTCTGGCGGTAGTGATCGACCTGGATCACACCCTCTTCGCCGTAGAACGATTCGGTGCGATAGCCGGAAACGCGATTCCGCCACCTGGATTTGCGCCGCCAGCTCGTTTTCAAACCACAGGTAGAGCAGCGCGTCGTCAAAATCCTCTTGCGCAGTCGTCAGCCGGTGGCTGTAGAGGCGTGAGCCGATCATCAACGCCGAGTGGGGGAATTCTCCCGTCAGCCAGAGGACTTCATCGACGTTGTGAATGGCCATGTCGACAACCAGTCCGCCGCTCATGTAACCGTTGGGGGCGGGAGCGGAGTCTTCCATCGAGGAGTAGACTTTGTAGATGCGCCCGATGGCCCCACTCCGGCGAGTTCTTTCGCATACTGAAGGCCCGCGTCGAATCGCCGTTGGAATCCCAGCATTACGGCGTGAGGATGCGATTTATCGAGCTCGGCCGCGAAGGCGAGGTCCGATGCGAGGGATTCGGTCAAGGGCTTTTCCACCAATACTCGATGCCCACGCGCGATCAGGGCTCCCGCGGATGCGCGATGTTGGTCGGTAGGCGTCACGATGACCGTTGCATCCACAACCCTGGCGTCGCCGAGCTCCTCGATGGAGGAATAAATGGGCAATGTCCGCAGCCCAAATCCGCCGCCACTTTTCGGGCGCGCTCGGGAAGGGCATCGCAAAGCGCTGCCAGCGTGCATTTTCCTGTTTCACGGGCGATTTCACTGATGTGCAGGGCGTGGATGATTCCCATGCGGCCGAGTCCGGCGACGGCAACTCTAACGGGATGATTCATGATGTGATTTCCTCCAAATATGAGCAGGGAATAAATTCCGACTGATGCATGATTATAAATGAACGCGGCGGATTGAACGAATCCGCCAGCGGCGCGGGGACTCTCACGCATGAGGACGCGACCGCAACCGCGCATTGAATTCTCGGCAAGAATTGCGGCCCGCACCTAAGAGCATTTCACGCAAAGGCGCAAAGGCGCTAAGAAGGCAAAACAGAGGATCCTGCCCGTGAACGAGCGTGACAAGGACCTGGGGCACAGCAAACCAACCCACAAATCCAATTGACAATATAAAGAGGAGGCTCTACGCTCTCCCCAACCCCGAGAATCTCTCCGCTGCCCAAGTGTAGTGATGGACACTTCCGGGAGAGCCGCATGG
The DNA here is from genome assembly GCA_963733285.1 of uncultured Acidobacteriota bacterium. Lineage (GTDB taxonomy): Bacteria > Acidobacteriota > Terriglobia > UBA7540 > UBA7540 > Bog-366. Next base: position 12,158 of record CAVTDA010000020.1, read on the forward strand.
GGTTTCCGAATGACAAATAAGCGGCCGCGAATCCTCGGCGACGCTTGCGAATGAAGGGAGAATTTGGCCTCCTCCATGCGAAGGGCAATCGGCCTCGGCCCCCTACGTCTAAACCTCTCCGCAATGGGCATTGGCGTTTCGTTTTGGTCGAGAAGGACCAGAAACGTCACCGGACCCCGGCGGACGTTTGTCCAGATCGGGGCGCAAGGACTTCGCCTACCGCCAACACCTGGACGCGGCTGAGCACGGAATCGTTTTCCTGGAAGCCGATCCGCCCGGGCCGCATGGCGCGCTGAAATCTGATGCCAGCGGGTTGGTGGAAGCTTCCGGCCAGCAGGTGCTGGCGCAGGTCAATGCGCGCGCCGCCCAAATCCCCCAAGCCCCCATCATCCTTGCCCTCACTATCTTCGCGGTTCCCGCCGTGGTTTTTTTCGATAGCATGGCAGCGCTTTACGTTGCAGCGGCAGGGCTGGTGTTGGCCTATCTGTTTCATAATGGCGATCGGCACAAGCGGACAAGCTATCTCTCCTATCAACTTACCGACGAGGGCGCGCGGCAGTTTGGATTGATGCAGGCGGCATTTCAATCGCTGGCCCGGGCGAACCGAATCTGGCAGG
>CAVTDA010000021.1:0-11402 GCA_963733285.1 uncultured Acidobacteriota bacterium
ATCGGCCGCCACACTTTGGAACGATGCCAAAATCTTATCCCTTAGTTTTTCCCGGCTCCGCCCTGAGCACGGGCTTGATTGATCCTTTGTTTCAAGCCGGCAAGCGCTCATCGTTGGATTCAGCTTATTGAGGCGGCCCAGGCCTTTTGCGCGGCGCGAGGTCGTAATGCCATCCAGATTTACGACGATGATTCAGGATGGTCGCTTCGTGCTTGGGGTCGATGGCCAGCGATTTTTCGTATTCGCGCAGCGCATCGTGCGGCCTATCCGTGTAGAAGAAGGCAGTTCCCAGAGTCCGTGCGGGCGTCGACATTCTTGGGGTCCAACTCCAGCACGCGCTGATACCACTCGATGGCTTTGTTGTATTGCTTCTGATCGTACAGAAAATTCGCAAGTTTAAGGCGAGCATCAATGTCTTGAGGGTTTTGGGAAGCCTGAGTCTCCAACTGCTGGACGATCGCTGCCGTATCAATGGAAGGATGACCTTCCGGCAAACCCTGTTGCGGTGATCACCTGGCCTGGAGGTGCGGAAGCTGAGGCTCCCGGCGGAGGCATGTCGGGGGGTGGAGCAGCCGTCTGGGCCGCCTTCTGCCTGCCATTCCAGTTCATCTGCGCGTCAGTGATGTAACCTGCCAAAAAGCCGACCGCCAGGAATATCACTGCGGTAATGATAATCATTGGGTCCCTTTTCGGGCCTTCGTCTTTTCGACTTTTCAACGGATTGAGAAACCCGAAGAATCGGCTCAAAGTTATTAAGACTCCACCTATCCACCCACTAGTCATGCACCCTCCTAGGTTTAATTCGTCGCGAGTCTAATTGACATGCGGGGGAGCGTCGAGTTCATCGGGGCATTTGAACATCGGATGATAAGGTCATTGGTTCAATGACCCGATGATCCGATGACCCAATGACTCAATTCCTTGGCTTCCACTGCTCAAAGAATGCCTTGATGCTTTCGTAGCTCATGCTACGGGCATCAGCAAATTGACCCTGGTCCATGGCGTACAAAAGTTTTCCGTACGGGTCCAGCACCGCCAGGGCAGGAATTCCGCGCTTGATCGGCACATGGTATTTATCGGCCAGATCCAGATTCTTGTCCCAGCGCCCCAGATCAATCTCAACGACGACAAAATTCTTTTCGATGATGGAAGCAAGTTCGGGCTTATGCATCTGCTCATAGAGCGCGTGGCAGTCACCACACCAATTGGCGCCAAAAATAAGCACAATATTCCGTTCGCTGCCTTCGGCGGTCGAAATCGCCGCGGTTACATCGCGATGGGCATCGGCCTGCTCATTGTAAATGGAAGCAGAGGGCTGCCTTGCGGCGCAACCCGATGCGTATAGGAATAGTAAAAGAAAGCAGTATTTGGGCATCTGAATCAGCACTCCTTTCGTCGGTCTTATCATAGCGCAGTTCTTCTCAAATCCCGAGGGTGGCGCCGTTCACTACCCACCCAAGAATTGGCTGTGGTAGCATCAATTCTTATCACAGCGGGGCAACCTGGCTTGGGATGGCCGAAAGCAGCTATCCTGTGGCTTAAAAGACAGTGTGCCCGGAGGTTACGCTGAGGGGAGGTTGTTCGCACCCCTTGGGGTCAAGAGAGCGGAGTCACGTATGGAGTACACCGGCCAAGCCACATCACGATTCAACTTTGCCGATATCCTTTACGAAAAAAAGGATGGCGTTGCCCGCATCACCCTGAATCGGCCCGCAGTATACAACGCTTACTCTTCGGACACGCTGCGCGAATTGATGGAAGCCTTTCGTGATGCCTCCATCGACGACGACGTTGGTGTTGTTGTCCTCACGGGCGCCGGCGACAAGGCGTTTTGTTCGGGGAGCGATGCCGGCGAATTCTCCAAGGAGTTTCTGCGCCGGCCGCGCAACCTCTGGAAATACCAGGGGCTGCTCGCTGAGGCGATCAGCCTGTTTCGTCATCTTGGCAAACCCACCATTGCCCGGCTGAATGGCATTGTCGCGGGCGGCGGGAACGATTGGAGCCTTGCGGCGGACCTGGCCATCGCGGCGGATCATGTACGCTTTATGCAGATGGGGACGCGCGTCGGCCTGGTGGACGCGCTGGGTGCAACCCAATGGCTGCCACTGATGATGGGTGACCGGCGGGCGCGCGAGATGCTCCTGACGTGCGATGAACTCGCGGCCGATCAGGCATTGAATTGGGGACTCGTGAATCAAGTCGTGCCACCCAAACAACTCGATCGCGCCGTGAATGCAATGGCGAAAAAGTTGCTTCAAAAATTTCCCGAGAGCACGCGCTACACTCTTCAGCAATTGAATACTTGGAAGGATTTTGCCTGGGCTCTCACCGCGGGCCATGCGCGCGATTGGCTCACTGTCCATGCGACTTCATGGGAAGCCTACGAGGGAATTCAGGCTTTCCTGGAAAAGCGCCCGCCTGATACCCGGACGCTGCGAGAGCGGGCAGCGGAGGGAAAGTCCAGCGAGTTTCTTTGGGGCGCCAATACCCGAAAATGTCCGGACTGTGGAGCCAAGGGAATTCCGGAAAGATTCGACTATTGCGGCAAATGCGGCGCCAAGTTGAAATAGACAAGGGATGGGAAAGTGGGCCGGCCGTGCTCGTCCTCTTGCGGAGGCCGAATTTCGACGGTTCCGGACCTTCTCTACTTTTGCTCGTCGACGATGATGGGAGGGCACGATGGCAGATGAGCCGATGGAACAATTTCCTGAATTAACCGAAGAGCGGGAAACGAAGGAAAACAAGTACATCCGCTGGGACGCGTCGGGAATCGTTGCCCACCTGACCCTCAATCGCCCGAAACAGAACGTCATGAACATGGAGATGCTCCACGAAATCGCCCATGCGATTGAGAGTCTCTCCACGCGTGAAGACGTGCGGCTCATCCTGCTGGACGCCGCGCCTGAATGCGAAGGGTATTTCTCCCTCGGCGTCGGAGCGGAGGGCTACACGCACCAGATGGTATTCCAAATGATGGATGCCTTTCATGGTGTCTTCCGCGCCATGCTAGAGGTTTCCAAGCCGGTGCTTGCGGTGGTGGAAGGAGTGGCTTCCGGCGCCGGCGCGGAATTGGCGGCATTTTGTGATTTGGTGGTTGCGACGGAACAGGCACAATTTCGCCAGCCTGAAATCAAGCTGGGAGTGTTTCCACCCATGGCCGCGGTGATTTACCCACGCGTCATCGGACCCCGGCGCGCCATGGAAATGCTCCTGACTGGAGACCCCATCAACGCATTTCAAGCTCAGGGGATGGGCCTGGTCAATCGGGTTGTTCCCAAGGAAAAACTGAAGGAGACTGTCGATGCCCTGGTCAAGCGCATTTCCGAACAGAGCGGCCCGGTGCTGAGTTTGCTGAAGCGCGTCGTTTTCGAGGGAACATGGCGACCCTTTGAGGAGGCGCTCAAAAGCTCCCAGGACATTTACTTGAACCAGTTGTTTGACCTTCTGGATTCCCAAGAAGGCCTGCGCGCCCTCATGGAGAAACGCAAGCCGGTGTGGAAGAACAAGTAGCTGGGCGAGAAGCGGTCTTCCGCATGTGAGAGCAAATAACCTACAGGCAGCGCCGACTCCCGGCGTCCGCTCTAAATTCCATCCGCTCAGATATCCCCAAGAGCATTTTCAATGTCGTCCAGCGCAGTTTTGCTAAGTTCGGTGGCAAGCGGGTCGGTTGATCGGCGTGCGTAAACATGGTCGCCTTTTTTCGCTGCTTCGACGATCTCCTGCGTGTTCTTGTCCCCGAACTGCACCATGAATCGATAGGCAGGCTGGGTCAATCCGAAGTCCGCCATGTCAGCGCCCTGGGGAAATGATTCCGCGTGGAGGTCGCGCAGATGGTTCAGGAAGGTATCCACCTTATCCGAGTCCACGTTCCTGGCCTTGGGGGCAGTTTCTTTCCACTTCGTCCCCTGGCGTTCGAAGGCCCAATGGCCTTTGGGTGTGTCGATTTCAACTTTCTTCACATCAAACGAAGAGAATGAGAACAGGTCCTTTTCCCGCAAGTCCGCCTGGTTCTTCTGGAACTGGTTGACAAAGTCGGAACTCAAAGTGAAGACGGGATCGAGATCCGAATTGGTTGCGTAGAAGTTCTCTGAACCTTTTTCCTTCTTTCCCACGACGATGGTCTGCGCTCCATCGCTGCCCTTGAGCTCCACCCGAAGCTCAGGAGCGCCAAACCCGTAGTCACCGCCCTTGTTCTTATCCTCGGACGGAATCGTTTGCATGGTGAGCCCGCGCAATTGGCTCACGAGTCCATCCACCGTAAATCGGTCAGCCCGCACCGACGGCGGCAGGGACAAATCCCAAATTCCCTCCGGATTCTTCTCCAATGTCCAACTTGAACCTTTATATTGAACTGAAATCTTTTGCAGCTGTTCGGCTTCAAGAGTCAGCGCCCGGCGGTCGCGCAAATCAAATAGTTTCTTTTCCAGCGACGCCTTGAGGTAAGTATCGAGGGTAAACACGCGCGGATTGCCGCTCAATTGCGCGTACAATCCGTCGTTAGTCGGGGTGTCATCTCCAAGCGAGAGGGCTAGAGACTGAGGTTTGGCGCTGGTAGTAATTTCAAGGGTGTAGGCGGGTGGATCCAACCCGAAATCTTTCAAGCTCGCGGGGTGTTGATCCACGACTTGCGCAACGATCGCCGTCGTCAGGCTGTTCAGCACGCCGGAGAGGTTTCCCTGGTCCACTCCGAGCTTGTGTGGATCGCTTATCGTCCACTTCCCGTTTTCACGCTGACAAGTAAAGGCGTCTCCATCACGAGGCTTGAAGGTTATGGATTGAATCTGCTGAGCGTCAAGCCGAAGGAGTTTTTCCTGATGGCTGGTTTCAACTGCGGGTTTTTCCGGGGCTTTGTGCTTGTCGTAGTAGGTGAACGCTCCCCAAGTTGCGGCCAGGACAATGAGTGCAATCAGGGTATTCAGGAACTTTTTCTTCATCATTGACTGTGCCACTACTGCCCTCGCTCGCTACTCTTTGTTCGATTCATCCAGACCAGTGGAAATCTGACCGTCTTTACCGGCGCTGCCACCACACCATCACGCCGGCAAAAATGATGATGAGCGGTATTCCGAACACCCCCAGAACTAGAAGACGGTTCATTTGGGCGGCATTCATATTCAGATGTTGAGATTCCGGGGGCGTGGCGCGAATGGAGATCAAATCCTCATCGGCGGAAAGCCAGTTGATGGAATTCATAACGAAGTCGCGGTTGCTTTGAAAGCCCAGGTATCTGTTCGCCGCGATCAGGGAGGTTCCCGTCACCACGAAGCGGCCTTCGGTCTTCTTGTCTCCCGAACCCGAAATCGATCCCGCTGCTGCCACTGAGAGCGGCCCCTTAACGTCCTTCTTGGCATCGAAATGAATCTCTTTGATGTTCGGATTCCAATCCGTGACTCCATAACTGTCGGCAGAAGTATCGCCGAGCGAGTTGACGGTTTCACCCGGCTTCGAGTCCGCACCAACCTGGAATGACCGCGAGAGAGGGAACAACGTCGCGCGGCCATTGAGGGGCTCAACAATCGGGCTGTTTCCATATTTCACAATCAAGGGCATGTAGGGCTCGGTGCCGAAGATCTGAGCAACCGGGTTTTCGTCGATCACCAGATCATTCCGCACCGTGACGCCCCAGTCGCCAATCATTTTGCTTAGATTGGGAATTTCCACTCCGGCATCCAGCATGACCAATGCGCGCCCGCCGCCCTCAAGATACTTTTGAATGGCGTCAATTTCCGGCTGCAAATAGTCGTTTTGCGGTCCGGCGATAACAACCATCGTGCAGTCTTGCGGGATTTCGACCTTCTGCAGGAAGGGCAGGGATTGGGTCTGATAGTTTTCGTTGCTGAGTTCCTTTTTGAAGTGGTCGTATCCATCTCCATCCGAGCCGTCGAGATTTCGTTCCCCGTGCGTCCCAATAAAGCACGCGGTTCGCTGCCCCTTCAGAACCCCTACCAGTGCGTTGGTGATCGCCTGTTCCCCGTCGCCCTGCGCCTCCGTGTGCCGGTCGCCCGCGGCCACAACAATGGTTCCGAGGCTGCGGACGCCGAATTCTCTCGCCAAAGCCGGCTGGCGGGTGGGATCGATGTATTTCACATCGACCCGGTGGGATGCGGATTGATACATGCCGAGAACGTCCCGCTGCTCGCCAAAGTTGCGCTCACGATCAAAAGCATAGATGGTTACGTCTTTGTTGAGGTCCTTGAGGATTTTGTGCGTCTGCTCCGAAAGACTGTACTTCTTATTCGGAGTCATGTCCCATCGCTTATCGTGGTTGTTTACAAACCAGTTCACGAGAACGATGAATACAATCACGATCAGGGTGTAAATGGCAAAATTCGCCCCAGTCAGAATCTGCTGCTTCGCGCGGTCACCGCCGTGGTCGTTCGCGGCCATGTTTACGGCCTCCCTTTCAATGCTTCCACGGAACGCGCGGTGAAGAAAACTCCCAGGATGATCACCGAGAGGTAGTACACCACGTCGTTCAATTGGATAACACCCTTGGCAAAGTTGTCGAAGTGCGTGGTCAGTGCAATGTAGGACATGACTTGTCCCGCGGTGCTTTGAGAATAGGCGCTGACCCAGTCAAGAAGGTAAAGCAGGAGGAAAACCGCCAGCCCGACCGAACCCGCAATAATCTGATTCTTCGTGAACGTCGAGAACCACATGCCCAGCGCCAGGAGCGCGCTGCCGTAGAGAAGCAGCCCGATGGCATTCGCGATCAGGGGTTTGGCGTCGGGGTTTCCGTAAATGAAGAGGACAATGAAATACGAAAACGACAGGGCTTCCAGGATCGCGAAAAGCGTGATCGCCCCCAGATATTTCCCCAGAATAATTTCCATATCTGTGAGCGGCGAGGTCAGCAGAAGCTCAATCGTTCCGGAACGCTTCTCCTCCGCGAAGAGGCGCATGGAAATCATCGGAATCAGAAAGAGCAGCACAACCGTAAGCACTCCGCCGATAATTGGCCGGATGACGAACTCATTCAGGCTCATGGGCGGCGCGCCCATTCCGCCCTGCATCTCCATGCGCATCGATTGAAGCGAAAAGAATGCAGTGGAGCTGTAGAAGACAAATCCGCAGATTGCCGTATAAACTGTCATCACGAGGTAGGCGATGGGGGAATGGAAATAACCTCGCAGTTCCTTCCCTGCCATGGCCAGTATGTTACGCATGGTGCCTTTCCTTTCTGTTTCGGGCGACGGGATTCGGGACTCGATTTCGAACTGCTTTCGGCACGGTAATTTCCGTGTCCCGTTTCCCGTAACCCGAGTCCCGGCTCTTTAGTTTGCCGCTGGCGCCGCTTTCGCAGCCGGCTCTTCACTGACATCCTTGGTGGTAAGTTTCAGGAAGATTTCTTCCAGGCTCATACCGCTGGTCTTCAATTCGTAGAGCTTCCAACCGGACTCCACCGTGGCCCGGGCCAATTCCGCGCGCACGTCTTTTTCCTTTTCCGAATGGACTTCCAATGTGACCCGGCCGTCGCTGGCCTCGCGGGGTTCAACCCAGTTGACTCCGCCGACCCGCTGAAACTTTTCAATGATGTCCGCGGCCGGCCCTTCCACCGTAATCAGCACGGTTTCAAATCCCTGCAAACGGTGCATCAGCTCATGGGGTGTTCCCATGGCCACAATCTGTCCGGCGTTGATCACGACAACGCGCTGGCAGGTCTTCGAAACTTCCGGCAGGATGTGCGTACTCAGAATCACCGTATGCTGGCCCGCCAAGCCGGTGATGAGATCGCGGGTCTCGATGATTTGTTTGGGGTCGAGCCCGGAAGTGGGCTCGTCCAGGACCAGCACGTCGGGGTTGTGGATCATCGCCTGCGCCAAACCCACACGTTGCCGGTAGCCTTTGGAGAGTTTTCCGATCTGCCGATTGCGCACGTCGCCCACCGCGCATTTCTCCACGATGTCATCCAGCCGGCCTTTTAATTCGCGGCGCGTAACGCCCTTGATGCGGCCCACGAAAGCCAGATACTCGACGACTGTCATATCGGGATAGATGGGGGGAGTCTCGGGCAGATAGCCGGTGCACCGTTTCGCCTCCAAGGATGCATCGACAACGTCATGGCCGGCCACGCGGACCTTCCCCGAAGTGGGCGGAAAAAATCCCGTGATCACCCGCATCGTGGTCGTCTTCCCCGCCCCGTTCGGACCCAGGAAGCCGAGGATCTCCCCCTTCTGCACGTTAAAGCTCACGTCGGAAACCGCCAAAGTGGGCCCATAGCGTTTGCTGAGATTTTCAACTTCGATCATCGAGAGCCACCCTTCCTGCTTTCGGAGATATGCGCCGGGTCAAGGTCCTGCCAGCCCATCCTGTAGATGTGGGTCTTATGGACAATCAGACAAATGTGATCAATGGCCGGACCTGCGGCTATTACGCCCCCTGCGGGTTTAACAACACGGTCAACTTATAAGGATTACCAGAAAAGGCGTAAGGTTGCCAAGGGGTTTGATGGATTAATGAGGACTTTGGTGAAAGCAAGCCTCAATTCATCTGGTCCCTGACGCAATCCCATAACGTAGAGATTTTCAGCGAGGCAGAGAGACTATGGTCGCCCCTTCAACGGAACATATTCGGCACCCGACCTTAGTGGCCGAATCTGTAGGTGAAGCTCACGCTCGCGTACGAGGGGATGCGGACCCCAACGACCTCCGCAATCGGATTATCGGGAACAGGCAACGGGCCTGCATAGCCCGGGCTATCGTCAGTGGCAAAGTTTTCCACGGTCTGGCCTGTATATCCGCGGGCTATCATCATGTTCACTCCCACGTTGATCTTGCCTTCAAGAAACGAACGCGCCAGCGCCAGCCGGAATTCCTTGTTCGGCACTCCATTACAGTAAGAGTTAAGGTCATTGGGAGTGTTATCATTGCAGTTATTCCCAACCACCTTTCTTCCCACGTATTCGAATTCGCCTTTTGCCTGCAAATGGAAGGGGAGCTTCTGATAGGTCCAGGAAAGATCACCGATGACTCTCGGCGCTTCCGGCGTCTGCTGTCCGGAGGCCAAATCGCGCGTGTCCGCCTGCTCGTAGGTCGCTTGTAGCGATCCATTGGCAAAGTTCTGGCGCAGAGTGACAGCCAGGTAGCGCACGCGGCCCGGCCCTTCATCGAACTGTAATCCCGTGTCGGGATCAATCTTGCCGTATTCCGCGCTTTGTGTCTCATTGCCCAGGGTTAACTTTAGATCCGTCTTGTGAACGGTCTTGCTCGCGACCAACTGATAGGAGGTTGCGGTCTCTACGGGGTCTACAGGTTCGGGTGCGCCCGTGGAAGTCTGCTGCACTGCCGATCCGATTCGGGGGTCCTCCGTGAAAAACGACTGGCCAAAACTGAACGCAACTTCTGGAACACACCACGAGTCACTTGGAAAGAACGTCAGCGTGGCTTTCGGTGAGTTCAACCCCACCCGCTTGTTCCAGGAATTCGCAGGCGTTACCAAATCCTGGTTGTCGATGCTGATTTCATCCCGCCTCCAGCCCAGATAATAGCGTACGTATTTGCTCAACTCGCCTTCTCCAGCGACATAGGGCGCCAGCGGGGAGATGGTCACGTTGCTTCCATCCACCTTGATAAAAGGGCCGTAATACGCCGGGTCAGAGGGATTGTAGAAGTTGTAATGGTCCAGATCGTCGCGCCGGGGCGCCTCGCGCTCATAGTCCGTCCCGGCCAACAAGGTAAAGTTCTTCGAAAACTTCTTCATATATGCGGCACTGCCGCCGGTCACGGTGCGAAATTCACTCTGCCGGATCAAGCCGTCGCCAAAGTCGGAATAAAGCGAAAGATTGTACGTGCGAAGGAAGCCCGAAAGCTGAATCTGCCCGCTTGCACTGAGGTTCCACACATCGTTCAGCGCCACCAGCGCGGTGTGCGTCTGGTCCTTCTGTCTCGGGTCAACCGTGTCCGGAAACTCCGTCCAGCCGTTGGTCGCATCGACGGGATTGAATCCATTGATCGGGCGCAATCCCGCCACATAGGAGAAACCGTAGTACCCTATCCCCAGCAACGTCAAAGTGTGTTGTCCCCGGACAAAGACGTCGCCGCCATTAATTTTGACCTGCTTCCTATGCTCCAGCCGGTCCAGGAATCCATTGCCATACGAGCCCTCAACCGCGATCCATGAATGCTGGGAGGGGACTAAATCCTCCGGTGGCGGTAATATCGCGCTGATCTCCCGTCAAGGTGAGAAACGGATCGAGGTGCGAGCGCAGCGCATAGGTCGCCGCCAGGTTCAACGCGTGATTTCCCTCACGCACATTGAAGGCGCCGCCATCGACTTCAACACTTTCAATCACGTCCGCAATAAAAATATTAGGATCGGCGTAACCGTTGCCGTGGGCATTTGCGGATAGGTTGTTGGGCACGAGGTAACTGCCCACTTGTATGAACTGCGCAATGGGCTCACCGTGGTCACCCGCCACTCCCGGCGCAAAATATTGCGGAGCCTTGATACCGCTCGATGCCGTCTCAATCGGATAGCCGGGTATTGAAATCGGCGCGCCCGGCCGTCCCGGATTGGCGTCCAGCAGGTCCTCGCTGGCAAATACCCTTACCGCAGGATCGGGCGAAAGGACGTCAATCTGCTTCACGTCCGCGGCCACCGTAATTGCCTGTTTTTGCGATGTCAGTTTGTGAAACTGCAAATCGGCTTCAGCCTTGCTCTCCGCTCCCACTTGCACCGTCAGGCTGACTGAACCGAACCCCGGCGCGGTGGCGGTTACAACAAATGCACCCGAAGTGGCCAATGAGCACGAGAAGTAACCTTGCGCGTCGGAAATTGTTTGGCACCCGGTTGCGTTCACCTGGCCGGTGACTTTGATCTGTGCATTCGCCACGCCGGCGCCCTGGGGGTCGGTGATCCGGCCGGCGATTTGGCCGGGGGAATCCGAGGCGAACGCGCTGGCCGTGGCGAGCGCAATCAGCCATGTCAGCCCCAGCAAGAACAAGGATGAGGAGAGCGATGCTCGGGGTTGATAAAAGTATCGGACAATTCTCAAAGAGAAGATCCGTTCAAATCGCAATGGCCGGCTTTGGCAGAAAGATCGGGGCCGAGGAGGAGCATCTGCCCTTTCCAAATGGAAGCAGAAATGATAACACGATTTGACAATTCGTGCTACTGATTATTTGTCTTCATGAACGGGGGCGAGCGGGTTAAAGGATTCCAGCATTCCTTTTCCGACATTGATGATGGGAATGGGCTTCCTGCCCAAGATTCGCCCAACCCAAAATGGAGATTTCACTGTTAGTATGAGAGGAATTTGGGAGAGTTCGGTCCACTACTGAGGAGAGTCCATGTCAACGTTGATTCGAACGGGAATTTCGCTCGAGAGCAGTTTGCTGGTGCGATTTGACCGGGCCATTCACAAGAAGGGCTACAAGAATCGTTCGGAAGCCATTCGCGATCTC
>CAVTDA010000022.1:0-7436 GCA_963733285.1 uncultured Acidobacteriota bacterium
AGAAAAAATATGTTCTGTTGCGGATGGACGCCAGTATCGACCAGGATGCCGCGGAGCCATTCGAAACCATCTACCACGAGTACGTTCACTATTTTACGCGGCGACTGATCCCGCATCTGCCTCTGTGGTTGTCTGAAGGTCTGGCGGAGTTTTACGGGAACACCCGCTTTGAGGGAAAGTACGCGTTGGTGGGAACGGCCAGCACAATCAATCTGGAAATTCTTCAAACCAACCCCATCCTGCCGCTCTCAACCCTTTACGCGGTGGATGCCTCCTCGCCCTACTACCATGAGGAGAACAAAACTTCGGTGTTTTATGCCGAATCGTGGGCGCTCACCCACTACCTGATGACGCGGGATTGGAACCAGAAGACCGACCAGGTCCGGCAGTTCGTCCTCCTGTTGCAAAAGGATGTGCCCATGGAAGAGGCGGCCCGGCGCACGCTGGGCGATCCGCGGGCGATTGAGGATGCCCTGGAAGCTTACGTGCGCAAGCCGGCTTTTCTTGTGGCGCGTGTCAACCTTCCCGGGAAAATCGACGCGAACGACTTTGCGCGCGACCCATTATCCGAAGCCGAATCCCTGGCGGCGAGAGGATACTTGCTGGTTCTCGTCCGTCGCTATGCCGATGCAGAGACCATGCTGACCCGGGCCATCCAGGCTGATCCCAAGCTCGCCGCCGGCTACGAGGGCATGGGATTCCTCTATTCCGTCCAACAGAAATACGATGAGGCCAGCAAGTGGTTCGCACAGTCGGTTGAGATGAACTCCGAGGGCATGCCCGCCAATTTTCTTTATGCCACGAATCTGTTCAAGACCCGGCTCGACAAGGAAACCGCGGACAAGGCGGAAAAGTGCCGGCGCACGGCCCTCCGCACGACCCGAATTTCGCCCCGGCCTATGACGCGCTGGCCTACCTGTTGCTGACGACCTCGCGGGGGGCGGAGGAGGCGCAGCGCCTGGCCTTGCAGGCCGTGGCGCTCGAGCCCGGAAATGTTCAATACCGTCTGCGCGTGGCCAATGCGCTGGAGCAGCTCAATCAGCCCGATAACGCCATCAGGGTGGCGACCCGGCACGCTCGATGGCAAGGACCATCGCGGAAGAAAGTGAAGCGGACAATGTTCTGGAGAGCGCCCAGCGCATGCAGGAATACAAGCGGAGAAATCAGGATGTCGCGGGCAGGACCGATTCGATCCATGAAGCCGCGCAGCTCGAAGCACCCAGCGAAAGGAGTGACCAGCCTTCAGCGCCAGGTGAAAAGGGGCAGGAGGATGCGCCGGGTCCGCCGAAGCTGCGCCACCGCGATTCCGAGGCGCCACTTGCAGAAGACAATCCGCCGGCGCTTTCACACCATCTCGAGCTGGGGAAGCCCATCGCCTTCGCCGGAGGCATCATCTCCGAAGTGGCGTGTTCGAAAACTCAAGGGCTCAAATTTACGCTGATCTCCAAGCCGAAAAATCTGCATTTCTACACCGACAACTACTTCGACGTCGCCTTCAGAGCCGCCAACTTCACTCCCAAGGGCGTCATGAACCCATGCTCCGACCTGGAAGGGATGCAGGCCCGAATTATCTACCGCCCTGTCAAGGGTTCGCCTGACGAGGGTCAATTGGTCGAGGTTCAGTTAACGCGGTAATAAGGCCGCCCGAGTGCGAATCTGGAAATACACAGAGTTTGGATCAATGATGCCAGAAGGATTTTGTCCATGAATGCGGACACCGCAATTACCAAACGAGGAATTCTGGGCCGAACGGGCTTGGAAGTTTGCCGTCTGGGGATCAGTTCCAGCTACGGCGTTTCTGGGGATGTTCTGGAGCGGGCGTTTGAGCGCGGGGTGAACTACATCTATTGGGGCAGCAGGCGCCTTGCCTCTTTTGGCGAAGGTTTGAAGCGCTTGAAGCCCCAACGAGAACGCTTTGTGCTGGTGATTCAATCTTACACCCGTATGGCCGGCCTGATGGCCTGGAGCCTGGAGCGCGCCCTGCGTACGCTGACTTTTGATCGCGCCGACGTTCTGCTGCTGGGCATGTGGAACAAGCCAGTGACGCCCCGAATTCTCGACGCCGCCCGGGAGCTGAAACGGCGCGGCTTGTGAGATTTCTCGCTGTCTCAACCCATCATCGGGACATGGCTCCGCAGTTTGCCGCGGGAAGCGATTTCGACATTGTGCACTTCCGCTACAACGCCGCGCATCCGGGTGCGGAGCAGGACATCTTTCCCCTCGTCGCAACTTCGAATCGTCCCGGCATGGTGGCATTCACTGCGACAAGCTGGGGCCAGCTCCTGGGCAAGTCGAAGCTCCTGCCGGGTCTCGCTTATGGGGCGCATCCGATTCCCAGGAGCGAGCGCGTGCCCACGGCGACGGATTGTTATCGATATGTGCTCAGCCGCCCCGAAGTGGATGTGTGCATGACGGGGCCCTCCAATGCCGCGCGGATGGAGGAAGGGCTGCAAGCTTTGGAACAGGGACCCATGACGAAAGAAGAGCTGGGTTGGATGCGCCGCGTGGGCATGGCTGTGGGGGGAAAGAGGCTATTCGGCGGGGTATGGGCCTGCAGCCCCCAGGGGAAACCGGCAGTTATTTCTTGATGGGAATTACCTGGCATGCATGGGCGGTGCACTCGTCGCATGGGCGGCTTCCTCATCCGATGGCCAGTCCTCGAAGTAGTTGTTCAAGGCAAATAACATCTGGACGAGTTTCTCTTTTTCCCCCGTTGCATTGGAAAGCCCCCGGGCCGCCAGCAATCCGATGTTAATGCTGCCGCGTTCCTGGTCGGTCGGTTCGCGTCCATTGGCGCTCCACCGGTGCATGGCGTTCAGTTCCTCGAAAATGAGTTGCTGTAATTCGTCTTCGGGAGTCTGCGCCAGAATCTTCTGGACGAGGTCTACCGCGTCGCCAAGAAGGCGATCAAAATTAACTCGGGAATCGATTTCACCGTATTCACCTGCCATTGGAATCATACCTCCTAATTCTAGCCTCCGGTCTTGCCTGTCGGTCTGGCCTAGAAGTGGCGGATCTTCGACGCCGCTGTGCCTGATAAAAGGCCTATCGGCACGTTTTCATAAATCCTTGCACGTACCCCATTTAATCCATCCTCTCTTATGGCGTCGAGCCGGGGAATAGCCCATGAGTACCAGGTCCAGATGGGCCTTTTATTAGGAATCATTCACTTTGGGGGTGGTTGCCCATGCTAATGGACGAAAACGAGTTCCCGTTGGACCGATTTGGCGAAGGTATCTGCCTCAGAGATCGGCAAGATGGCCACCTTGGCGTCTTCCAGGATCCGCGCGGAGTGCGCCGCGGCTTTGTCTGCTTTTGCGGGCCGCGCTTCGACAACGGCGGTAAGCTCGGCAGGTTGTTTGGAACGAATATATCCCATGGTCAAGGAAAGGACGCTGGCAAGCTCAAAATCGCGGTGGAGGGAAAGAGCGTGAATCAGTTTCAATTGCCGGTCGGGCTTTCCTGCCGTCATGGGAGGACGATAGCCAAAGTCGAAATGAAAGGGATCGCCGGGGTGGGTGAGAGGTTCCGCCGGAATGTGCTTTTCAAAGTGGGGGTGATCCAATACCTGTGCTTGCCGGAATGCCTCCACCATGCGGTGCTTGATGCGCATCCGGGTTTCGGCCGCGGATGGATTCGACTCACGTTCGCCAACCAACCTTTGGAAAAGTTGTTGGATCTGCTGGGCCGGTTCCGCAGCCAATACCGGGCGCTCCGTCGAGAGCTGGATGATATGGGAAAGCGATGTTCCCAACTCTTGAATAAAATCTCTCAGATCGTTTTCGTGTTCTTGAATCTGCTGTTCGAAATGGCCTTGCAGGGAGCGGAGCAGCTCCAAATCGGCTTGCGGGTGGAACCGTTTGACCTTGCGGAAGTCGCGCGCCATGAGGCAATCGAGGAATTGATCTTCCGCGCAATAGAGCAGGACGCCGATGTTGAGAAACTCCTCCCGATCAGCGCGGGGAACGTAGCGAATCAAATGATACGAACACGATTTCAATCTGGCTTCAGTCATCATCGGAATCTTCGAATCTCGAGACTGTCATCCGCAGCCTGCGTGGTTCTTCTCCAGGAGCAAAACTGCGCTGAAGCGTCAATCCCAATTCGGGAAGGGCGCCAGTGAGGAATTTTTCGCGTCAATGATAGCCTGACGCAAGCTTCGCCTGCGTTCGTGAAGTGTCTCCAGGAGCTTGACCAAGTGGTCGGGGTGAGGCTCACACCACTTCTGGGGAATTCCCAGCGCACAAGCTTCCAATTCGCGGGTGGAGAGATTTTCGATACGCGAGAGGAAGGGTTCAAATGATCCGAACCCTGTTACCTTTTCGTAGACCAACCGCCGGGGATAGATGCCGCGAAGCGGGCTGTCTGGAAATGTCCACTCGCCGTCGTTAAAGCAGAACCCCTGATCAATCATCGAAACCGAATACGGCGTGGCGTAATCGTCCGCGGCGCGGTGGAAGATCACCTGGCGGCCGTCGCAGTTGCAGGTCCACTTGTCAAGAAAACGCACCCAGAAAGGCGGCGGAGAGATTCTTAACACGGCGCAGGAGCCGATCGGGGAGGAAATCCACCACCAGGGTTTTGCTGGGATCGCCGGGGAAGCGCGAGCCGAATTGAAGGCCCGCCCAGATGGGTTCCCGGGTCCCGCCTGAATCAAATGCCAGCAACGGGTTGCTGCCGATCAAATCCCGGGAGACTTCAATAAAGGCAGGTGCGGCGGCAGGTAATCCGACAAGCCGCGCCAGCCGCGAAGCGAGCATTTCATTGGCTAAAACGCGGGCATGTTGGGGGTTATTCAGAAATTTTGCGACATAACTCGCGCCGTCATCGCAAACTACCAGCCAGGGTTGGGAAGCGCCACGCATGCGGCGAACGATTTCGAGCGCGCGAATCCATGGTGTGGCAGCTCCCGACACAAGAATTCCCTCCGGCCGATCCCGCGGCGGCCAACGGAATCCCATGGGCAAACACGCCTCATTAGGAGTTTCCAGCCGTCAAACGCACAAGGACGCATAGGGCAACAAATCCCCCTTCTCCCGACCCTGTTCGGAGCGAGAAGGATGTGAGCCCTTCCCCCGGTACAGATTGGCTCAATTAGCGCCGTCGAGATTCCTTTGTGGCCTTCTTGTAAGTGTTCTTCGTCTCTTGGCCTTGGGTGCGGTTTTTTTGGCTTTCTTCGCCGCCTTCTTCGCGGGTTTTTTTGCAGCCTTCTTTCTTTGCTGCCTTTTTCGCCGGCTGTTTGGCCACTTTCTTTGTGGCTTTTCCCGCTCCCGCTTGGCCGGCTTTTTGGCGGCTACTGGGCCTGGTGGGGAAGCGATGGGTGCAGGCCCCGGCTCTGGCGCCACGGGCACCGTCTCCTCGATCTCAAAGGAAACTTCTTCTTCTTATCTCCTCGCCCTCGTCTCTCTCTACCCCCTCTTCCGTTTCTTCTTTGTAATCGGAAGAGAGCTCATCACCGAAATCTTCCAACCCGTCTCCAGGTCCGTTTTCGTTATCGAAGGCCATGCAACCCTCCTCCATTAGTAAGTGGTCCGCTCTGTGGATTTGCCATGATCAGCGGCTTCATCGATGCAACCGGTAAATATTGGCCGTGGGGCAGATTTATACCAGCCGATTCATCCTGTCAAGAGTATTTGACGTAGTGGCAACAATTTGACAATTCAGCCGCCGCGGAGGAGGCCTAACTGGGGAATGGCGTGTTCCCACGAGGTATGACGTGTTGCCAAAGACCTTCCTTGGACTATTCCGGCCGACGACCATGGTGCGAAAGACCGTGATTGGCCCATTTTGACCGACGACCCAGGGTAAAGTTCGCGAATTGCTACCTTTCCAACGCGGCATGCTCGGTTTTGGCTGGATTTTCCTGGAACGAGAATCTTTTGCTGACATCAAAGGACTTACCGTCCACCTCGACATGCGGGTAGATGAAGAAATTCACCAGATCTCCATCCTGGCGGGGTTTTAGGACCAGATCGCGGCCCACCGAGAACTGAACCCGGTTTGCGTCCAGCGATCCAAAGAAATAGTCGTGTTTTCTGGGGTCTTTCCACGCTTCCGAGATGTCAACTGGCACCCAGCCGAGGCCAGCCACATAAAACTCCGCCCAGCAATGGTATCCGGGGATAGTTCCGGCCGTCCTACTCGAAATCGGGAAGCCAATTTCGAAGCGCGCCGGGATGCCTTCCGCCCGCGCCAGGGAGATGAACAGGGAATGGAAATCCGTGCAGTTACCGTGCCGGGAATCGCACACCCAGAGGGAATCGCCGCGGCCCCAGCCGGTCCCCGATTTGTCGTAGCGGACGGTTTGGAAGACGTAATCGTAGAGCGCATGTGCTTTGGCAACAGTACCTTGCACGCCTCGCGTTTTCTCATCGGCAATTTCCTTGATCCTTCCATCAATGGGGACGAGCTGGTCCGGTTTGAGGAATCGCCCCAGGTTTTTCGGACAGGAGGCCGTTGCGTGGTCCGACTTTTGCAGCGCTCCGAAGTCTCCCTGCGAGAATTCCTTGCGGGTCACTTCGTATTCCACCGTAAAGGTCGCCGAGCCGGACTGAGGGTGGAGAATTTCGCCATAAAGAATGTGGTTCCCATTGGAGGCTTCCCGGGTTTCGCGAAGACGAACCGGGCCGTCCACCTTCTTCAGGATTACGGTCTGATGCAGGTCAGTGCCCGCCCGGGGAATCCAGATGCGTACGCGGCGCGCCCCGCTGGGAATGTCTTTGACCGTGACTTCATAGGTAAAGGTAAACGTTCGGGATGGCGGGGAAAACTCCTCGGCGGCCGAGGCTGTGCAAGTTACTATCAGCAGGGCAGTTACACACAAAAATCCAAGATTTCGCATGGTCTCCATGGCTTCTCCATTCGCTATTCAGGTTTTGAGATTGCGGGCAATCGGCACGCGATTGAAGTCTCAGGCTCAGGTAAAGCCAGCGCGGAGGGAGGCGTTGTTGAAAACGAAGCTGTTCATGGTCAGCCCAGTGATGGAAAGCAGGCCCTATTTTTCTATTGAATGGGCTCAAGTGTCAAGCGAAGGCGATTGCAGGTAGTGGCCTTAAATGGGCAACAACTTACTTGATTCACCCGGAGGGCTTATTTTCCGGCCCCCTGGGATGAGGATGTTCAAGCCACCGGCCATCCCACAGTATGAGTCGGACGCAGGATTCTGACCCCTGCACCCGGCCCGCAAGACGCTCGAAGGACCGTAGCCCGTAAGAATTCGCGTTACGACCCACGCATTCAAACCTCGAATGGAAGAGAAATGTCTCACCTCCTCGCCTTAACCCGCCGATGGACGATGCGGGATAGTGTCGGGGGACCGGCGAGGGGGGAAATAGAAAAGTCCAGTTTCAATTTCCGTCGCCGCCATAGGGTCGGAGATTTGCCGTGGACGTTGAGCCCCAACGAGTCTGCGTGAGAACCATCTTGAGCAGGGTCGG
>CAVTDA010000023.1:0-10557 GCA_963733285.1 uncultured Acidobacteriota bacterium
TCCTGCGCCACCCCCGCAAGCCAGTAGAAGCAAAGCCTGAATGGCTAAGGGTGCAAGAAGACACCACCCCATCACGCGTTTGTATGTCCCGGCCGGCATGTAAAGACGAACCAATGTCCCCATCAATCGCGTGTAAGGGGACAATGCCCTAGCCGGACACAAACCCGCTCCCGCAACCGCGGTGGCTATCCAATTGGATTTGTATTGATGACCACGTTCAGCAAAGCGCAGACCGTGGGAAGAGAAAACGCATTATGGCCAAGGAGGAGTCGCCGTCAACCCCAAATGACGATTGAAATACACCCTTAAAGGGTCTCGCCTCCTCATGTAACATTGGGCTCCGTCCATTAGGGCGGAATTGGAATGGTTGGCCGGGGCCAAGTAATTCAAAACAAGTCGCCTTTGGCAATTTTCTTGGGTTCTGCTCGTCAATCAAATCAATGTTCACTCATCCCTGCCTCGGAATGTCAATTTGTCGTATTTCTATTGAATTCAATCGCTGAAAAAGTGAAAATGCTCTCACCTCGATTGGGCGATACCAACCCGAAACGACTGCCTTTACGCCAGGAGCGGATATGGATCAGCAGAAGCTTGTTGGCTCCAGCGAACCCTTTCTGGACGACTCCGATCTCTTCCGAGAAGCCAGAGTCCAATTGCCTTCCTCTTATTTTCGCCTACACGTTTCTCTGCCTCGTGGCAGGCGCGAACATCCAAGTCTTCCGGAGGATGAGTCGAGAAGCCGAGAGCGCAAGGGAAGTTCGAATCCGGTTGTCGCTGCACCTCTGTTTCCCAAAATAAGCCCGTATTCACCGAGAACCTCACATTGTCCTTGGAGGCAAACCAATGAAGCACTTGGAGAAGGAGCACTCACTGAGACTTCCAGGAGTGGCCATTATCGCAACCGCAATTAGCGCAGTTGCCGTGGGCGCATTTGCTATCGGGGCCCTGGCAATTGGGCGGCTGGCAATTCGACGGCTCGCCATTGAGCAGGCAAAATTGAAATCGCTTGAGATCGATGAGCTCATCGTCAACCGCATCCGCGCCCGGGAGGTGAATGTGAGCGAAACATTGAACTTCCCCGCCCGCGATAAATCGTGACCCGCAACTACACGCGGGCCGTAAATTATCCCCAGAGTGGAAAGGAATGTCCCATGATCCAAATTTCCAATCACACGCGGCTCATCTGCGGAATCATCTTGATCACTGTCCCCACCATTGAATTCGGAGGAACATTTCTTCTGAGGATGCTTCGCACCCGTGAAGCAGGTTACATGGACAATCCCCTTCGGCAGAATCTGTTCCGGGCCGGGCACGCCCACGCGGGAGTAATCGTTATTCTCTCGCTGATCTGTGAGGTTCTGACCGATTCCATCATCCTCTCCGCTCCGCTTGAGAGCATCGTCCGGATCGGGGTCCCTGCCGCGGCAATTTTGATCCCCGCAGGCTTCTTTTTTTCAGTCGTGTCCCCGAAAGCCGACCGACCGAATGGCGCAATCCAGCTTGTCTATTGGGGGGCGCTGCTCTTGGCGGTTTCGGTTCTAATTCTTGGCGTTGGATTGGTACGCGCAGGACTGGCATAACGGCCAAATCCTGAACCCGGCGATGCGATGGAAGGAGCCGAATAGGTGTGCCCGCGGCATTAATGCCGTGCAGGACTCGAATTGTTCAAAAACAGGAGGTTTCCGTGTCCCAAGTGATCGAGAACGGCATCGTTAGATTCAAAAGCGCGCATTCCTTTGACGCGACGGTGGAACGGCTGCAAGGACTTCTGCGAGAAAAGGGCATCACCTTGTTTGCCTTGGTGGATCACAGTGGCGAGGCGGAGAAAGTGGGGCTCAAGATGCCGCCCACCAAACTGCTGATCTTCGGAAATCCCAAGGGCGGAACACCGGTGATGGTCGCCGCTCGCAGCACAGCCATCGACCTGCCGCTGAAGATTCTCGTCGCGGAGGAAAGTGACGGCTCCGTGTGGGTCTCGACCAACGAGGCTGAGTACCTCCAGAAGCGGCACGGAATTCCGGGAGAATTGCTCGGAAGAATTTCGGTGGCGGAAACACTGGCCGCAAACGCCGCCCAATGAAGCCGCGCGCCAGTGATGGGTTCCAGGGCTGCGGCTTAAATTCACCGGGTCAACGAGACATCACCTTGCTTAACCGGTCTTGGGTTGCCCATCTGAAGAGTACTCACGGGTGATCGGAACCAAATCCAAGTTAATCGATGATCTGGTAGGAAAGGTATGGTGAGGGAGCTTCGAGATCGGCGGCGCTGGTGAAGACCTTCTTGATGAGAGTTCTTGACCACTGCGTGCGCTTGCAGTAGTCGCGATAGGATTCGCGCCTCCAGTCAAATCCCACCTTGGAAAGGTCCTGGGGGCTGAGATAGACCACGACTTCGGGCGCCAAAGCCGCGCGGGTTGTCTTCTTTTCGTAGGTTACATCTTCGTAGTTTGCCAGGAGGCGGATTCCCTTTTCAGAGCAGGCGCGTTCGATGCCGCGCAGAATCTCGTTGTATCGCGCGACATGAGGCGTCATGTCCTTATCGGTGCACTCGGTGTTCCCGAGGTCGACAATGGGACGGACCTGTAACGTGCGCAACGTGTATTTTCCATAGACAGCAAAAAAATCCGCAAGCTCCTCGATGTTTTCCGCGTTAACGGTATAGTTCAGGCGGAGTTGCGGACGCGTCGCGCCTCGCCGGTTCTTGACGGCTTCCAATTGATCGAGCACCTCAAGGAATCGGTCAAAAGAGGCCTTACGCATCAGGCGCTCGTAAGTGTCGCGTCTGACCCCATGAGTGGAAAGGGTCAGTTCATCGACTTCCAGGTCAACCAGGCGCTCCAGGTGCTCGGCCGTCAGCAATTGCCCGTTCGTGACCATGCCCAACATGGGGACTTTGTACTTTTTCCCCAGGGCAAGAACATCCAGGAAACCTTTATAGGTCGTGGGTTCTGTTCCACACCCAAGATAGAGTTGCACGGCCCAGGGAAAAAAGGCCTCGGCAATGCGCTCAATCTCGGCGGCGTCGAACCGCCCGGAATTTTTCTTGGTGAAATCCGGATCGCTGAAGTAGCACATCTGGCAGCGCAGATTGCAGGACATGACCGGATCGAATCGCAACCACAAATGCCGCTGCCGAAGCCAATACAGGCCCAGCAGGCCGGCAAACTTGACGCGGTGGCTGGTGACCACGCGGTTGAGATTTAGAAGTTGGTAGAAACGGTCTGCCCGCATAGATTGTTCCGAGGGACGTGCCGGGCGAGAATAATTCCCTGCCCTTTCCACTGCCCCTGACAATTACTATACGTCGCCGAGTACGGGGGCGCAAACACAGCCCGTGTCCCTGAGTAGAACTTGACCTGTGAAGCTGATACGATTGGCCCCTGGAGCCAAATCCACATCTCGAGGAGCAATATGACGAAACCCATCGTTCAAGCAGCGACTTTCAAGGCCTCCCCGGAGAAGCTGTTTGCTCTCTTCACCGACTCGAAGAAACATTCCGCGGCTACGGGCACCAAAGCTTCTGTTAGCGCAAAAGCCGGGGCCAAGTGGACCGCGTTCGACGGCATGTTGAATGGGCGCAACCTCCTGGTGGTTCCAGGCAAAATGGTCGTTCAAGCGTGGCGAGCGTCGCATTGGCCCAATCAGACCCAGATTCGATCCTGGTGCTTGAATTTTCCAAGGGCCGGCCGGCGGAAGAGTCGATATGGTGCACGCTGGCGTGCCACAACACGATCACAAGGGCGTGACCGAGGGCTGGCCGCACTTCTATTGGAAGCCATGGAAGGCGTATTTGAAGGAACGATCAAAGGGGTAAAGGCCCTCTGTGATGAGAGGGCCTTTGACGATGTGCCGAGTCTGCACCGTATTAATTGAGGTGCCAATACCGCCAGCGAGCCACAGTGCCCAGCCCCCTACGCTGCTTTGAGTTCCGCCGTGCAATGCGGGCAGCGAGTCGCCTTGAGCCCGAGACCGCCGGAGAGACAATAGGGGCAGTCCTTGGTGGGAGGAGCGGGCGGTGCAGGTTCCGGCTTCATGAGCCTATTCATCTGCTTCACCAGGATGAAGACGACAAAGGCCACAATCAGGAAATCGATCACGGTATTAATAAAAGCGCCGTAGGTGATGACGGCCGCCCCGGCCTTCTTGGCTTCGGCAAGCGTGTCATAGTGGGTTCCCGAGAGATTCAGGAAGAGGCTCGAGAAGTCCACATGCCCAGGATGAGTCCGATGGGGGGCATGATGATATCGCTCACCAGCGAGGTCACGATTTTTCCAAATGCTGCACCAATGATAATGCCGATGGCCATGTCCATCACATTGCCCCGCATCGCAAATTCCTTGAATTCCTTGAACATCTTTCCTCCTCGTCATCAAACTGAAGTAGTTGTTCCCTCGGCGAGAAAATCGCAGGGAACATATCAACCCATCGCCGCGTGTCCGCCGGAATATCTGACGCCAGGTCCGTAAGGCTGCACCTTTTTACTACCGAATACGCGCGCTATGCAACTGTTTTGCAGATGGGTGCTGCCTATCGGTCAATAAGGGACGCCGTCCCCTAGCCAGAAGACCGGGGCCATGCTACGCTGACTTAACAAGACGAAAATACAAAATGCTTTGGAGGTGAAATCATGAGTCGGGCATGGACCGGTGTTTTGGCACTCTTATTCTTGGTAAACGTTGCACGCGCCGACGTTGTGACCCTTAAGAACGGCGATCGATTACCGGGACCCTGGTCACCATCAAAGGTGGCACACTGCAATTGAAGTCAGACTTTCGCCATGGGGATAGATAAATCCCCGAGAATGTCTGACTTCAATTGCAGTGTGCCACCTTTGATGGTGACCAGGGTCCCGGTAATTCGATCGCCGTTCTTAAGGGTCACAACGTCGGCGCGTGCAACGTTTACCAAGAATAAGAGTGCCAAAACACCGGTCCATGCCCGACTCATGATTTCACCTCCAAAGCATTTTGTATTTTCGCTTGTTAAGTTAGCGTAGCATGGCCCCGGTCTTCTGGCTAGGGGACGGCGTCCCTTATTGACCAATAGGCAGCACCCATCTGCAAAACAGTTGCATAGCGCGCGTATTCGGTAGTAAAAAAGGTGCAGCCTTACGGACCTGGCGTCAGATATTCCGGCGGACACGCGGCGATGGGTTCATATGTTCCCTGTGATTTTCTCGCCGAGGGAACAACTACTTCAGTTTGATGACGAGGAGGAAAGATGTTCAAGGAATTCAAGGAATTTGCGATGCGGGGCAATGTGATGGACATGGCCATCGGCATTATCATTGGTGCAGCATTTGGAAAAATCGTGACCTCGCTGGTGAGCGATATCATCATGCCCCCCATCGGACTCATCCTGGGGCATGTGGACTTCTCGAGCCTCTTCCTGAATCTCTCGGGAACCCACTATGACACGCTTGCCGAAGCCAAGAAGGCCGGGGCGGCCGTCATCACCTACGGCGCTTTTATTAATACCGTGATCGATTTCCTGATTGTGGCCTTTGTCGTCTTCATCCTGGTGAAGCAGATGAATAGGCTGATGAAGCCGGAACCTGCACCGCCCGCTCCTCCCACCAAGGACTGCCCCTATTGTCTCTCCGGCGGTCTCGGGCTCAAGGCGACTCGCTGCCCGCATTGCACGGCGGAACTCAAAGCAGCGTAGGGGGCTGGGCACTGTGGCTCGCTGGCGGTATTGGCACCTCAATTAATACGGTGCAGACTCGGCACATCGTCAAAGGCCCTCTCATCACAGAGGGCCTTTACCCCTTTGATCGTTCCTTCAAATACGCCTTCCATGGCTTCCAATAGAAGTGCGGCCAGCCCTTGGTCACGCCCTTGTGATCGTGTTGTGGCACGCCAGCGTGCACCATATCGACTCTTCCGCCGGCCGGCACCTTGGAAAATTCAAGCACCAGGATCGAATCTGGGTCTGGATTCGGGCCAATGCGACGCTCGCCACGCTTGAACGACCATTTTGCCTGGAACCACCAGGAGGTTGCGCCCATTCAACATGCCGTCGAACGCGGTCCACTTGGCCCCGGCTTTTGCGCTAACAGAAGCTTTGGTGCCCGTAGCGCGGAATGTTTTCTTCGAGTCGGTGAAGAGAGCAAACAGCTTCTCCGGGGAGGCCTTGAAGTCGCTGCTTGAACGATGGGTTTCGTCATATTGCTCCTCGAGATGTGGATTTGGCTCCAGGGGGCCAATCGTATCAGCTTCACAGGTCAAGTTCTACTCAGGGACACGGGCTGTGTTTGCGCCCCCGTACTCGGCGACGTATAGTAATTGTCAGGGGCAGTGGAAAGGGCAGGGAATTATTCTCGCCCGGCACGTCCTCGGAACAATCTATGCGGGCGGATCGTTTCTACCAACTTCTAAATCTCAACCGGGTGGTCACCAGCCATCGCGTCAAGTTTGCCGGCCTGCTGGGCCTGTATTGGCTTCGGCAGCGGCATTGTGGTTGCGATTCGATCCTGTGATGTCCTGCAATCTGCGCTGCCAGATGTGCTACTTCAGCGATCCGGATTTACCAAGAAAAATTCCGGGCGGTTCGACGCTGGCGAGATTGAGCGCATTGCCGAGGCTTTTTTCCCTGGGCCGTGCAACTCTATCTCGGGTGTGGGACGGAACCTACCACCTACAAAGGTTTCGTCGATATTCTTGCGCTGGGCAAGAAGTACAAGGTCCCATGTTGGGCATGGTCACGAACGGCCAATTGCTGACGGCGGAGCATCTGGAAGAGCCTGGTGGACCTGGGGCTGACGAGCTGACGCTTTCCACTCATGGCGTCGACGCGACACTTACGAGCGCCTGATGCGCAGGGCCGTTCGATAAATTCCTTGAGGTGCTCGACCAATTGGAAGCCATCAAGAACCGCCGAGGCGCCACGCGCCCGCAATTGCGCCTGAACTACACCGTTAACGCGGAAAACCTGGAAGAGCTGGCGGGTTTTTTTGACTGTCTACGGAAAATACACGCTGCGCACTTTACAGGTCCGTCCCATCGTCGATCTGGGGAATACCGAGTGTACCGAAAAGGATATGTCGCCGCACGTGGCGAGGTACAACCAGATTCTCCGGGCCATCGAGCGGACCTGCCCGGGAGAAGGGAATTCGCCTGCTGGCCAATTATGAAGACGTAACCTACGAAAAGAAGACTACGCGCGCGGCCCTCGCGCCCGAAGTGGTGGTTTATCTCAGCCCCCAGGACCTCTCCAAGCGAGGGATTCGACTGGCGGCCGAATCCTACGCGACTACTGCAAGCGCACACAGTGGTCCAGAACCCTCATCAAAAAGGTCTTCACCAGCGCCGCCAAGCTGAAGCTCCCTCACCTTACCTTTCCTACAAGATCATCGATTAACTTGAATTTGGTTCCGATCACCCGTGAGTACTCTTCAAGATGGGCAACCCAAGACCGGTTAAGCAAGGTGATGTCTCGTTGACCCGGTGAATTTAAGCCGCAGCCCTGGAACCCATCACTGGCGCGCAGCTTCATTGGGCTGGTGTTTGCGGCCAGTGTTTCCGCCACCGAAACTCTCCCAAGTAATTCTTCCGGAATTCCGTGCCGCTTCTGGAGGTACTCAGCTTCGTTGGTCGAGACCCAAACCGTGCCGTCGGCTTTCTTCCGCGACCAGAATCTTGAGCGGCAGGTCGATAGCTGCGCTGGGAGCGGCGACCATCACCGGCGTTCCGCCCTTGGGATTTCCGAAGATCAGCAATTTGGTGGGCGGCATCTTGAGGCTCACTTTCTCCGCCTCGCCACTGTGATCCACCAAGGCAAACAAGGTGATGCCCTTTTCTCGCAGAAGTCCTTGCAGCCGTTCCACCGTCGCGTCAAAGGAATGCGCGCTTTTGAATCTAACGATGCCGTTCTCGATCACTTGGGACACGGAAACCTCCTGTTTTTGAACAATTCGAGTCCTGCACGGCATCTATGCCGCGGGCAGACCTATTCGGCTCCTTCCATCGCATCGCCGGGTTCAGGATTTGGCCGTTATGCCAGTCCTGCGCGTACCAATCCAACGCCAAGAATTAGAACCGAAACCGCCAAGAGCAGCGCCCCCCAATAGACAAGCTGGATTGCGCCATTCGGTCGGTCGGCTTTCGGGGACACGACTGAAAAAAAGAAGCCTGCGGGGATCTGGACTGCCGTGGCAGGGACCCCTATCTGGACGATGCTCTCAAGCGGAGCGGAGAGGATGATGGAATCGGTCAGAACCTCACAGATCAGCGAGAGAATAACGATTACTCCCGCGTGGGCGTGCCCGGCCCGGAACAGATTCTGCCGAAGGGGATTGTCCATGTAACCTGCTTCACGGGTGCGAAGCATCCTCAGAAGAAATGTTCCTCCGAATTCAATGGTGGGGACAGTGATCAAGATGATTCCGCAGATGAGCCGCGTGTGATTGGAAATTTGGATCATGGGACATTCCTTTCCACTCTGGGGATAATTTACGGCCCGCGTGTAGTTGCGGGTCACGATTTATCGCGGGCGGGGAAGTTCAATGTTTCGCTCACATTCACCTCCCGGGCGCGGATGCGGTTGACGATGATGTTGACTCTCCAAGGGATTTCAATTTTGCCTGCTCAATGGCGAGCCGTCGAATTGCCAGCCGCCCAATTGCCAGGGCCCCGATAGCAAATGCGCCCACGGCAACTGCGCTAATTGCGGTTGCGATAATGGCCACTCCTGGAAGTCTCAGTGAGTGCTCCTTCTCCAAGTGCTTCATTGGTTTGCCTCCAAGGACAATGTGAGGTTCTCGGTGAATACGGGCTTATTTTGGGAAACAGAGGTGCAGCGACAACCGGATTCGAACTTCCCTTGCGCTCTCGGCTTCTCGACTCATCCTCCGGAAGACTTGGATGTTCGCGCCTGCCACGAGGCAGAGAAACGTGTAGGCGAAAATAAGAGGAAGGCAATTGGACTCTGGCTTCTCGGAAGAGATCGGAGTCGTCCAGAAAGGGTTCGCTGGAGCCAACAAGCTTCTGCTGATCCATATCCGCTCCTGGCGTAAAGGCAGTCGTTTCGGGTTGGTATCGCCCAATCGAGGTGAGAGCATTTTCACTTTTTCAGCGATTGAATTCAATAGAAATACGACAAATTGACATTCCGAGGCAGGGATGAGTGAACATTGATTTGATTGACGAGCAGAACCCAAGAAAATTGCCAAAGGCGACTTGTTTTGAATTACTTGGCCCGGCCAACCATTCCAATTCCGCCCTAATGGACGGAGCCCAATGTTACATGAGGAGGCGAGACCCTTTAAGGGTGTATTTCAATCGTCATTTGGGGTTGACGGCGACTTCCTCCTTGGCCATAATGCGTTTTCTCTTCCCACGGTCTGCGCTTTGCTGAACGTGGTCATCAATACAAATCCAATTGGATAGCCACCGCGGTTGCGGGAGCGGGTTTGTGTCCGGCTAGGGCATTGTCCCCTTACACGCGATTGATGGGGACATTGGTTCGTCTTTACATGCCGGCCGGGACATACAAACGCGTGATGGGGTGGTGTCTTCTTGCACCCTTAGCCATTCAGGCTTTGCTTCTACTGGCTTGCGGGGGTGGCGCAGGAGGAGGGGGAGGTATGCCCGTAACCACTCCCCAGGCTGATACGCTAGCCACGGTGAGTCTCTCGGCATCGAGTCTTAGCTTCGGCAGTCAGCCAGTAGCGATAACCAGCGCGCCAGTCTCCCTATTCCTTACCAACAGTGGAAGCTCCACCCTCAAGATCAGCACCCTGACGATTACTGGCGGTGATACCAAAAGCTTCGCCCAGACTAGCAGTTGCGGAAGCTCGGTCGCGGCAGGCCAGTACCTGCAAAATCGCCATCCTCTTCAACCCAGCGGCAAGTGGCGCCCGCAATGCAGCTTTGACTATTACTGATAACGCCGCGCGCAGTCCCCAGAGGGTTGCCCTTGCAGGAACAGGGCTGCACGATATCGTTCTAGCCTGGACGCCAAGTTCGAAGCTCGTCCCTCGCAGGTTATGTCGTTGTTCGCAGCACGGGGGCTCGGCCCAATGCCCAGATCCTCTCCGCCACGCCAATGGCAGGAACAACATACGTGGATACCAACGTTGAACCCGGCCACACCTATCAATATTCGATCATGTCGGTAAGTCCGGAACTCGGGCATCACCCAAAGCCCCGACTCGCCTGAAGCCTCAGCCACGGTACCTTCGCCATAATTATTCCCGGAAAAATTTGGGTGACTTCTTGCCGCGAAGGCACGTGGAAGCCTTGCACTGCTGGGAAGGCAGCCGCCCATTCTTACGGGATCAAGCAGCGTTAAATGTACAGGGAATTGGCAGGCCAATCGTGCTGGACTTAAGGGAGATGGATGAGTGTAAAGTCCCGCCCTTGGTGATGCTCTTGCAACAAGGGCGGGACTTTTTTTTACTATGAGTTCGAAAGCTAGCTGGCCGTGCGCGCCTGAGCGGCGCCCTGGCGGCAATATTCCCAACGATCGGCGCGAAACTCCGCAGGTATTCCGCCGCTTCTCCGTAGAGGCGTTTGCGCTCGTGGGAATCCCCACAAAGCCTTCTTCACGATGGAGGTAC
>CAVTDA010000024.1:0-16937 GCA_963733285.1 uncultured Acidobacteriota bacterium
TCGCCATCGTCTTCCAGTTGGCACAACTGCTGCTGGTGGTATTGCTCGCCCCGCTGTTGACCGGCTGGGTCAACCAGTGCCAGGCTTGGTTGCAGAACCGTTCCGGTGCCGGTGTGCTGCAACCGTACCGCGTTTTGCGCAAGCTGTTCAGCAAGGATGCGGTGATGGCGCACAACGCGTCGTGGCTGTTCCGCGTTACGCCGTACATCGTGTTCGGTTGCATGTGGCTGGCGGCCGCCATCATCCCGGTCATCGCGGTGGACTTGCCGTTCTCGCAGGCCGCCGACGTGATCGCGCTGGTCGGCGTGTTCGCGGTGGCGCGCATGTTCATCTCGCTGGCTGCGATGGATATCGGCACTTCATTCGGAACGATGGGCGCCAGGCGCGAAATGCTGGTGTCGTTCCTGGCCGAGCCGGCCCTGCTCATGGTGTTTTTCACCGCCTCCATGATCAGCCATTCCACCCAGTTGCCGCGCATCGTCGAAGCGCTGGCCTATAACCAGTTCGTGCTGTATCCGAGCCTGGCCTTCGCCGCACTGGCGTTCGTGATTGTGTTGCTGGCCGAGAATGCGCGCGTTCCGGTGGACAACCCCAGCACCCACCTCGAACTGACCATGATTCACGAAGCGATGATCCTGGAATATTCGGCGCGCCATCTGGCACTGATCGAATGGGCGAGCAGTCTGAAGCTGTTCGCGTATATCTCCATTGGCATTTCCCTGTTCCTGCCGTATGGCATTGTCGAAGTGGGCAACTGGGCGGGATTGCCGCTGGCTATCGTGGCCTTGCTGCTCAAGCTGATACTGGCGGGCGCGGCACTGGCCGTGTTTGAAATCGTGTCCGCCAAGCTGCGCATTTTCCGTGCGCCGGAATTTCTGGCCACCGCTTTTCTGCTGGCGGTGCTGGGCTTGCTGATCCATTTCCTGCTGGGTGCATGATGCATATTCCCTTCACCCTGCAATTCATCAACCTGCTGGCCGCACTGCTGCTGCTGATTGCGTTCGCCATGCTTACGCAGCGGCGCATCCTGTCGCTCATCAATCTCTTTGCCATGCAGGGCGCGGTGCTGGCGCTCAGCACCTTCGTGGTTGCTATTCAACCAACCAGCACCATTTGTATTACTCCGCCGGCCTTACCCTGTTGCTCAAGGTGTTGCTGCTGCCCTGGCTGCTGCACCGCCTGATACGCAAACTGAATGTGCGCTGGGACGTGGAGACCATCATCAATATTCCCACCACCATGCTGGTCGGCATTTCGCTGGTGATCTTTTCCTTCAATCTGGCCGCGCCGATCACGCAACTGTCCGAAGGCCTCACGCGCGGCCTGATGGGTATCGCGCTGGCCAGCGTGCTGTTGTCGCTGCTGATGATGCTGACGCGGCGCAAGGCGGTGTCGCAGGTGGTCGCTTTCCTGTCGCTGGAAAACGGTTTATTTTTCGCCGCCACCAGCGCCACGCAGGGCATGCCGCTGGTGGTGGAACTGGGCATTGCGCTGGACGTGCTGATGGACACCTTCATTGTCGGTATTTTCTTCTTCCAGATCCGCGAAACCTTCGACAGCCTAGACATCACCCATATGGAGAAGCTCAAGGATGATTGATTGCAACATACAGACTGAAGCCGGTTTGCAACTGTCTCCCCTCGCCCATGAGCCACAAATTGTTCGTAGGGTGGGCACGTTTTTTGTGCCCACGCGGTGCGCGATCCGAAATACCGCGTGGGCACAAAAACGTGCCCACCCTACGACTGGGGTAAATAATGATTGATCTGGATGCACCGCCAATAAGGGGCTGGTGGGATCGACGGCAAGGATCGCCTCACTCTTCCCCTGACGCCGGTATTGCGCCGCCAATCTCTCGACCAGCGTGCTCTTTCCCACTCCGGGAGAACCGGTCAGTCCAATGACCCGGGCCTTGCCACTGTGCAGAAACAATTCACGCAGCAGTGGAATCGCCGCCGGCTCGCGATTTTCCACGGCAGTAATGGCTTGTCGACGGAGCGCCGGTCGCCGCAAGAATCTTCTTCACGAAATCGTGATCGAACTCAAGCATGGCAGACATTGGCCCGAAAGGCGGCGATCGAGCCCCTCAAACTCCCGAAACCAGTTTTGCGGCGAAGGTGTTCGCGTCCCTTGGCCAGGGCGCAACGCTCTGTTCATGGGCCAGGAATCAGGCTATAACACAACCTCTGAGGCGTCAAGAAATGCGGCGGTCCCCGGACCGCCACCGCAATCGTGCTAAGCTAAAGCCGTCCCTGGGCGGGGATTCGAAGCGATTGCGATCGTGTGATGCGGTCCGATGAATCCACCGCTGGGAACGGATTTCATGCAAAATTTAGCTTCAATCGAACGTTCCTGGCACTTTGCGTCACGATGGCCCTGGCTGCGGTCACTGCCCGTGCGAAAGAGCACGCGCCCCTGACCGCCAAGGTCATCGTCCATACCGGAATCGCAAACTGCCGGGTGGAAATTGATGGCGCGCTCCTGGGCACAACCGATTCCTCGGGCACGCTCGCGAAAGACGACGTCGAGCCCGGCGACCATTACGTCCACGTCATCTGTCCGCAGAAGCCCGACGCCGGCTTCTTCATCTCTCCCCAAGCTGGCGTCGAAGCACCGATCGACGCGACCAAAACTCCCGCCACCCCCAACGCCGATGAAGATCCCACCACCATCGCCAAGAACAAGGCCCGGCTCAGGAACTCGTGCAAAAGGCGGTTCAATACCGAAATGAGCCAAAATGACCAGGCGGTTGCCGCCTTGCGCCAGGCCATGGAGATGGACCCGGAGAATGTCGGCGTTTACCGCGAAATGGGAATCACTTTTCTTCTGGCGAAGGAATGGAGTCGAGCGCGGGTGGAGATGATTGAGGCCATCCGGCACAACCGGACCGATGCCGACGCGCACAATGGTCTGGGCTACGCGCTGGAGAAACTGGGAAAACTGGACGCCGCGGTCAAGGAATATCACCTCGCGACTCAGCTTGAGCCCGATGATGCGAGTTACCGTACGCATTACTACGACGCACTGGTGAAAATCCAGGCGCGGAAGGAAAAGGAGAAGTAGAGGCCTTAAGCGGAACGGTTGGGTTGAGTCACGAACGCCCTGGCGTGTTTTGGCGACACGACTTCGCTTACGCCCGCAAGAGCGCGAGCACAGCCCGCCCGGTCGACATCCAGGTGGGTGACCATGCGAATCACGCTGGCATCAAGCGCGCTTGCCAAAATGCCTCCGGGGGCAAGTTGACGGCAGAAGTCGGCGCGGCGATTCCGGTGCCGGAAACATCGAAACAGACAATATTGGTCACGACTTTGGTGGGGTCTATCTTAATTCCAGGTATTTGCGCCAACTCCCGGGCGAGATAGGCTGCGTTCTCAGATCGATGTGGAGGCGTTTGGGACCCTCTTCCAAGGCAATGATCCCCGCCGCCGCGAGAATTCCCGCCTGCCGCATTCCCCCGCCCAGCATCTTTCTGACCAGACGCGCTTCCTCGATAAAATCGCGGCTTCCCACCAGCATGGAACCCACTGGCGCGCCTAAACCCTTGGAAAGACAGAACATAACCGCCTCGAACTTTCGCGTGAGGGCGGCAACCGGCTTCCCAAGGGCCACGCTGGCGTTGAAGATTCTTGCCCCATCGAGATGCACCGGCAACCCGAGTGCGTGGGCTCGATCAACAATATCATCTGTAGTTTCTTGAGGATAGACCGTTCCACCCGCCAGGTTGGAAGTGTTTTCCCGCTCGATCAGGCCGGTCTGCGCACGGTTGTCGTTACGCGGGCGAACGTGATTCGTGATCATCCCCCAGTTCGTCCCCCCTCGGCTCGAATCACCCACGGCACAATTCCCGAAAACGCCGCCAACATGCCCATTTCGCCGTTGTAAATGTGGCTGCGCTCTTCACAAATGACCTCCTGCCCGGGCCGGGTAGAACTTTGAGCATGCCTGGTTTCCCATCGAGCCTGAGGGAACGAACAACGCCGCCTCGCGCCCAAAGATTTCCGCCGCCATTTCCTGCAAGCGATTGACAGTGGGATCCTCGCGGTAAACATCGTCACCGACAACGGCGTCGCGCATGGCCTCGCGCATCGCTTGCGATGGCCGAGTTACGGTGTCACTGCGCAAATCGACGATTGATTCAGACAAGGGTGTATTCACTCCGGCGCACTTGATGATTTGCAAACTGTCTCAAGCACAAACAAACTCCTGAAAAATCTCATTGGAAATCAAATAGGCGTGCGGGGCCAGCCGGATATTGTCGTCTTCGCGAACCAGCCAACCATCTCGTTCCAGATCGGCAATTCGCTCCTCCCACGGAGCCGAAAAGCCTCGCCCCACCGTTCGCTTGCGACCGCCAGATCGACGCCCTCCACCTGCCGCAAACCGAGGAAGAAATACCCTTCCACTTGCTCTTCCACCGTCAATAGGTGCGAGTCCGCCAGGGGTGATGTGCCCGATTCAATCTGCTCGAGGTAATTGCGAACTTCGATCTGATTTGACCAGCGATGGCTTCCGTCGAACGAGTGTGCCCCAGCGCCGAGGCCAAGATAGGGCGCAAGTTGCCAATATTTTCGATTGTGGCGCGACTCGAACCCCGGAAGCGCGAAGTTGGAAATCTCGTATTGAACGTACCCTTCGTTTGCCAGGAACGCGCGCCCGGCCTCGTAGGCATCGGCCATGAAGTCGTCGCTCGGCACGGTGCCGGCGTGATATTTATTGCCGCGATCGATGACTTCCTTGCCGAGGCGGCTCTTTTCATCGACCTCGAAGAGGTAGAGTGAAACGTGCTCCGGCCGCAGCCGCGCAATCTCCTTCAAACTATGCTGGAACGAGGCCGGCGTCTGGTGCGGGAGCCCGGCAATCAGGTCGAGGCTGATATTGCGGAAACCCGCCTCGCGCGCTTGCTGAACCGTCCTGACCGTATCCTCCACGCTGTGCAGTCGCCCAGTGGCGCGAAGTTCCTGTTCATTGAAAGTTTGTGCGCCAATGCTCAGGCGGTTGATTCCGAGATTCACCAAGGCTTTTAGCAACGGTGCATCGGCGGAACCCGGTGTCGTCTCCAGGGTGAATTCGACATCTTCGCCCCAGTCGAAATGTTCACGCAGGGCGCCGACGATGGCGCCGAGACGTCGGCTCCCAGCAAGGTGGGGGTCCCACCGCCGAAGTAAGCTGAGTTTACCGTCTGCGCAAAAAAGTCGGGCGCCACGCCGATGCCGCCGAGGTCGCGGGGCCAGCCTTGCACTTCTTTCTGGAGGGCGCGGGCGTAAGCGTCGAAAATCGAACTCCGCTCGACGCGCGAGCTGAAGTTACAGAACGTGCATTTGGCCGCACAGAATGGAACCTGAACGTAGATGCCGAGGTTTGGCATGGTGGTGGATGGCGCGCCGGTCACGCAGGATTCAATCGGAAACAACTTTGATCTTCAATTCACGCCGGCGCGGGCCGTCAAACTCGCACAAAAATACGCCCTGCCACCGGCCCAGAACCAGTTGCCGATCTTCCACGAGGAGAAACTTTGAATTTCCAATGACGGCAGCCTTCAGGTGCGAATCACAATTGCCATCATTGTGGTGATAGGTGCTTTCAAACGGTGCGAGCGACTTCAAGAAATCGTCGAGGTCTTTTTGCAGCGCGGCATCGTCATTTTCATTGATCAGAATCGCCGCCGTCGTGTGGGGAACAAACAAAAAGCAGGTCCCGTTTTGGATGCCGGATTCGGTGACAACCTTTTGCACGAGGCTGGTGATATCCTTGAATTCCACCCGCATGTGAGTTTCGATGAGGGCCGTGTGCAGTTTCGATGGAGCGCGGCGCGCAGCCAAATTAGCGACGGGTTCAGGTGAAGCCATAAGTCCTCAGTGATTCGTTCAAGCTTAGAAATTCGCCTCGGCTCTTGCGCCCATGAGGCCGCCATCGGCGCACGGGATTATACCAGACGCCACCTTCAGGCTTTCATAACCTGGTGGTCCGAGCAATGAACCGGGATATGGTTCAGCACCTGATCGAGCAGGCTCGTAACCCGCGCGGCCCAGGAAATACGCGCCCCCCACGCGGCGTTCCTGCAAATCCTTGTGCGGCATGATCGATCGGGAAAGCGCCGCGACGTGCCGGGACATCAGGTCGGAACGGCTGAGCGCAGCGCGCGTCAGCTTACCGCGCAGCTTCTCGATTTGGTATTTCACCTTTTCCTGCGTGTGCTGAAGCGTATCGAGGAGCGTGGGATCGAGCTTCTCGATGTCGGCCCGCAGGCGCGCCAGGAGCTGGTCAAGTTCCCGCTCGCTCTGGTCGAAGCGTTCCGACCATCCCTCGGCAAATCCCACCGCCGCGATCTTCTGCCCAAGGTGTTCCTCACCCAGCCAGACGTCCTCGACCGCTAATTTGTATTTCTCCAGCAAGCGCTCAGTTTTTGCATCCACCAGGGTGAATGCCGCGCGCGGAAATACCACGGGCTGCGGGCGTCGGAACGCACGATAGAGAGATCGCCCCTGCCCCAGGTATGCCAGTTCGGAAGGTCCGGCGACGTAGGCCACCGTGGGCAAGAGCGTGTCCTGAACCAGGGGACGCAGAATGACGTTGGGGGAAAAATCCAGAGGCTGCCGACTGGCCATTGATTCCAGTTGGGCTGCCGAGATCTCTTGTTCCCCATCAACGAAGAATTTCCCGGCGCGCTGATCGAGAGCCAGACGGTCGCCGTTGCGCGTAACAAAAACTAGGGTTGAATCCTCCGCCACATGCACCTGGGCATGATAGCCACGCTTGACGAGCTCGTGTGAAGTCCCCACCAAACCGTGGCGCAACTCTTCCGCATTCTGGAGCGATTGCCGGTAGATTCCGGCGCTTAACTGATGAACCGTTGAGTCCAGAGGGTCGAGCAGAATGACGCCCCAACGGCTGAAAATGCGGGTGAGGAACCTGCCAAAACTTTCGCCCCAGGTTGCTCCAGGGACGTAGAACTCGCGCAGGTCCTGGATCAAGTGCGCGCGAGATTCGCCAGCCGGCAAGGCGGATTCCAATTGGTCGATCGCGCCAGTTACGGCATCCGTGTGCCGGACCACGCCCACTGCCGAGCGCGGCGAGGGCCGCTTTCCCGGGTCTTGCAACCGAATCAACTGATAATCGTCGTCAAAGGCAAAGCCTTCGGCGACCTCTTCCAAATCGTGGTCTTCCGTCGCCAGCCAGAAGACGGGGACGGAGGAAATTCCCTGCCCGGTGAGATATTCAGCCAGTTTAACCGTCGTGAGCGCTTTGTAGAGGGTGAAGGCCGGCCCGGAGAACAATCCCACTTGCTGGCCCGTGACCACGGCAAATGTTTCAGGGCGCCGCAAACGCTCGATGTTCGCCAAGGTGGGTTCAGCGCATCCAAACGCCTGATTCTGCCGCGTCAAGACACTGCAGATTCCTTCCCGGTCAAAGGAGAATTTGGCCATTTCGGCGGCGACATTTTGGTAACTGTGCAATTGAAACGGCGCGCCGTTGTAGAAGTGGCTAACCCGGTCAAAATGGTACAAATAGTCCGAAAGTAACTGGCTGGAGTGAGGGACCCGGGTGTAAGGAATGCAAGCTGCCGTCATACCTATTCGTTATCCTACACGGTCTATCTGTGGGCGGCAACCTTTGGGAAGAGGGCAAGCCGAGTTGTGGGAGCCTGCCGATTAGAAATTTATTGAAAAGCAACAGCATAATTTCACCCCATGATTAGGTTGGTCTCATCTGAGGTGGACTCGGGGGATGAGGCAACGGCGGAGTATTAGAAGACCCATTTGCTGGCTGGCGAGACTCCACTTCCCAGTGATCCCCGGATTTGCGCAAACGATAGCACTGGCGAATGACTAAACCGGAAACATTCGAGCTTTTGAACCGCACCGTTGCGTCCGCCATATCCCCATGAAACTTAACCTGTTCCACCTCCAGATCCATATTGTGAAACGCCCCCTGAGGCAGGTTTCGGACATGATTTTGGATGGCAGGAGGGATGGCCAGCGTCGCGGCTATCTGATCGGAGCTTTGCGGCACTTGAGGCAGGGGGGAAACCGTGAGTGCATTTGGATCCAAGGCATTCACGGGTTCAAAGCGCTTCGGCTCGATTACTGGGGCAGGCTTTGACGCCTTTTTCGCCAGGGGGGCATTCGCGTCGTCCAAAAGAACGTCCAGTTCCCTCTCGATTTGGGCGATTCCCCTGCCTTGATGTTCGCGCGCCTTGCGAAACCGCCAATCCACCAGCGGCTGGGCCAGATAACACCCCACCGCATAGATGGGCTTCCAAGGCAGCAGAATCAGGACCACCACCACCGCGCACCCCCAATATCCCGTAAGTGCGAGGACGGCCACCAAGACTGCCTGCAAGGCGATGCGGATTTCTGCCTCATTCGTAATCATGATTTCCTTCCATTGACCAAATCTAAAGCCGCCGCGAACCCTCTAGCATAGCCCTTCTTGCCCGAATCCCCCGCCGTCGCCGGTCAAATCTTGCCGGGTACCGGCTGCTAAATTAAAGGCCCACAAGGAATTCATGGAGATTCAGGCAAGCCACCTGCCAATGCCTAGGTTCACTTGCCGAGGCGGAAAGATTGTTGCAGATTGCCGCGAACTTTGGATGGAGCTGGGCATGATCTCGGGACCCCCTGGGCCCCTTCAGAAACGCGACAGCCATGTCCCGGCGATTTGGCAGATCCCCCCGCCGAAGCCGCCACAGATGCCGTTTTTGGATGCGCCTTGCATGGGCACTTTTTCGTGAAATATCCAGTTTTTGGTAGATTTGATAAGTGGTTTTGCTTTCAGCAAGTTCTCAGCTTTGGGTAATGAAAAACCCCATTTCCGAGTCTTTGTTTTCAATAAGTTCTCAGCTTTGGGAGTTTTTCGGAAAAAGGGTGGGAAACCGGTGGAAATCGGGCGCGTTTCGGGCGGGGCAAACAACCTCCAGCCGAGCCTCCATACCCTATTACTCTAGCCTATTATGGGTCCGTTGTCAAGACAAAAAATGTCCCTGCCCGGCATGGCCAGGATGGCCATGGCACAAGGACCTAAATCGCCCGCACCTTGGCACTTGGGGCTAAGCATCGGTAAGGATAGCTGAAGGGCACATCAGGCTGCCTAGCCCGCATTCGCCTTGCGGACTTCCGCTGTAATCTGCTTTCGAACTTTCGCGGAGACAGGCCGGAGAGGTGGCCGTGGAGGTCCTCCGCGGCCACCGAAGGCATCGAGCGCGGCCTTGATGCCGGGAACGCCATAGGGGCCGGCAACCTTTGTCGCCAGCGGGAGCAGGCGTTTTTGCAGAGCGATCGCTTCTTCGGCGCGTTCTTCCAGATAGGCTTCGTAGAGACCCACGCAGAGCGACGGCGCAAAATGCGCCTGGCCCAATACTCCGCCCACGGCGCCGGAATTGAGCGCATCGAGGAAGATGGAAACCGCGCCGACGAGGACGCGAAAAATCCGGGCGAACTTTTTTCAGGATGGTACGGACCAACTCGAGACTTCCGGAGCTTTCCTTTAAGCCCACGATATTGGGCAGGCGGGAGATATTGAGGATCGTCGCCAGATCCACTTCGAGACCGGTATATTGCGGAATGTAATAGAACAGGACGGGTCTTTTGACTCCGGCGGCCACGGTCCGGTAGTGGGCCACCAGAGCCTCGGAATCCATCTGCGGCTTGAAGTAGCTGGGCGTCAGGATCATCAGAGCGTCGGCGCCGCGTGAGACCGACTCCCGGCTGAGATCGAGCGTGGCAGCGGTGCTTTCCTGTCCCGTGCCCACCAGCAAAATTTCCGGCGCCTTGACGATATGGCGCGCGAGTTCGACCAAGCGCAATCGTTCCTTCTGCGTCAGAAAAGGCGCCTCGCCCGTCGAGCCCGTCACCAGAATTCCTGCAAGGCCAATTCCGGCCAAACGGCTTAGGTTGTCGCGAAAGGCTCCCTCATCGATTCCGCCGCGTTTGTTGAAGGGAGTCACAACGGGGCAAATCACGCCTTCGAGGTTTTCAACGATTTCATTTCTGGTCACGATTGCACCACCTTCTTCTGCTCATGAAGCTTTTGCAGGGACGCCACGTGCTTCTCACCGTGTTGCAGCGCGCGGATGCCCTGGATTGCCGCGCTGGCGGCGGAAAGCGTGGTGATGCAGGTCACCTGGTGCTGCACGGCCGCGCGCCGGATGGACTTATCGTCAAAGCGCGACTTGCTTCCCAGCGGCGTGTTGATGATCAGGTCGATATCCGAACTTTTGATCCGATCGATGACGTTGGGGCGCGACTCGTTGACCTTGAAAACTTTTTCGACTTTAATCCCGGCATTGCTCAGGGCGGCGGCAGTCCCGCGCGTGGCGATCAACGTGAAGCCCAACTTCTCCAGATCGCGGGCAATGGGAATCACCGCGGGCTTGTCATGGTCGTTGACGGAAATAAAGACCCGGCCGGTGGTGGGAATCCGCTGGCGGGCTCCCAATTGGGCTTTCGAGAAGGCGAGTCCAAAGCTGTCCGCCACGCCCATGACTTCGCCGGTGGACTTCATCTCCGGCCCGAGAATGGTATCGACGCCGGGGAATTTCTGAAACGGGAAGACCGGCGACTTCACGAACGAGTGCGTTACCGGCAACTCGGCTGGCAGGCCGAATTCCTTGATTTTGCGGCCGACCATGAGGCGCGAGGCAATTTTGGCGAGCGGAACGCCGGTAGCCTTGCTGACGTAGGGCACGGTCCGCGACGCCCGCGGATTCACTTCCAGAACATAGACCTTGCCGTTCTGAATCGCATACTGCACGTTCATCAATCCCACAACATTCAGCGCATGGGCGAGGCGAACGGTGTATTCGCGCAGGAGCTTGAGTTGGTCCTCGGGAATGCTGACCGTGGGCAACACGCAGGAGCTGTCACCGGAGTGAATTCCCGCCTCTTCGATGTGCTGCATGATGCCGGCGACGACGACATCGGTTCCGTCAGCCAGCGCATCCACATCGACTTCGGTGGCGTTTTCGAGAAAGCGGTCGACCAAAATCGGGAAGGCGCGCTGCAACTCCTCGGCGCGTAAAACATATTCGCGCAGCGTCGATTCTTCGTAGGCAATCACCATGGCGCGTCCGCCCAGCACGTAGGAAGGGCGCACCAAAACCGGGTAGCCGATGCGCGCGGCAATCTCCAGCGCTTCCTTCACGTTCATGGCGGCGCCGTTCTCCGGCTGGGGAATTCCCAATTCGGCGAGCAGCTTGCCAAAGTGCTTGCGGTCCTCGGCAAGGTCAATCGATTCCGGCGTGGTGCCAATGATCGGCACGCCCGCCGCCTTCAGGGACGCGCGAGGTTCAGCGGCGTCTGCCCGCCAAACTGGACGATGACTCCGGTGGGTTTCTCCTCCTCGACAATCGCCATGACGTCCTCAAACGTCAGTGGCTCAAAGTAGAGGCGGTCGGAGGTGTCGTAATCGGTCGAAACCGTTTCCGGATTGCAGTTCACCATGATCGTCTCAAAACCCTCTTCCTTGAGGGCGTAGGCGGCGTGGACGCAGCAGTAATCGAACTCAATTCCCTGCCCGATGCGGTTGGGCCCGCTGCCCAGGATCATGATCTTCTTGCGCGAGCTGGGCTCCGCTTCGTTTTCGTCTTCGTAGGTGGAATAGAGATAGGGCGTGAAGGATTCGAATTCCGCCGCGCAGGTATCGACGCGCTTGAAGACCGGCCGAACGCCCAAAGCCTTGCGCCGCTGACGGACATCTTCCCCGGTCTTCTGCCAGATATCCGCCAAATGTGGTCGGAAAATCCATACTGCTTGGCCAGATACAGGATGCGCTGCGGGAACATTCTCCAGCGTGAAGCGCTTGAATTCGCGGCGCAGGTCGCGAGATCTGCTGGAATTGGTTCAGAAACCACGGATCGATGCGGGTAATTTCATGGATCAACTCGGGGCTGAATCCGCTTCGAATGCGTTCAAAATATCCCAAAGCCGCTCCGGGTGAGGGATGGCCAAGCGGCGCTCCAGCTCGGCCGGATCGGAGGGGGCGCGGGGGCTTGCGGCCGGTCTCGAGCGAGCGGATGCCCTTCATCAAGGCTTCTTTGAAGGTCCGCCCGATGGCCATGACTTCGCCGACGGATTTCATCTGCGGGCCCAAGGTGTGGTCGGAATCGGGAAACTTCTCCTGCGCCCACTTGGGAATCTTGACCACAACGTAATCGATGGTGGGCTCGAAGCACGAGGGAGTCTTCTTGGTGATGTCATTGGGAATTTCGTCGAGCGTGTATCCCACCGCCAGGCGCGCTGCAATTTTGGCAATCGGAAATCCCGTGGCCTTGGAGGCGAGAGCCGAGCTGCGGGAGACGCGCGGGTTCATCTCGATCACGATCATGCGGCCGGTTTCCGGACTGATGGCGAACTGGATGTTGGAGCCGCCTGTCTCCACGCCGACGACGCGAATGACCTTAAAGGCCGCGTCGCGCATCATCTGGTATTCCTTGTCGGTCAGGGTCTGCGCCGGCGCCACGGTAATCGAATCGCCCGTGTGGACGCCCATGGGATCGAGGTTCTCAATCGAGCAGACCACGACGGCGTTGTCCATGTGGTCGCGCATCACCTCAAGCTCGTATTCCTTCCAACCCTCGACGGACTCCTCCACCAGAACTTCGTGAACGGGGCTTAACTCGAGGCCATAGCGAACTTTCTCGTCCAGCTCTTCGACGTTGTATGCCATGCCCGCGCCGGTGCCGCCGAGAGTGAACGAAGGGCGGATGATGAGCGGAAATCCCACTTGCTTGGCGAACTTGAGCGCCGATTCGACTTTGTTGGCGAGGACGCTCTTCGGGACGTCGAGGCCGACTTTGATCATCGCGTCTTTGAACCACAAGCGGTCCTCGGCCATCTTGATGGCTTTCAGCGAGGCGCCAATCAGTTGCACGTTGTATTTGTCGAGGACGCCGCTTTCCGCCAGCTCAATGGAGAGGTTCAGCGCCGTCTGCCCGCCCACGGTGGGAAGAACCGCGTCGGGGCGTTCCAAGGCAATGATGGCTTCAAGGTACTCGACGGTCAGCGGCTCGACGTAGGTTGCATCCGCAACTTCCGGGTCAGTCATGATCGTGGCCGGGTTGGAATTCACCAGGACCACTTCGTAGCCTTCGGCCTTCAGCGCCTTGCAGGCTTGCGTGCCGGAATAATCGAATTCACAGGCCTGGCCAATCACGATGGGCCCGGAGCCGATGATCAGAATCTTGTGTAAGTCTCCTGTTGTCCATATATGGCGGATTCGGGGCAGGCGAAAACGCAGGCAGGCTCTTCCCGCAGACGTGAACAGCACTCCGGTCAGGTTTGCGGCGGTTTCGACGATCTTGTAAAATGCCACGATCAAAGGGGCCGCCCCCACAAAAAGCAGGGTCAGACCGTAACCGAATCCCAGGGTAGCGCCCATGGCCCTGATCTTTCCTTCCAGGGACTGATGGCCCTCCACCTGAAGGCGACGAAGAAGGAACTCGCCAGAGCGTCCATCCCGACACCAATCCCAAGTACAAAAACCAGCATCTTCAGGCCGTGCGAATAGCCTTGCCAGTGAACGAAAAAAAACATGCCGAGGCATTCACAGGCTAAAATCATACCCTTCAGCATGCTCACTTGAACCAGAATGTCGCCCTGCTCATTCTCTTTGCGCACCAAAAGAGGCACCAGGTGCTGGTTCAACCCGGCCACGAAGAGAGCGATCTGCCCCACGCTAAGGGCCAGCATAAATTCGCCGTAAGTGGTCGTGTTGTGCCTGGCGAGCGAAATCATAAAGAGGGCCGCCAA
Source organism: uncultured Acidobacteriota bacterium (assembly GCA_963733285.1). Taxonomy (GTDB): domain Bacteria; phylum Acidobacteriota; class Terriglobia; order UBA7540; family UBA7540; genus Bog-366. Next base: position 13,746 of record CAVTDA010000024.1, read on the forward strand.
CCCTTCTCTGACCCAATGAGCACTCAGGAGGTAAGCGAATTTTCGAAGGACCCCATGGGATGAGCGTTTGCTGTAGCGGTCCCCGCCCTCCCTTATTGCGCCTTCGTCCGGTTTGCGGAAGAACGCCGAGGTAAACACCTTTGCGACGAGCTGCTGAAAAAGGTGAAACGACGGTCTTGTAGTTCTCAGACGGTCCATGGAATTCTGCGGCGGAAAACGTCCATGCGGATTCCCAGACCGAAAGCGGCAAGGAAATGTGAAGAGGTGACAGGGGTAAAACCAGATCTTGTGGGAATAGTATGTAATCCAGTCAAGATATACGCCATGCCAAGGTACGATAAGTTTTCTCTTTTTCCAACTTATTTATTGTATTATAAGTTATTTTAGCTCTGCTGGAGGCAATTACTCCGAGATCGGCTTCTTCCTTTCAGGCGCCTGCGTACAGTTTATGAAAAATTTCATATCGGATAACCGGCGGCAAGAGCTGAACATGGGTTTGGAAAAGGCACTCAGATATGCAAGCTAGAGCGGTCCTCAACGCAGCCTCAATCTTTAGCGGACCACTGGCGGCAATCAGGAAATGGTTGAAATATCGCGAGCTTATTTTTCAGCTTACGTCCCGCGAAATTTCTCACAGATACCAGGGAACCTACCTGGGTGTAATCTGGTCCTTTATCACTCCATTGCTCATGCTTTTGATTTACACGTTCGTTTTTTCCATCATCTTTCGGGCCAGATGGGGCGATCACATCCACTCGGCACAGGGCATGGCTCAGTTCGCGGTAACCCTTTATGCCGGTCTGATCCCGTTTTGGTGTTTTCAGAAAGTGTCAATCGAGCGTCCACTGTAATCCTGGGCGTACCCAACTATGTGAAAAAGGTTGTATTTCCTTTGGAGATACTGCCGATGGTTGTCGTCGGGGGAATTCTGGTACATTCACTGATCAGCATCGGCATTTTGATTGTGCTGGCTTATGTGTTAACGGGTACCTGTTCTTACACATTCTTTCTGCTTCCCGTCGTTTATATTCCTTTGATTTTTTTATGTCTTGGGGTGAACTGGTTTCTTGCCTCGCTGGGCGTTTACGCCAGGGACATAAGGAACGGCGTTGAAATCCTTGTGCAAATGCTCATGTTTTTGAGCCCCGTTTTTTATCCGGCCAACATGGTCCCGGAACAGTTTCGCGCCGTGCTCGGAATCAACCCGCTAACTTCGATCCTGGATAATTTCAGAAGGGTGCTTCTCTGGAACGAATACCCGGACTGGACCCTTTGGGGAATATGGACCGCAGTTACCCTTCTTTTGGCATTGCTGGGATATCTTTGGTTCATGAGGACCAAGGATGGATTTCCAGATATCATGTAATGCCCGGGGGATGGCTGCGGGCAAGCTGGATCGGGAGTTTTCTCTTTGGGTAACCGTACGGGCGATGAGCTTGATGGAAATGATGGCTGAAGGGAAATCTGTTGCGGCGAATGAGGCGATTCGAGACGTGAAAGCCGGCATGGAGAGCAATATCAGGGTCTTAGTCAGTCACGTTTCAAAAATGTATCGCCTCTTCGATCGTCCGGTCGATTTGCTGAAGCACCAGCTTTTTGGAAAGCACGGAAAAGGCTACGGAAAGGAATTGTGGGCACTGAGGGATGTCTCCTTCAAGGTCGAGGCAGGCGAGATGTTTGGCGTTGTCGGCCGCAACGGCTCGGGAAAGAGCACTTTGCTGCAGATCATGGCCGGCATACTCAAGCCAACGGCCGGCCATGCTGATATCAAAGGGCGCGTTTCGGCATTGCTCGAGTTGGGAAGCGGTTTCAACCCGGAATATACCGGCCGCGATAATGTGTTTATGAACGGAGCAATCTCCGGCCTCTCGCGAAAAGAAATGGAAGACCGTTTCGACGAAATAGCTTCATTTGCGGACATAGGCGAATTCATCGACCGGCCCGTAAAGACGTACTCGACCGGCATGCTTGTGAGGCTGGCCTTTTCGGTGAGCACCAATCTTGATCCCGATGTGCTTCTCATTGACGAAGCTTTGGCCGTTGGAGACGTTTTTTTCCGCCAGAGGTGCTACAAGAGGCTCCAAAAGTTGCTCGACAGAGGAGGCGCGATCGTTCTGGTATCCCATGCTATGGGTGATGTGGAACAATTCTGCAGGAATGCGCTTGTATTGAAGCACGGCAACATGGTTTTTCGAGGATCCGCCTCCGAGGCGGTCAAACGGTATTACCTGATCGAACAGGAAGATCGCCTGACTCCGATTGTTCCAGTGTCCCACCAGGCATCGCCCGAACCTCAATCCTGCTCAGCAGGAAACGAGATGTTCTGGCCGTTTGAAGATGCTCTCCTGGATATTTCAGGGGCAGATCAAATTGCAAACGGTTGGGCAAGATGTACGGCGCTGGGCATTTGCAACAAGGATGGCGATCCCGTCCGGGTTTTTCAGCAGGGCGAAACAGCCAGTTTCTTCTATGAGTTTGAGGTGCTCAGGGACATCGAAGTCCCAATCGGTGGAGTTGTAATTCAGAGTGACAAGGGAGTTATTGTTCACGGGAAAAATACGCTGCAGTATGAATGTAGCTTACCAAGCGCCGTATCCAGGGGCGCCCGGTTGCGGTTCAGGCAGGACATCGCTCTTGAAATAGCGGCAGGGGAGTACACCTTTGAGGTGGGACTTGCCGCAATAGATCATTTTCATTACGAGCGCCGGTCTCTCTACTCCCATTCCGACCTGGATGAGCCAATAACACGGCTGTGTCATCTGCCGCATGTCTTCAGCTTTGCCGTTGTCTTACGAACAGGCGGAGCACCCGTGCAGTTGCTCCATCATGGAGTGGCTAATCTTCCAGGTTCATGCCGGGTAACTGCAATCACTGGCTGAATCATCAAAGGTGAAAGTGCGCAATCTTAAATGAACAAAAGTATTTTGTCTCTTCAAGAGGTGCTGGCCGGCTATGATGCGATCAGTCAAATCTATCCTCATGTTCCGCCGATGTGCATTTGGCGTGCATGGGAATATGCGGCTTACCAGCGCTATACGCTGCCTGAACCTGTCCTGGATGTCGGGTGCGGAGACGGACATTTTTTTGGTTGGTTTGGCCGGCGGTTCAGGATGTCACCGGGGTAGATATGGATCCAGGCGTGGCCGAGTTAGCAAGGCGGACCGGCGTGTATCGCGCAGTCTATAACACCCG
>CAVTDA010000025.1:0-10429 GCA_963733285.1 uncultured Acidobacteriota bacterium
GATGGATATCGAGGAACTTCTGGCCGCCGGCATCATCGTCATCACCTCGCTGAATCTCCAGCATATTGAGGAGCGCCGCGCCGCCGTTGAGAGAATCACGGGCGCCTCCGTCAAAGAGACTGTCCCCGAGCGTTTTCTCTACAACGCCAACGAAATCATTCTGGTGGACGTGCCGCCGGAGCTTCTGCTGGAACGCGCCGGGCAGCCTTCCAATTCACCTTCGCTTGCCGATGAGCCGCGCCGGCTCTCCGCCTTGCGGGAGATCGCTCTGTTGCTTGCGGCGGAAGTTGTCGACCGGCAACTCGAGGACTACCTCCACGCCCACGGTATTGAGCTGCATTGGGGAACCCAGGAGCGAATCCTGGTCTGCCTGACGCGGGGGGCGAATGTGCGCGCCATGATTACCAGCGGAAAGCGCAACGCGGAGCGATTCCACGGTGAGCTTTTCGCCATCTTCATTCGCGGCGACCGCTTTCATGAAAAGGACGAGGACACGTTTCAAAAATGGCTGGCGGAGGCGCGGGACGTGGGGGCGCAGACCGAGGCCCTGGATGGCTACGACCCGGTCGAGACCTTGATGGACTACGCGCGCACGCACCGCATCACGCAAATCTTTGTGGGCCATCCGAGCCACCAGCATTGGTGGGATGGTTTTTTCGGCGGGCCGCTTGACCGGTTGATTCGTGCCGCGGAAGGCATCGATGTGCGCGTGTTTCCGCATTGAAAGAGCAGTCAGCGGTAAGCAGGGGCTTGCTCCCCCCGCCGTGGGAAGAGAATGATATTCGGGATGTCAGGCCAATCAAGACGAGTCCCGTACCGCTGGAAGCCTGAAGAAAGCCCCGGTTGAAAGCTGACTGCTGATCGCTGAACGCTTCTTATGGACACCCCGACCAACAAACACGGCCGCTTGAAAGTCTATCTGGGCTTTGCCGCCGGCGTGGGCAAGACGTACCAGATGTTGACGGACGCCCATGAGCTGATCAAGCGGGGCGTCGATGTAGTTATTGGCTACCTCGAACCGCATGGGCGCAAGGATACGATTGCCCAGGCCGAGGGGCTGGAGCTTATTCCCCGCCGCAAAGTGGAATACCGGGGATCGTATTTCGAGGAGATGGACCTTGAAGCCATCCTGGCGCGCAAGCCGGAGGTGTGCGTGGTGGATGAATTTCCCCACACTAACGTTCCCGGGTCATCCAGCACCAAACGGTGGGAATGTGTGCTGGAGCTGCTCGCGGCGGGCATCGACGTCATGACCACGATGAACATTCAGCACCTCGAGAGCTTGAATGATCAAATCCGGGACATGACCGGCGTGCGGGTTCGCGAAACCATTCCCGACTGGGTCATGAAACAAGCTGACGAAGTCGTGATGGTGGACTTGACGCCGCGGGCCCTCTTAAACCGTCTGGAACGCGGTGTTGTCTATCCCCCGGACAAAGCACAGCGCGCCATCCAGAACTTCTTCAAGGAATCGACGCTCGTGGCCCTGCGGGAACTCGCCCTGCGGCAGACGGCTCACGAATTGGAGATCCGCCACGTGACGCCGGATTTCGCTGCGGAGACGGCTGTGCCCTCATCGGAAAGCATCGTGACGGGGGGGAGCGATTATGGAGGTCTGACGGACCGCATCCTGGTCTATGTTACCGAGCATCCCTCCACCGCCATGTTGATTCGCCGGGGACGCCGCGTGGCGGACTATCTGCAGGCGGATTGCTTCGCGGTCTTGGTGCATGCGGAAGTCGGAGTTCAATCGATTGCCACCGGCCAAAAGAGAGGCCGTCGAGCGCCATTTGAATTTTGCCCGAAACTTGCACATTGAAACCAGGGTTCTGCAGGGGGAGGACATCGTTTCGACCTTGCTGGATTTCGCCCGTTTGCACGGCACTACCCAACTTTTCATGGTGCGCCCACGATATTCCCCCTGGGAGGGATTCATCGGCCGCAACCTGATCCACCGCATCGTCCGCAACGCCCACGACATGCAGGTGACCATCGTCGCGGAACGCCACCCCACCCGTCACAACTGACTTTGGCCGTCGTTTGCGAATCCAGGGTGTGGCCTCGTTCGCCCATTCTTCAATCCCATCCCGCCTCCCCCGGCCATTCCAATACCGCCGCATGCCGCTCGTCTGAATAGCTTTATTTTGAGCGCTTGTGTTACCATTTTCATTGCGGTATGTTCATTCCCGCGCAACGGTATCCCTTTGCTCGGATTACCTTATCGGTGTCAGCAAGGCAATGAATTTGAAAGGACGGCATTAAAATGTCAGGCCATTCTAAATGGGCAACCATTAAACACAAGAAGGGCGCCGCGGACGCGAAACGCGGCAAGATTTTCACCAAGATTATCAAGGAAATCAGCGTGGCTGCGCGCATTAGTGGCGGCGATCCGGATTCCAACCCCCGCCTGCGCACCGCCATCCTGGCCGCCAAGGCAGAGAACATGCCGGCCGACAACATCAAGCGCGCCATCCAGAAAGGCACAGGGGAACTTCCCGGCACCATCATTGAAGAGGCCGTATATGAGGCTTACGGGCCCGGCGGGGTCGCGATGATCGTGGAAGTTACGACCGACAATAAGAACCGCACAACGGCGGAAATTCGCCACATGTTTTCCAAGCATGGCGGCGCCTTCGGGGCGTCGGTGGCATGGCTTTTCAGCAAAAAGGGTTATGTGATCGTCGAAAAGGACAAGGCGGATGAGGAAAAGCTGCTGGAGTTGATTACTGATGCGGGCGCTGACGACATGGTGGACGACGGCAGCAACTGGGAAATCCTTTCCGCGCCGGATAAATTCCACAACGTTGTGGAACATTTAAAAGAGGCGCAGATCGCGACTTCGGCGGCGGAAGTTACCATGGTGCCGCAGAACTACGTGAAACTCTCCGGCAAGCAGGCGGACCAGATGTTGCGGCTGATGGAAGAATTGGAAGACCACGAAGATGTTTCCCACGTCTACGCCAACTTTGACATCGAAGAATCGGAGCTCCAGGCGCTTACGCAGGACAAATAGCGGTTCATGGGATTCTCTTTTGACGGAGGCCGGCAGAGCTGCTGAATTCCTCTGCCGTCTTCAGAATTGTTTGCGGAAAATTCACGCCGGGTGATGCATCTTCTCTTGGCGCCGTGTGCAGTTCGGAAAGAGCATTACCCAAGAAGGGCCCGCCCGGCAGTTGTCGGACTCATGCCCGGAGGTGGTCTCCCAATTAAGTCCTGTTTCTCTGTATTCCGGCTCGGTTTTCTTGGCTTGGCGGCAGGATTCTTGTTGCTTCTTCCCGGAGGCTCTCTTTCTCCTGCGCAAGCCGTTCATCCCATTCCCTCCATAACTTTTACGAAAGTATTGAAGGGCAGCACTCCTGAATACTTTTCGTTGCACATAGACAAAGACGGCCAGGTGACCTACGACTCACACAAGCTGGAGGATCCTGCCGCGCCCCGCAGCTTGCAAATTTCGTCCGCAACGACCGCGCGAATTTTCTCTCTAACCCAATCGCTGAATTATTTCCGCTCCGCCGACCTTGATACTCACCACAAGGTTGCCAATATTGGGCTCAAGACGCTGACCTATCAGGATGGCCAGAAAACCGGCGAGGTTCAGTTCAATTACTCGGAGAACCATTTTGCGCAGCAGCTCACCGACATTATGGAAAAGATCAGCAATGTTGAGGAGCGAATTAGCCAGCTCGAGTATGCGATGAAGTATGACCGCCTAAGCCTCCCTCAGATCCTGGTCCAGGTGTACGACGACCTGAATAATGGACTTTACGTCGAGGCAGACCTCATGATTCCCACCCTTGAAAAGATCTCCAATGATTCCCACTACTTACATCTGGCACAAATGCGCGCCCGGCAAATCGAAGCGCGAATCCGCAAGCAGAAGTAGAAACCTTCACCCTGTCCCAATCGTCTACGTAGGTGTACGATAGGGGTAATGAAGCCCGCCGCCAAGCGGCTGGGAGGTGGCCAATGAAACCCCGCACGCCCATTTTTGCAGGTCTTACCGCTTTAGGACTTTTTGTTCTCCTCTCATCATTTCCAGTTCTGTCCCAGACTCCAAGTCAACCCCGTGTCCTCCGGCTGAGTTTTGTGGAAGGTCGCGTCACCCTGCAACGGCCCGACGTGCAGGGGTGGGCCGAAGCGCCGGTTAACACACCGCTCCAGCAGGGTTTTAAGCTCTCAACGGGCGGCAACAGTTTTGCCGAGATTCAATTTGAAAATGGCGGGGCTCTCCGGCTCGGTGAAGAATCGCTGATCGAGCTCACGGAATTGGGATTGGGCCCGCAAGGAGACAAGACCGACCGCGTCAACCTTCGCCAGGGGTATGCCACGTTTCATCCGCTATCTTCCCGTTCGGAAGAATCGCTGCAAGTTGAAACGCCTTTGGGCACTCTTAACGCCGAGGGCGGCGACGAGTTTCGTGTGGATTTGGACCAGGGCATGGAGCGAGTTGAAGTTTTTAACGGCAACGTGGAAGAGGAGAGTAACCTGGGTTCCATGGCCCTCCAGAAGGACGATGTTCTGCTCCTGCAACCGGGCGTCGCTGAGCCCACAACGCTTTCCCAGGACATAACCCGGGATGATTGGGACCAATGGGTGGCGGACCGCGAGTCCCATGCTGAAGTTGCGGAAGCGGGCGCTTTACCCGGCGGTTATGTCGATCAACTGGACGGAGTCCCCTATGGCTGGGGCGATCTTGCGCAGGACGGTAATTGGATTAATGTGGAAGGCGAAGGCTCCGGGTGGATTCCTCGCACGATTGCCGGGTGGTCGCCCTACAGCTCTGGCCAGTGGTGCTGGTATCCGGGAATCGGCTTCACCTGGATCGGGTCTGAACCGTGGGGCTGGTTACCCTATCACTATGGGGAGTGGGAGTTCGTACCGGGGCGTGGTTGGGTGTGGTTTCCGGACAACTTGAAGACATGGTCACCGGCGCAGGTCACGTGGTACCAAGGCCCGAATTGGGTCGGCTGGCGTCCACGCGCGCACCGCAAAAATCCTCGCTCTGCATGTGGAGACGCTTGTGGCGGCGGCGTTATCAGTACCGCCGCGTTGCGCCAGGGTGGGTATGTCATGCCCCACAGCCTGTTAGGCGTCAACTTTACCAGTGGTACAAAGGTGAGCGCGCCGCGCGTTGACCCTTCAACCACGGCGATGCTTCCTGGTGCGCCCGTGGCATTCCCCGCTTCTCAAAACCACAGCCCACAATGGACAGTTTCCCGTCCTCAGACGGGAGGGCCTTGGGCCTCTGCCCCAACCAGCACGCCACTCGGACCGCGACGCGGCGCCGGGATGAGCAATCGCGATCCCTCAATTGTCTACGATCCGCAGCAGGGAGCTTACGTCAACGGCCATCACTCCGCGTCGCCGGTCGTTCAGCCGGCATTTCCTTCAGAGAAGACACGGCCTGTACCGGGCGGCTCCTGGGCGGTGAGTCCCACTGCGACTCAGGCTCCCGTTCAACCATCCCCAACACCCGGGCAGCAACAGGTGGTTCCTCCCTTGGGTGGGCAAGGACATCCTCCATCGCGTCAGGGAGTCTTCGCGGCACCCCCGCCCATCACCAGCACCCCCGGCAACTCCGGCGGGCCTCGACCTGAGGCTGGAGGATCCGCCCAGCAGGCAACAAGTCAGGCCGGAGGCGCATCGGCGGGAACTAATCGTGGCAGTCCTTGGGCGCCGGCAGGCGGGCAGCCTGGTACCAATCGCGGGGGCACAGGTGCTCCGAGTGGAGGGGCGGGCCACCCTGCGCCGCCTCCCGCACCAAGTGCCACGGGCGGAAAGCACTAGCTCAATTAAGCGTTAGGAAATCACGATGCCCGCGTATCCAACTACGGCGCTGAAGTCGCCACTGGTATCAGCAGACGTGGCGTAATGTACCAGCTCGGCGTGCGTAGCTCCTAGGTCCTTTACGGCCGTCAGCATGGCGACTGCGGGACCGTATCCGCACATCGAAATATCCTCCTCCCGGACAACTTCATAGAGTTTCGCAGGGTCCAGCGCCAGAATCTGTTCAATGGCTTTGTGGTCCTTGACGCGCGTGACGTCATCGGGCTCGTAGTGATTCATGTCGCTGGAGGCTATGATCATCGTCCGGTCTGGTGCGCCCTTTAGCGCGTGGGCCATGCCGTGACCCAGGGCTTCCAGGGCGGCGAATCGACTGACCCCAATAGCGATGGGCACAAAGGTAAAATCGCCCACGCTGCGCTGCAAGAAGGGGAGTTCCACCTCAATCGCGTGTTCGCTCTCATGTGCTTTAGAATCTTCCATTAACAGCCGGCAGGAGTGTTGCAGGCGAGCCGCCAATTCGCTATCGATGGAGATATTCCCCAGCGGCGTTTGCCATTCCCCTTTGGCCATGATGGCGAGCGGCGCGCCCCGTCCGGTGTGATTGGGGCAGAGGATGATATAGCTCGCCCGCGCCGGCAATCGCTGAAACACCGCCCCCGCCACCTTGCCGGAGTACATATAGCCAGCGTGCGGCACCATGCAACCCATTGCAGACTCAGCCTTTACAGCCTCGGGAGAAGCGGCAAGGTACTCATCAAGTTGCTGGGTAAGAACCTCGGGTTTGCCGGGATAGAAGCGCCCTGAAACGGCCGGGCGCCGGACCGTAGGCGTTTGCATGGCGGAATCCTATGCCCGGCGGCACACCGTGTCAAGCGCGGGCTGAGAATTCGCGACGAGTGACAGGTGGCACGCCGTGCGCCGTGCTGTTTAGTCTCCTGTTGCTTAACCCGTTGTTTCCGATTCCGATCATGGAAAATCGGTGTTTTTGGCTTTATCCTCGCGTGTGCGCACGGGCCGTTCGGGGTTGTCCTCGGCCTCCTCGACGCCTTCCTCGATCTCCGCCTCGTAAGCCTGATCAGTCTCGGTAAGTTCTTCGACGCTTTCTTCAGCAGCGTCCGACTCTTGTGAGAGTCCCTGCGTATCGCCGGATTGCCCCGCGCTGTCGGAGCCCACCTGTCCGGGATCGCTACCGAGTTCATCCTCCCGCGCTTCGATACGCTGCATGCGACGTTTACTCATAAAAGCCTCCCGCCCATTATTCGGGCATCGATCAAAATCGTGAGCCTTGAGGGGCCAGCGATTGCGGATTTTCGGTCACCAAGCTTCGGTTGTTGCCCGCCATGCAATGACACGTTCCCGGCACCTCAATAAATCTATTCGATGTGGGGAATTGTTCACATACCGTAAAGAAGATACAAACAGCAGTGGTTCGCTGTAGGTCCGGCCTTGCCCCGCAGAGGGGGAACCCGGAAACCGGCACGTTCGCCGATTTTAGCATGCTCGCCTCGTGGTTGGCCGGCAAAAGGGAAAAGAGAAAACACTGAAATGCCGAGTGAAATCCACGAAACGACGTGAACGTCCCGGATTTCCAAATCTGTGCCTTGGCCATCCCGATTTACATCATCGGGACAGGTCCCGGCCATGCTCGAGCACGGGCAAGACCCCGATGAATCGGGGCGAGTTGCCCATGGCACAAAAATATTCGCGCGCCCCAAACCCGATCGCACAACTTGGGCCCAGAGGGAGAGCAGCGAAGCTCAAGGAAAATTCCTTCACGCCCTCCTGCAATTCTGTCGATAAACGATGCGCGGCAGTGTCGGGGGACCGGCGAGGGGGGCGGAACAGCAGACCGGAGACGGGAAACGGGAATTGGGGTCAGACTTCATAGACGCGGTTTGCACGTCGCGCTCCATACATCAAGTGTCAGCCCGGCCGCATCGTAGCGCAGGACCCGCTTTTTGGTCCTGCGGCGTCGGGGGGACCGGCGAAGGGGGCAGGGCGGGCAGCATGAAAGATGTTCAATTCTCGTCACGCGCCCCAAGACCGGCCCGGGCGAGATCGCAGTGGCGCAATCGGATATTTTCATTCACCCTGGAGCCTTCACCGGCCGATAACCGTGGTGAGAAAGTGTGGCCCGCCGGCCTGCCCTCACGCCCCCCAATCATTCCATCGGCGGAATGACCGGTGAATCTGAGCTTTAATTTTGCGGCAGCGGCGCGCGAACCTGCATTTCCGAGCTTGCCCGGCCCGCCGTTCAAATACCTTCATGCGCCCCTGAAAATCCGCCGATAACCGTAGTGGGAATGTGTGGCCCGCCGGCCCCCGCGCCGCACCCCCATAATTCTTATCGGCGGCCTTGCGAGCGGAGATGAGCCCAGTCCTCTGTCATCTTGAATCTTGAATTTTGAATCTTTTTTTGACCGCCGAGACCCTGAGGCACGGAGGAGCGCTCTATCCTCTGTCATCTTGAATCTTGAATTTTGAATCTTTTTTTGACCGCCGAGACCCTGAGGCACGGAGGAGCGCTCTATCCTCTGCCATCTTGAATCTTGAATTTTGAATCCTTTTTGAACCACTGAGGAACAGAGGCGCGGAGTCCGGAAACTGCAGCGCAGAGGTTTCCGTCTCAGCCCCTCGGCGGACGGGTCTTGCGACCGACGGATTCCTCTGCGGCTCTTCCATCACAATCCTGGCGTGTGGATTTCCGCGCGATGAGAAAAGCCGCGGAGGAATTTGCCTCGGAGTCAAATACCTCCGCGCTACCTTGCTCTTGCTGGTTGAGCCCCCGCACCACGTTGAGCGCGTCCAGCCGCGCGCGTCGCGTCGAATGAGTCTGTTCTTATTGGCAATCTTTGCCAATTTTGGTACACTTCGAATCGGGATCGATAACCCGATGAGGAATGAATCATGCCAACGCGCAATGTGAATTTGACTGACGAGCTTGACCGTTTCGTGCTCGCCAAGGTAGAAAGTGGCCGTTACGAGAACGCCAGCGAAGTTGTCCGCGCCGCCCTACGAACCTTGGAGCGCGAGGAGCAGCGGTACGAGGTAAAGCTTGCCGCGCTGAGAATGGCGATCGATGAAGGGGACGCGAGCGGGGTTGCCGGGGGCAACTCCTTTGCGCGAGTCCGCCAGGCCCTTAAATCTCCCCGAAAGAAGCGCTAGCGGGTGGCCACATTCCGCTTATCTCGACTTGCCGAGGCCGATCTTATGGATATCGGCGCCTACACCCTGGAGACGTGGGGTGCAGACCAGGCCCTTCGCTATATCGACGGGCTTGAAACTTGTTGCCGCCAGCTTGCGGATAACCCTCAGTCAGGCCGCCTCTGCGATCATATTCGGCTCGGCTTGCGCCGCATGGAACATGCCCGTTATGTGGTGTTTTATCGGATCGAAACAGGGGGCATCCTGGTATCTCGCATTCTTCATCAGCGCATGCTGCCAGAAAAACGGACCATCGACGAGGCAAAGTCCGGACCTTACACCGGATGATGCGCTGAATTGCGTCCTCGAATAATCGCCTCTTCCGCCCACCCTTGTAAGGTGGCGGCGGGTTTACCCCGCCATTTCGTAGTGACGGTTCGCGAACCGCCCCCACTTTCTTCGCCATTCTCAGTGCGTGGACTGCACCCCAAAACTGAGACAAATAAAATAGGGGACACTTTTCATTGAATGGAGGTGTTCCATGAAGGGTGCACGCAAGGCGAGGATGCACACGCCGGAGTTCAAGCTGCGGGTCGTGCAGCGGAGGATGGCGGGGGAGCCGCTCGTCAAGCTGAGCCGGGAACTGAAGATCAAACGGACCTTACTGTATCGCTGGCGCGATGCCTACCGAAAGCAGGGCATCGAGGGGTTCCAACGACCGCAGGGACGCCCGCGAGAGGAGTTGCCGGCGGCGGAGGCGCGCGTCCGCGACTTGGAGCCGCGGAGGAGCGAAGCAATACCAAATAGCAAAAGCCAAATGTAGTGCTTCGCACCGGGCCGGAATTAAAGCGAGCGCAAAAAATTGAGGAGCTCCTGCTTCTCCTCTGCCTTCAGATGATTGTAGCGATCGACCACCTTGTTTGCCTCGCTTCCCTGACTCTTGTGCTCCTTGATAGCTTCCACTAGATCAGTAGTGCGTCCGTCGTGAAGGAAGAAGATGCGCTGCCCAAGACCCCAGAGAGGAGCGGTCCTAAACTCATCGGGGCCAGCACTACCTTGCGTGATGCCGTCCGCAAGACCTTTCCCCATATGGTGGACAAGAAGGTCAGACCAGAGATTCACCTTTTGATTGGAGAGGGCAGGGCTTGGCACCCTGGAGGACCCGCTTGCCATGGCCGCGCCTGTGGTGAACGATGGTGTGTGGCAGAGTGCACAGCCTACTTTTATGAACTTGCCGCGCCCATTCATCACGGAAGTTGTGTCGGGAGCGGGAGCGGGCGGGGCCAGCAAGCGCATATAGTTGGCAAATGCTTCAATGTCGGAAATCACGGCCGTATAAGGAGCAGCACCACTTGGGGAAGCCGGCGTGAAATTAAGCGTGTCATTGGGGTTGGCGAGGTAAAGACAGCTCGGCGTGTCGTCGCGCTCCTGGGGGAACAATTGGTTTGAAATCCCCATCTCCACGTTGTAGGCTTCCCCCGCGAACAGGAGCAGTGAC